>JBMSAO010000001.1:0-42046 GCA_049414425.1 Desulfurococcaceae archaeon
ACCGCTGCTTAGTTATTGTAGACAGTCTTATAAGCGTTTTTGAACAGTATTCCTACTGGTGCGAGAATGAGCCAAGTATACGTATTTGAGGCTAAAGTAGTAAGGTTCTCGAAGAACAGGTACATTATATATCCACCAAGAGAGTACCAGCTAAAACTAGAGAAGTTCCACGGGAGGAAGGTCAAGGTGTTAGTAGTTATAGAAAGCAACTAGCTCAAGTATTTACAGCTATTCACAGGTATTCACAGTTGACGTAGACCCCGCTATGGCTCTCTAGCACATTGAATAATATACCGAAATACTAGCTTGAAGAGGTCTAAGACAGTAAGGGTTTTAAGAGAGTAATTACTAGAAATTTAAGGATGTGCCGGGGTGGCCGAGCGGTCAAAGGCGGCGGGCTGCAGGGCTCAGCTGGATACCCGCTAAATCGCGGGTTCGAATCCCGCCCCCGGCTCTACTCTATAAACTTTATATTCTGACACTTCAGCTTCTTAATGAACTCCTCGAGCTGACTTAGTGGTATTTTAATAATGTACAAATACCTCTTTGTCCTAGCTTTGACTTTAGCCACCCCTTCGTCCTCTAGCTTAACTACTCTACACTCTACTGCACGCTCAGATATTCTAACAAACTCTTCAGGGTTTTTTACTTCCTTGGGCATAAGCACCACCCAGCACTAGTTAACCAAATTATAGTTGCTTAAAAATATAAGTGCAGTGCGCCCTAGCACTCTCCACAGTAAAAGTGCCACGAGCAGCGGAGATCATTGTGATATCTAAAAGAGCCAGTATCTCTAGTGGCGGGTCTAGTATTAGTAGAGAGGACTACGTGACTACAATATATAGGCTACGAGAAGTCTATGGATCTGCTAAATTACTAGATATTTCAAGAGAGCTCGGAGTAAAGCCTTCAACAGCCTCTAAGGTTATTTCTCGCCTAGAAAGAGAGGGGCTTGTCAAGAGAGAGAAGTACAGAGAAGTAGTACTAACTGAAAGAGGGGAAGAAATAGCTAAGAAAATTATTAGGAAACACAGAATAGCCGAAGTGTTTCTAGTGTATAAACTCAGCATTGATGTATTTGATGCACATTACTATGCGCACTACTTGGAACACTTACCAGACGAATTAATAGAGAGAGTATACGTCTTCACGGGATCGCCGAGAAGGTGTCCTCACGGAAATACAATTCCACCTGTAGAGGCGAGTGAAGTGGAGAGGCAGTTAACTGAGCTTATAAGACTGAGTGAGGCTACACCAGGAGTCTACGTGGTTGAAAGAATAGCAGGAGAGTTATTATCGATTATACCAACTCTAAAAGAACTCCAACTCAAGCCCGGAGTAGTTATTGAAGTAGTAGGGCAGACCTCTAAGTGTACTATTATAAAGTACAATAACGTGCTTAGAGAGGTAGTTAAGAGTGTAGCTTTTACAGTGTTTGCTAGACAGCTAGCTAAATTGTAGCGCGCGCCACTCATAAATTTAGACATGTCTAAATTTATTAAATCCTACCCTCTAGTTAGATAACTACTATGGAGTCTTAGCTGGACTGACCAGGAGAGGTGTTTACTAATGGTTAGAACCGGGGACGACACTACGACTCTCGATAAGATTAGCGAGGGTCGAGTAGCTACTATAGTTTCAATAGAAGCCGGAAAAGGCATACTATCTAGACTACTAGGTATGGGGCTCGTTCCAGGTGCAAAGATCAGAGTTCTAGTTAATAGTGGTGGAGGAGTTATTGTAATTAGTGTTTACGGCACGGAGATCTCTCTTAGTCGTGGCATAGCTCAAAAACTACTCGTTAAGGTTGAATCTAATGAAGAAAATTAGAGTTGCTGTAGTAGGCCAGCCTAATGTAGGCAAATCAACGCTATTTAATGCTCTGACGGGAGGCTCTGTAGTAGTAACCAACTGGCCTGGCACAACTGTGAGCAGAACAGAAGGAACTATAAAGTACCGCGATTACCAAATAGATTTAGTGGACCTTCCAGGTGTTTATAGTTTATCAGCACTCACGCTGGAGGAGAAAATATCCAGAGACTTTATCGTCAACGAGAAGCCAGATGTAATAGTAGTACTCGTAGATTCGCTTTCATTGATCAGAACTCTCTACTTACCTCTTGAAATCCTCGAGCTGACGGGAAAAGTCGTTATTGGAGTAGCTAAAATTGATGAGGCGCATAAACGCGGTATTCACATAAACCTGCCTCTACTTGAAAAGCAACTAAATGTCCCAGTAGTGGCCTTGTCAGCTGTGAAGAATATAGGGTTAACCGAGCTTATTGAGAAGATAATAGAAGTATACGAGAACACGGGAGAAAAGCGTTTACGTATAGATTATGGCGAGTTAAACACGTACATAGAAGTAGCAGAAGACCTCATAGAGCAGAGCGGCTTTGAGTTGTCGCCTAGATGGCTCGCAGTGAAAGTGTTTGAGGACGATCGCGAGATCTTAGAGTTAACCAGGTCTAGGAGCGAGAATCTATACAAGGCTCTCTTAGAGCTGAGAGAGGAAGCTATTAGAGTGTTAAAAGTGAACCCAGCAATAGTAATTGCGCGCAGTAGAGTAAACTACGCCGAGAAGATAGGCAACTCCTGCATAGTGCAAGTAGCCGTTAAAAGAAAAGCTACGGCTTCAAAGATATTCTATCACCCTATTCTAGCTCCGATTATAAGTATTGGTACAATTATTATGGCGTTCATACTCGCTTTTACAGTGAATACTGGGTTTCCCATAACTCAATTACTAGAAGTAATGGGGTTTGGCGAATTAGCGGAGATGATTGAAGAGTTCACTATTAGTTCTCTAATTGAAAAAATCATTGAGGGATCTTCAGAGGTGCTTATAAGCACTATTGGCGAGAACATTATTACGCGTTTTCTGAGCGAGGCTGTTCTTGGTGGTGTGGGAGCTGTATTGTTATTCCTACCGCTAATAATGATTGTAATGGCGATCATTGGCGCACTTGAAGACTCTGGAGTATTAACGAGGATAGCTGTGGGCATTCATATTCTGTTTGAGAAGCTGGGCTTATCTGGACACGCGCTATTTCCCATGTCAATATCGCTAGGCTGTAATGTGCCGGGAATAATAGTTACTCGCAATATTCCCAGCGGCGTGGAGCGGGGTAGGCTGATAATGCTACTGCCATTTATACCATGTCAGGCCAGACTAGTAGTTTTACTCGCTCTAGCCACAGCGGTTGAAGGGGGCTTTCTGCTAGTAGTTACTGCCTACTTAGTCTCGTTTGCAGTGTTCTTTACCTTAGAGTACGTATTACATTTGTGGAGTGCTATGAGAGGAGAAGTAGTAGAAGTGAGATTGCTACTAGAGCAACCCCCACTGCATAGACCAATACCTAGAGTTGTTTGGTGGTATACCTGGTGGCACACAAAACACTTTCTAGTTAAAGCCGGGTCCATAATATTACTAGCTAATATTGTGTTCTGGGTGTTAGCTCACACATCTCTAACACAAGGCTTTACTGATAATCCAAGTGAGAGCATAGCGGCCTCTATCTCCAGAATGATTACACCTGTATTAGAACCGCTGGGTATAACTGGTGAGAATGCATGGATTGTCTCGCTAGCGGTAATTACTGGCTTTATAGCTAAAGAACTCATTATAAGTGTGCTTATTGGAGTAACCGGTGCAGAGAGCGTTAAGGAGGCCCTGATCGCTACAGGCATTTCTGAGCACGCAATTATACCATTAGCGGTATTCATAACTCTCTACGTACCATGCCTAGCAACTGTCGCAACTATATATAGTGAGACTCGGAGTTTAAAGCTAACGATTAGAACAGTAGTACAAATACTAGTAATGGCTTATTTAGTAGCCTTGTTAACACACGCTGTTATAGCTCTTATTCCTACATGATCATGTCCGCTCCCAAAACATGTGGAAGAAGATGACTACTCTGCCTGCTTAGTTAACAGCGATTAATTCCAAGCTACAGTACCCATGTACTGCGACCTCTTCGTTATAAATATTGCTTGAAATAATATCACTAGTGAGCTAGGCGAGCTTCATGACTATATACTGGGAGAGATGTGATTTTTGCGGGCTCTACAAGCCGACACTGAGATGTACTCTATTTCCAGAACTCTTAGTCGACTATATATGCTGTGTGAGCTGTCTTCTCCGAGTAAATAAGTGCAGGTCTCCAGCGTGGAAAATACCAGCAGAACGAGTAGCTCCTCAAGTGCAGATTAAAACAATTAGTAGTGAAGAGAGGAAGAAAGTGTTTGAAGAGCTCATGAAGGCTCTTGAGGGCGAAAGCTAAAATTAACTAGACTCTGGGTACAAGCCAGTAAATTAACTTACTTCCATCACCAATATCGTATTCTACTCTCATGGGCTTACCGGTGTCAAACGCTATTGTTACATTTTTAGCGACACTAGCAGCCCTCGTTGCCTCTACGAGTAAGTCTACACTATATGTAGCCCTGCTCTTTTCGATGAGAGACGATAAGAGGATTAAGGGGTTACCTTCAACTAAATCACACCTGTACTCCTTTTGTTGCTCAGTACTAATAATAGTGATCTTGCCGGCCTCGTAGATGAAGTGGACCTCGTCGCCCGCGAGCTTGAGATCTCCTACTATATTCCTGAAGTCCTGAGAGAGCATGGTAAAGGTCACAGATAGATCTAACTGTATCTCGGGTGGAGGTTCAACGGGCTTAGGTACTAGCGGAACTGCCAACTCCCTCTCAAGACCAGTTTTCTTGTCTCTAAGAGTGAATTTAAGAATTTCATTTTCTCTATCAAGCTCAAATACAGCTACGTCATTTCTGGCAGCTCTCTTAACGGCTTTTTTAAGCTCCGTCCCGGAGACAATAAAACTCTCTTCACTATCAACAGTAAACTCCTCAAAGACAATGCTCGGAGCCCTATAAATAGTCATGAGCGTCTTATCGGGACTTATGACCTTGAGTTCTAGGGAGTCCATTTTCACAAAGAATGGTATTTCGTCGCTAATTTTAACAAGGGCTTGAAATACGCGTTTAAGATTAGACGCGTTTGGATATACTAGTTTAAACATAAATACCGCCATACTCGGGACTTTGCAACTTCACTCTAATAATGTATTCACTAGATCACTTGATAAGCCGCGCAACCAGAACTACCCCGAGCTCTTCTTCGCGCTTTTCTTAGACTTAGTAGACTTGGTTTTCTTAGCCCTTTTTGCTTTCTTGCGCTTCTTCTTAGTGACTTTTTTGCTAGGTATTGTTTTTCTAAGTGATTCAGCTGTTTCTCGTAGACTCTTTAGCACCTCTATAGGTAGGTTTTCATGTAAAATACCATGCCAGGCTTTACTAATATCTAGGAAGAATCTCAATTGGTCAATTACGACTTCACCGGATTCTTCCTCCTCTTCTACTTCAGCTTCAGTGACCTCTGCTTCTACCTCTTCGTCTACATCCTCCTCTCTCAAAGCCATGTTCTCAGCCTAAATTACCTGTACCTATTCGTGTCGTTAATCTTTATATCGCTATTATTCCCGCTACTATTAAATCTAGAGTTTTGTGTAGCCTGAGCGCGCTCTAATCTAATAATATAGGTGTTTTCAGAGCCTGTTGCGTGTACTAGGAACTTGTACTGTTTTAGCGATCTCAAAGCCTCCGAAACGCACATGCTTTTAGTCTTAACAGCACCGCCGATTATTCCAGCTGCTATTTTAATACTCTCCGGCTCGTTGAGCGCGAAGATCACTCTTAACCCGGCGTTGTTGAGTAGAGCTTTTGGAATCCTCTTGATATCCTGAGATACAACTATTGTTGAGAACCCGAATTTTCGGCTCTCCATAAATATTCTCGAGAGAAGCTCCATACCCAGTGCTCTCGGCATGACATGTCTGATCTCGTCTATAACGAGCTGAAGAGGTATTCTCTTAGCTCGGTACATTCTATTAATTATCATGTACAGTAGAGTCTCTACGAGAATTGCTTTCGCGAAGTCGCTCGAGACCTTACTCAAGTCTACTATACTATTTCCTTGTAGTAAATCACCCACGCTTAGAGGCTGGCCTTCCCCCAAGCTTTCACTAATTAAACTTAAGTAGGGGAGGACGCGGAGGTATTCGGGATTTAGTTCACTGAGCTCTTTACACGTCTTAACAAGATCCTTAAGTGTAGGTGGTTCTAGTGACCACGTCTCTGGACGCTCTGTTATACCCTTATCGGCGTAGGCCTTCATTATAACTTCTTCGAGTAATTTTCTCTGAATAAATCCAAGCTTGAATATAGAGGCTATAACGTGAGAGAGCTGTAGCGCTCTGTCTCTTGGTGACACGTTTTCGAGTACTAGTGGATTAATGGAGTATTTTGAGGCGTCAATTACTTTGCACGGCACGTCCGCAGCTAAATCAGAGTACTCGCCGTGAGGGTCTATGATCAGAAATCGATACCCATAAACCCCGCTAGACTCCAGTACGAGGTGCTTAACTAGAGTGGTCTTACCAGTGCCTGAGACTCCTATAATTACTATGTGAGGAGTGTTTAAGTCTTCTAGTTTCACGTATATGTGCTGATCAGTTCTTCTAAAGAACCACGTCTCTCTGCCTTGAGCGCTAAGAATGTGTTCTTGTGAGATCTCCGTGTAGACTCCGCGGGGTTTCCCGTAGATCATTTCAGCCTCAGCTACTCCGAGGAATATGCCAACTGGTTCTGTGTAAAAGACTTTTCTAATCGACTGTTTATTCGAGATCATTCTCTTGGGTAGTGTAGTTACTAATGAGGGAACTCCGAGAACACCTACTCCAGAGAAGAAGCCCAGTAGTGCTACTTCGCTAATGGCTCTTTGACTAGTACAGAGGAGAGATATGGAGAGGAGAATAGACTGAATGTAGAGGTGTAGGGAGAGAGCAGAGGTAGCTCTCTCAATAGCAATTCCCCTTGTGGAGAGTATAGCTGTGTAGAGTAGTATGAATAGGGAGAATCCAATACTGTGAGAAGACAGCAAGGTAGGCGCAGCTCTTAGTAGCTCACTAGTACTAGGCTTTCTAATACCTATACTCTTAATGAGTTCTTGTATACTTGCATTTACTCCTTCTCGCTTCTCGTAGAGCCTCAATACTATAAATCGAGCAGTAAATACTCCGAGTAGAATTGAAAAAACTTCTCTAGTAGTACTAGGGAATGACAACTCGTAGTGTTCTAGTAGTGCCATTTGAAAGTAGAGGCATAGTCTATTAAAAATAGCGTAGGAAATACTACCAGTTACCGCAGTAATGGCGACTACGTGTACTACTACTAGTAATATGGGTAGTAGCGTGAAGAGAACTAAGTAGAAAGCATACTCAATTCTAAAACCTAAACTCAAACTACTAGTACTATGTAAAAGACCCGTGACAATATACACTACGATATTAATGACCAGGACTAAGACGCTCTTACTGTATTCTTTATTAAATTCACTCGGAGTACTCAACACCAAGCTCACTACCACAAGCCACTACTATACATAAGTGTTTCAAGACTTATTAGCTGAGGGGGATTCTGCTGGCAGTGGAAGTTCTATAATTCCAAATATAATTCCAAAACTACACCGCACTTGTAAATTTTAGTCTAAGTTTTAGATTCTCTGTGTGGTGAGGGTTTTTATTACCTCTTATTAAGCGAATCAGTAATTTTAGTTTTGTGATTTGAGAGGAGGAGAATTCGTATTAAGGACTAGACAATGGTGCTGAGCAGTATCGCTACAGTAGCTGAGTGTCTTAAAAATCTAGGTTACGAGGAACTTACAGCTACGCAGCGCGAGAGCTTAAAGCATATACTTAAAGGCAGGAGTGTAATAATAGTAGCACCTACTGGAAGCGGAAAGACGGAGGCGGCTATATTTCCAGTCATGTTAAAAATTTACACTGAGAGGATAGAGCCTATAGCGGCAATATACATAACTCCTCTTAGAGCTCTAAATAGAGATCTCGAGCGCAGATTAAAGAATATTGCATCGTGTTTTAAGCTCACCGTTGCTGTGAGGCACGGTGACACGCCGAGTAGTCTGAGAAAGCAGCTGAGTAAAAACCCCCCACATGTTCTAATAACAACTCCGGAGTCTCTGAATTACATACTGCTCGACGACTCTCTCCGCGAGAAATTAAAGAACTTGAAGTTTATTATTATAGATGAGTACCGAGAGATTCTCGAGAGTAAGAGAGGGGCGCTTTTACTCGTAGTTCTCAATTTACTAGAGAGCGTTCTCGGAAAAAAGCTAGTTAAAGTAGCGCTGACAGCCACTCTTAGCAATATAGAGCTGGCGATTCAGGCTCTCTCTGCTGATAGAGATGTAACTGTAATTAGAGACCCCAGTCTAAGAGCTAATAGAGTCGAAGTAGTGAGTCCTACTGAGTGTAGTAGTGACGAGTGCAAATTCACTTGTAATGAAATTGAGGACTGCGCAGTAGCAGCTAGGCTTAATACTATAGTGGATCTAGCTAGAAGACACGGACACGTAATAGTCTTCACAAATACCAGGTCTCTAGCAGAAAGCCTTAATTACCTATTAAAGCGCCTGAGTAGCGTACATAATCTAGTTGTAGAAGTCCACCACGGGAGTCTCTCAAGGCATCACAGAGAAGGCGTTGAGAGAGCCTTTAAAGAAAGAAAGATCAATGTACTAGTAGCTACTTCAAGCCTAGAGCTAGGCATAGACATTGGACACGTGAATCACGTAATTCAGTACATGTCTCCTAGGCAGGCAGTTAGGTTAGTACAGCGTATTGGTAGGAGTAGACACAGAATAGGAGATATTAGTGAAGGAACAGTTATAGTAACGAACAATATTTTACACAAACTGGAGGCAGAGGTTTTGGTTCAAAGAGCTCTCAGAGGGGAACTCGAAGAAGAATACGTGCCACTAAAGCCACTAGATGTACTGGCGTACGCAGTAACACTATTTACAGCACTAAATCCCGAGGGCGTCTTCAAAGACGAGCTCTTTAAATTAATAAAGAGAAGTCAGCTCTATAGTGAACTAGAGTACGAGGAGTATTTAAAGGTCATTGAGTTCTTAACATATACACGTGCAATAGAAGAGCGTGACGGGGTTCTTGAATCGACTAAGAAGACTAGGCTCTACTTATACACGACCTCGATGATACCGTCTAGTAGAGAGGTCACAGTAATTGACGTTTTAAGTGATGGGAGAATAGGGGCTCTAGACGAGGAATACGTTGTACTGAACATTTCACCCGGCGACAAATTAATTCTAGCTGGACGCTCATGGCGCGTTCTCAATTACGATGAAAAAGAGGCAAAACTCTACGTAGAGCTGGCAGAGACGGAGCTCTCCGAGGCGTTTATACCCCACTGGGAGGGGGAGAACATACCAGTTGAGTACACAACGGCTATTAAAATCGGAGAGGTTATTAGGTCTTACAAGACTCGTGTAGGCGTGAGCGCGCGCGGAGAGGAGGTCCCCGAGTACATAGCGAATCTAGGCGACGATCAAACCTTCTACGTAGATTACATTGAGGACTGGAGAATGGTTATTATAAACATTTTCGGTGGAAGCCGTGCAAATAGCGCAATTAGGGACATTACGAGATACGTCTTAAAGCAGGCCTATCCATACGTCAGATCCGAGATTCATTCCACGCCTTACGCCATTGTAATTAGGTTTATTGACCCGGTAGACGCGCGCGTAGTAGAGTGGGTTGTCAATACAATTAGAGAGCTGTACAAGTACACTACTCCCGAGGTCATAAAAACAGTGGCGATGCATAGCAATGCCCTCTTGTGGAGAATATACCAAGTGGGGCAGAGATTCGGGGCTATTTCGCCGGGAGCGCCTGTTAGTAGAAAGTTGCTGGAGGCGTTTACAGACACTATTATTGGTCTTGAGGCTTTGAGAGAGGTCTTACTTAGAGACTACGATATTAAATCTCTGAGGCAACTAGCAGAGGGGATTTTGAGCGGGTCTATTAAAGTAGTGTTCAGGAAATATAACGCGCTTCAAAAGCATCACTTAGCTATACTAGAGTACATTGAGACGCCGCTTGCGAGGAGCCTCACTGTTCTAGACAAGTCAACTTATTTAGATAAGTTACTGAGGAGGCGAATTATATTAGTGTGTATTAGGTGCGGGCATAGAATTGAAGGTCTTGTTAAAGAGGTCATGGAGACTCTAAAGGAGTATGCATGTCCCAAGTGCGGCTACGCCACGTTAACGCTAGTAAAAGGCGATGTCGAGGTCGAGCTAGAAGTTCTCAATAAGGCTAGGAGAGGGGCGAAGCTAAGTGGTGAGGAAAAGAAGATATACGAGGACCTGGTAACTAGAGCTACTCTACTCTACAGATTTAGAGACAAGGCACTACTAGCTCTCGCAGCTAGAGGCGTGAGTACTAGTGAAGCAGCGAGAATTCTTAGTAGAGTTTTTGGAGGTGCTGATATACTCGACGAGATATACGAAGCTGAGAAGAGATTCATTAGAGCAGGCGTCTTTAGAAAGAAGTAGTGTCAACGGGTTCGGGCCTCCTCCTGCTCTTTCGCTTAAAGGCTTTGTAGTCGCCGAGAACAAGTGGAACTACTAGTTTCTCCACTAGCTGGTCGCTTATAGGGCACACTTCGATGAAGACGCGCGCAGACTTCTCGTTTAATTTCATTGCGGGTCTAGGTCCGTTTAGTGTTAGTTGCAAACTCCCCCTAGGAGTCCACACAGCGCAACCACCACAGAGAACACAGGCGTGTAGCCTGTAAATAATTTTAATGACGTCAACGAGGTCTTCGAAATGAGCAGAGTTCGACATATAGGCTTCTAGGACATTACCTCGAATAGCTACTCTTAACTCTCCTTTTGAGAGTTCTAGTAAAGCGCCCTCTTTGGTAATTACAGTGAAGCCTGTATTCTCGAGATTTGTGCTCACGAGTTCTACTAGACTTGCAGGTATGAGATTCTCATTAAACTCTACTACTAGCTTTGACTCTTCCTTAGCGACCTTTACGGGGTAGATCTTAACGCTACTACCTGCTAGTCTCCTCTTGTACTCTTCTTGCCAATTGATCTCGTAGTTTTTCAGCTGGACCGCGACTCTTCTTTTAGCTGTAACTGGACCGAGCCACCTCCACAGCCCTAATCTACTCCACTCGGGAGGTTGTCCGAGTCTATTACGCCACGTCTCGAGTATACACCGCCACTTCGCCCAGAGATCCGGGTGCAACTTCTCGATTTCTCTGTACTCGGCTAGAGCTGAAGACGGGCACAAGTAGCAACCTAGTCTGTCAAAACCTTCTTCATAGAGTCTGTTATATGGTAACTTATACTTGAATGTGTAGAGCCAGCACGCTAATTGACTCCAATACTGAATAGGTGTAGTACTGACCATGTGGGAAACCCACTTGTTACGCCAGACTAGAGGACTTCGCGCTCTGTCAAGAGACTCGTAAGCTCTCTGGCCAACTATGTTTAGCGCTCCATTAGGCCACGTGGTCTTAGTCAGCTTAGCAATAGGTGTGAGCTTAGCGACTTTACAACACCACCTGTAGTCTTTGCCGGGAGGTCCAAATACCTCTACAGCCCTCCAGAAAATATCACCAGCTGACGCGTAGTGAGCTCTAAACCCGTAAAAAGATGATACTTCCTCGACGTTTCTGAGAGTTTCGGGGAGTTCGAGCCCAGTGTCATTGAAGAGTATTTCGACCTCGCCGAAAACTCTGTGAGTGAGGTCTAGAGCTACTAGGCTGTCTTTACCGCCGGAATACGAGACAACCGGCTTTAAGTTAAATCTCGTGCTCAGTCTCGTGAGGAACTTAGTTGAGTTTTCTTCTAGAGCTTTCAGCCCCTCAAGATTACGTGAAAGCACGAGGTCTATTGAGGCGGGCTTCTCGCTGGTCTCTATTGGTAACACTCTCTCGTGGAACGTCTTAGTTATTAGTATCTCGGCGTCTTCTAGAGCCTCGCCAATAGCGCGAATATTTCCCTTAGTGTCTACTATGACTACCTGCCTAGCCGACCCACTGGACTTGCCCGTGATAACCCGGTCCACGTAGAAGGGGGGCTGAGCCTTAATAGCCTCTACAACTCCCAGCTGTAGAGCTATGTATGCTCCCTGATGTGTTAATCTGAAACGCCACTTCTCGCGGAAGGGATCATAGTATAGTTGTCCAATCACATTACCCGAAACTATTACCTCGTACATTAAGTCCCAGTGTGGCACCTTATTGAGCAGTATAAACTTACCACTAATATACTTGTCGAAAAACGAGAGATCGCCGAACTCGTACTTTAACGCCTCTTTGAGCCTCTCTAGATCACCTCTGAACGCGGGCCTCGCATCGCCGGGCTCACCGAGTTTTAAGACGTAGAATAGCTCTATTTCCTCCTGTCTTGGTTTAATTATTGGTATGTTTAGCCAGGGATCCCAGTATATCTTAACAGTTTTGGGCCATAGTCTGCGCACTTAAAATCCCTGAGATAACTTGCTAATAGAATACTTTTACTCAACTCTCTAATTTTTACCTCTTTCAGTTTTATGGGTGTTAATTGTGGATCCAGTGGAGTTCATTAAAGGCCTTATTACACTGACTGTAGTGGTAGCGTGGTTCGTGTTCTTACTAGCCTGGATTATTGGGTGGCTTATTCGAGGCTTGCCAATACCGTTTTTGAAGATAAAGAAACTTGGAAGTAAATTTATAGAAGACGCTATTTGGGCGGCGTTCTGGCTAGCTATGGGTACAACGGTATTTGCTATTATTGCCTATGTTACTTCTTCACTTCAACTACCCATGCCGCAGCCTCCTTCAATTCCCTAAACTACACACTTAAACCTACTTGTACTAGGTGTTCTCAGTGGATATCCTGTCATTAGCGTTTTACTTATCCGTTCTCTCGTATTGTCTAGGCGTATTACTAAGAGCGCTACCTCTCCCCATTTACACTGTTAAAAGATTAGGCAGAATGCTCCTAGTGGACGGCGTCTTCTCAGCTGTTCTCGTCTTCTCCTATAGGACGCTCGTTTCAATCATTGACTACTTAGGTAGCGTGCTCGGCACAGACTGGGCTGGCTTTGCGCAGTGGGTGGCTGATAGGACATCACTACTAACTCTAATACTCTCGGTTCTAAAGGCTATTAGTGTGGTTTCAAGTAAAATCGGCCTGGGACCTGTAGTTTCAGGCATAGTAACTCCTATTGTGAATTTAGTTACAACCTCGCTCACAACAATACTAGCGGTTTCAATAGTAGCAGGAGTGCTCAGAGTAGCCGCGGGATTTCTCATAGCCCTGGGCATACTCCTAATTTCAATACCATTTAGACTCTCGAGAGGAGCTGGAGCGATGATTATAGCGCTAACAATAGTCTTCTCTGTGGGCGTGCCACTAATGCCGCAATTCATATCAGCAGCAACGAGTGGTACTATAGCTAGCTACGGCCTCAACGAACCCGTGTGTTCTGCTACTTTAAGCCTCAAAGACGCTGAAGGCCGCCCTCTGGGCTTAGCTGTTATTGAGGGCTACAGAGGCGAGGAGTTCCTCTACAGGTATGTATTTGATACACGTGGATTCCTAGTAGCTGATAAGTCGAGAGGAGGATTTCCCTGTGAAGGACACGAGGCGGTAGTCGAAATAGCTGGCATTAAGTACAAGTTTACACTACCAGCTACGAGCTCTGCGTCGCATAACTACACGCTTCAATTACCAGACCTCGTAGCGCTAGACACGATCAGAGTTGTAGAGATAGGTAGCTATGTAACCATTCTGGACTACTATAGAGAAGCGAGTAGAGTTAAACTAGTCGTAGATGTGAAAAGTGACACATATATTGGTATTTACGTAGAGAGCTCAGATGAATTAAAAGTACTCGTTAACAACACAGAAGTGAGAGAGTCGGATCTCGTGAAGTTCACGTGGTACGGTATTAGCTACAAGGCTTTCAAATACACGTTTACACCAGGTGTTTACGCAGTTGATATTGCACTAGAATATCGTTCTACGCCTCACCCGGATGTACTAGTAGAGCCATTTATACTAAAAGCTCTCGAAGTCGACGTGTTTTCACCCGAATCCCTGATCTTCTTTGCTACGTATATGTTTGTGGAGTTGACAATTATGCCGCTTATATACGTATCTATTCTGCTCGCAGTCTCGTACAGCGTAGCTCGCCTACTGGGCGGGGTTTCAACGAGTATAGCTAAGTACCTAGTGGTGGTGTAGTTGAGGAGAGTTACAGTAGTACTGCTACTTCTCGTAGTCCTATATACTCTTCAGATGTTCTTAGTGACTTCTAGCGTAGTCTACGTATATGCTTCTTTACTAGTCTCGCTGCCACTACTCTCAGTACTGTTATTAGAGTTGGTGAGAGCACGTGAAAATAGTGAAGAGAGTTCTTGAACTACTACAAGTAAATCTTCCAATTAAATTTAGACTCGTAGTTGAACCCCCTGACATAGTGACCTATTTATCCAGAAGAGTCGTAGTTAAACGTATTTTAATCTGTAGGAGTGCAGAGTACTCACTCGAAGACCTCTCGGAGAGCTCAGCGAGGACTTTAATAGAGTCTTATAGCGCTCTACTAAAATCCCTGCCATCAGGTGTAGGTATACACATACTCAAAGAGGAATTGAACACTGAAAAGTTCCTGAAGAAACTCGCAAATGAAATATTAAATACTCAGGTAGACCTGGAGAGCGCAAGCGAGGAGCATCGGAGAGTAAGGCTACAGGCTAAACTTCACAAGCTCAAGAGCTTGTACGAGGCCATTTTGAACGGTAAGCCCTTTATAAAAGCGACTCTTGTAGTCACTTTTACAGTTAGTGATAGTAACTCGGATAGAGCTAGAAGTCTTGCAGACTACTACGAATCAGTAGTTGTAGAAATATTCCAAAAGCACTTCAACTTGCACCTTGAAAGAGCTACTCGCGAGGAAATAGTCAAGTACGTGCTCGGATCACTAGGTCTCGATAGAGAAGTGGGTGCGAGCCCTATTATCGTCGAGGCGAGTAGGCTCTCCCCGTTCCAGCAACTTGTAATAGACAAAATTACACCTTCGAGAGAGGGTGTCGTAATTGGATATAAGAAAGACACTCTACACCCAGTTAGCTTAAAGCCCGAGGAGCTTTACTACCACTTAGCCCTAATAGGCCCCACTGGCAGAGGCAAGACCACGCTCCTTGCTAGTATAGTTGAGCAAGTAGTGGCAGACGAGCTGGTAAAAATATATGCTATTGACTTTAAGGGCGACTTGGAAAACTACTTAGCGTCAAACACGCTACTAGTTGTTAAGCCGGAGACGCTGCCTCTCAGTTTTTTAAAGCCGCCTCCGGGTGCGAGTTCTATTGACTGGAGGTCTGTGGTCTTAGACGCGGTCTCGCACGTTACCGGCTTACCCATAGATAGAGTTTCTAGTGCTCTCAGCGCCCTCGAGAGGGCTGTTAATATCGAGGAGTCGCTTAAATCGCAACCCGCCTCTACACTTGTACACTTCTTAGAGTTTTTGAGTGGCACTGTGGATTACGCAACTCTAAAGGACGTTCTCGAGGGAAATGTGATTATAAGTTTAAAGGAGCGAGGAGTAGTATTTCAGAACACTTACGCAACACTCTTCATAGGAATAGTCCGAAATACTCTACTTAAGAGCACTATTAATCGAGGAGCTCTAGTACTAGTAGATGATGCTTGGAGAGTTCTCAGGCTCAGGTCTATTGCCGAGATTGTTAGAGAGGGTAGGAGTAGAAGACTTGGAGTTGTAATATCAACTCAAAGCCCCGAGGACATACCGCTAGAAGTCCTCGAAAACATTAGTCACATCGTAGTCTTCGGCTCAAGGAACGGAGAGTACATCGAGAAAATTAGAAGTTTTATAGGTCTAAGCGAAGATCAGGCTAGAGTGCTATTTAGACTCAGTATTGGCGAGGCGATATACATTAATACTGTTAACAGGAGAGTAGAAGTCATTAGTACATCCAAACCACTTAAGTTCAGCAAGTAGTGTAGAAAATATAAATTACCAGAACTACCACTGTATTCTTTAGTCGACTCTGTAGAGTTTACTCAGAGGTGATCTAGATGGGTGGTAGGCAGAGAACAACGCTCTTTATGATCAAGGAAAAAGAGCAGAAGACTAGCACAACTAGTAGAGAGGAGAAGAGTAAGAAAGAGGAGAAGGGCTCACGTAAAGAGGGAAAGTAGCGTACTAGTGCTGGGAACTCAATGACTCTGATTAAAGTAATTTTACCTACGAGTATTTTAGCTATTGAACACACGCCGCTTTTAAAGGCTCTGAGAGTTCATCAAGTCGCGCGCTGGACAGCTATTTTCAGTGTACACGAAGTCGTCTTTTACAAAGAACCTACAACTGGATACACGGAGTTTCAAGAGCACGAGAAGCTTATTAAAGCACACTGGAATTACTTCTTCACACCACCATATCTGAGAAAAATCCTAATACCTCCTAACCCAGCGCTCAGATACGTCGGAGCACTCCCACCAATTAGATTAGAGGCTTTCAACACCGCTAAGAGACCTAGAGTCGGAGAAATTAGAGTAGGATTAGTCTACAGAGAACCCGATGGCCGGCTCCACGCCCACGTAGGGGGCAGGGTTCCTTACCTAGTTAAAGACGGCTGCGAAGAGGGCTTGAGACCTGTTCGTGTAGTTAGTGTAGAAAAAAAGCTTGTGGAGTGTGTAGAGAAGCCCGCGTATTTGGGCCCCCGCCTGGTCTTTACTACTAGCTTGCACGAGGCGCTTGAAGAGGTCGAGAAGACCTCTGACTTTATTATCGCGACTGACAAGAAAGGTAGCGTTCCAAGTACTAGTGAAGTGCTTAGAGTGTGTAAAAGCAGAGTAGCGATTCTCTTCGGGAGTCCTAAATACGACTTATTTGAAATAGCGCAGCAAGAGGGCATTTCGCTCATAGACCACGTGGATTACGTGTGGAACACTGTTCCTGGACAGAGAGTTGTAAGTATTAGAACAGAGGAGGCTCTAGTAATAACACTAGGAGTCGTAAATGTGTTTTTAAGCTCCTGTAGTGAGAGGTGAATAGGAGAGTACCTTAAAAAGGGCGGAGTTTAGTATATAGTCAGAAGTACTAGTGCTCATATAGCTAGAGAAAGCTTAGGTGTTTATCGTGGGGCATAGAAAGACCCACGCGCCAAGACATGGAAGTCTCGGCGTGAGACCGCGTAAGAGAGCGGAGGATCTAACTCCGAGAATAAAGTCGTGGCCTGAGAAGAGCTGGTTTGACTTGCTCTACGAGAAGTACGGCGAGGAGGTTGTAAAGAAAGGTATTTACAAGTCACCTGTTCTCTTAGCTTACCCCGTGTATAGAGCCGGAATGACTCACGCGCTAATAATTGAGGATCGCCCTAACACGCCTTTCTCGGGCAAAGAGAGGTTTACACCTGTTACAGTACTAGACGCACCGCCAATAGTGGTTATAGGAATTAGGACTTATACACGTGACTATAACGGGGCCTTAAAGACGCTGGGCGAAGTGTGGGCTAATCCTGTAAGCGCGGTAGTCAAGGCTGTTGAAGACCTATACTCTTCTAATCCACTGTGGAATTTAGGCCCGAAAGAAGTTGCACGTAAATACCTACTAGGGCTCCGCAAAGCTAATCACGGCCTCGTCAAGCCGGATCCGAGCGGAGAGTACGGGTTTAAGTTCGTCGCTGAAAGCACTGAAGAAGATATCAAGAAGGCTCTAAGTGGAGATATCGCAGATATCAGGGCAATTATAACGACTATACCCGTTCTCGCGGGATTCGGTAAGAAGAAGTGCGAGATTCTCGAAGTAAAGATTCACGGAGGAAGCGTAGAGGAGAGAATTAAGTACGCTACTTCGATATGGGACAAATACTTAACGCCTCTCGACGTCTTCGCAGAGGGACAATTCGTAGATGTTATTGGAGTAACAAAGGGTCACGGATTCCAGGGCGTAATAAAGAGATTTGGTGTTAAAGAGCTTCCAAGGTGGCACAAGCACAGAAAAGGTAGTAGAAAAGCCGGCTCGAGAGGCCCCGCCTTCACGTACTCCGTGAGTGAAGTGCCACAGGCTGGTCAAATGGGCTTTCACAGGAGGACTGAGTACAATAAGAGGATAATTAAAATGGGTCAGTATGGCTATGAAGTTACGGTTAAAGGCGGGTTCTTACATTACGGGCTAGTCTACGGTCCCTATATTCTAGTTAAGGGCTCAGTTATCGGGCCACCTAAGAGACTACTAGTCTTGAGACACCCCATCAGGCCTAGCTCAAAGTTCTTACCACTAACAGGTTCGCAGATAGTTTACTTGAGTCTTGAGAGTAAGCAAGGTGCGTGAGGGAGGTAGTCGTGCTGAGTATTGTGAGTATTAGAGACCCCCACATAGCTGGTCAAAAACTAGTTGTCCCGGTGTTCGGCGTAAATGGCAGTGTTGTCAGGGAAATAGAGTTACCAGAGGTCTTCTACTGCCCTATTAGGAAAGACGTTATTAATCGCGCTTTCCTCTCGGCTTTTACAGCAATGCTTCAGCCGAAGGGCAGAGACCCGTTGGCCGGTAAGAGGACCACAGCTAGGTATTGGGGAGTTGGCTATGGACTAGCTAGAGTACCCAGACTACCCGACGGAACAGCCAGATTTGTTGTCTCAGCTAGAAAAGGGCACATAGCATTTCCCCCGAGACCAGACAGGAGAATTCACGAGGAGGTGAACAAAAGAGAGCGCGTACTCGCTATAGTATCAGCTCTCGCGGCGACTTCGAGAATAGATCTTGTAAAAGCGCGGGGACATGTGTTTAGCTGTGAAAAACTACCGGTAGTTGTAGATGGAAGCGTGGAGAGCGCTGTAAGCAGGACTAGAGAGGCGAAAGAGTACCTACAAAAAATCGGTGTGTGGAGTGATATTGTGAGGAGTTACGAGAGAATAAGGATTAGAGCTGGAAAGGGCAAAATGAGGGGGCGTAGATACGTTGAGCCTGTCAGCGTGCTATTTATACTCTCGGACTACACAGCCCCGTTCGCTAAGGCCGTGAGGAACTTCCCCGGAGTAGACATAGCCACGCCTAATAACCTCGGCGTCCTCCACTTGGCCCCGGGCGGGGTCCCTGGGAGATTAACAGTTATATCTCTTCCGGCGCTAGAAGAGCTTGCGATGAAGTACGAGGTGAGGTTCATTGAGTGACGTTGAGCAGGCGTTGAGGATAATTAAGAGGCCTGTTCAGAGCGAGAAAGCTCTAATTCTCATTGATAAAGAGAACACGCTAACATTTATAGTTGATATTAAAGCCAATAAACACGATATTAAACGAGCTGTTGAAACATTATTTAACGTTAAAGTGGAAAGCATTAGAACTCTAATAACTCCTAAAGGCGAGAAGAAAGCTTATGTTAAGCTCAAGCCCGAGCACAAGGCGTCAGAAATAGCTACACAATTAGGCTTAATGTAGGTGGAGCGCTATGGGTAAGAGAATAATTGTCCAGAGGAGGGGGCGTGGAAGCCCCACTTGGAGAACGCCAGATCACCTGCACATAGCTCCGGCTAGATACCCCCCACTAGACCCAGACAAGACGTATAAGGGCCTCGTCAGAGACCTCATTCACGATCCCGGCCGCTGGGTTCCCCTAGCAGAAATAGAGCTGGAGACGGGAGAAGTGTTTTATATACTAGCTGTTGAGGGCATGTACATTGGGCAGATTATAGAGATAGGTCCTCAGGCTAGGGTCAGTAATGGACACATTTTGCCAGTCGGCTTAGTACCCGAGGGTACTCAAGTAGCTAACGTCGAGAAAGTACCGGGAGACGGCGGCAGATACGCTAGATCTAGTGGCACGTACGCCGTAGTTTTGGGTAGATCAGGCGACAAAGTCAAGATACTGCTTCCAAGTGGAAAAGTCGTAGAAGTCTCCGTGATAGCTAGGGCTACAATAGGCGTAATTGCAGGTGGAGGGCGACTAGAAAAGCCGCTACTGAAAGCGGGTGCTGCCTACTGGAAGTGGAGTGCTAAGAGTCGCTGGTGGCCACGAGTTAGAGGAGTGGCAATGAACCCTGTTTCACACCCACATGGAGGAGGTAGACACGTCGGTAGGCCGACTACAGTGTCTCGGAATGCTCCACCGGGTAGAAAAGTCGGTCACGTTGCGGCGAGGAGGACAGGTAGGAGAAGAGGCAAGTAGACATGTGCGTGTCTAGAGCTTTAAACACCCCAAACCTAAAATGTAGTCCTGGTAACTCACTTAAGAGGCGTGCTTAATGAGCGAGACGTCTAGGCTACCCCCACACTTACAAGACATGCCACCAGAGTGGAGGAGATTTAGATATAGAGGCAAGACTCTCGAAGAGGTTTTAAACATGTCTCTAGACGAGTTTGTTAAGCTACTACCGGCTAGGCAGAGACGAAGACTTCTCCGCGGATTTACCAAGGCTCAGATAAAGCTCCTAGCTAAGATAAGAAAGATACTGAGAAATCCCGAGTTAGCTAAGAAGAAAGTCATTAAGACTCACGTCAGAGACATGATAGTACTTCCTGAAATGGTGGGGCTGACTTTCGCTGTGTACAATGGGAAAGAGTATATTCAGTTTAAAGTCACACCTGAAATGATAGGCCACTACTTAGGTGAGTTTAGCCCATCCACTAAGAAAGTTACACACGGCGAGCCAGGCCTCAAAGCTACTAGGAGTAGCAGGTTTGTTGCTATGAAGTAGGTGTTAGTGTTATGCCTACATGGCACTACTCGCTGAAATTACGTGATGAAAGCAAAATAGCGAAAGCAGTACTATTCGACGTCCCCGTCTCAATAAAGTACATGAGAGAAATAGCGGCTACTATAAAAGGAATGAAGCTAGCTGAAGCCGAGAAATTCCTCGAGGACGTTATTAGGCTAAAGCAACCTGTTCCTTTTAGAAGGTACCACGGTAAAGTGAGTCACAAAAAGGGTCTCGCCGACAAATTCGGCTGGCCTAGTGGCAGGTACCCTGTAAAAGGAGCTAGATACATGCTGGAACTACTGAGAACTGTTAAGGCTAACGCCGAAAACAAGGGCTTGAACCCGGAGAAACTAGTAATTATTCACGTAGTAGCTCATAAAGGACCCACTCTAAAACGCTACATGCCGAGAGCATTTGGGCGTGCTACACCCAGATTCAGGAGGACGAGTCACCTTGAAGTAGTAGTCAGAGAGGTTGATTAACGTGGTCGGCCCTAAAGTTAAAAGATACTTCTTGTCTTACGGCTTAATGAAGGTAATGGTTGACGAGATCTTAGCTTACTACTTCAAAGATGCTGGTTACGCTGACGTGGAGATATACAAGACTCCACTTGGACACAGAGTAGTAGTCTACGCTGAGCACCCAGGGAGGCTTATAGGTCGCGGTGGATCTGTATTAAAGAAAATAGCGAGTGTTCTTCAGGGTAGAGTAGGTCTTGAAAATGTGAGTATCACGGTCTCTCCCGTAGTCAACCCGGATTTAAATGCTAGAGTAGTTGCCTTTAGAATAGCTAGACTGCTTGAGCGTGGTGTTCCTTACAGAAGGCTAATTATGTTCACTCTGCGAAGAGTAATGGAGGCGGGGGCTTTAGGCTGTGAGATTGTTATAAGCGGTAAGCTTAGAGGGGAGAGAGCTTCTTTCGAGAAGCTCCGAGCCGGTAAAGTCTACAAGGCGGGTGAAATAGTCGACCACATAGTTGACAGGGCAGTAGCACACGCCCTGCTAAAACCCGGTGTTTACGGTGTAGAGGTAATTATAGTCAAGCCGGCGGCGCAGCTCCCAGATCAGATTACTGTTAAAGAGCTCCCGTCAGCAGAGACCGAGAAGATAAAGCACGAGGTGAGGAGTCTTCTTGAAGCCAGATGAGATACGTAAAATGAGTAGCGAGGAGAGGCTTAGGAAGCTCGAAGAGCTGAGAATGGAGTTAATAAAGCTGAGACTACAAGCTAAAATGGGCTTGTTAAAAGACCCAGCTAGAATTAGAAGCGTCAAGCGGGACATTGCGCGTATATTGACAATTATACGGGAAGAAGAGATTAAGACTAGGCAGTCTGCGCAGTGATTTATATGAAAATAACTCCAAATAATATACTCTGCCACGAACTCATAGGTCTAGAAGTTAGAATAGAGCAGTACACAGATCCTAGTTTAGTCAACGTTACTGGCAGAGTCGTGGATGAGACGCTTAAAACTCTAGTTATTGAGAGAGAGGGCGGGAAGAGAATCCGGGTATTTAAAGCAAATGGCGTTTTTGTATTTAAGACTCCAGATGGTAGAGAAGTTACTGTTGTGGGTGAAGACGTAGTTGGCAGGCCGTGGGACAGGCTTAAAAAGAATATTAAAAAGTGCTGGGTGTAAACTATGAGTGCACCTCTAAGTGGCTCCGGGGTAGTGCGTAATATAGGTATACCAGGAGTTAAACCGCCGGAGAAAGCGTGTAATGATCCTAAGTGTCCCTGGCATGGGCACTTAAAAGTTCGTGGCGTGATACTCGAGGGCATAGTGATCAAGAAGCGCGCTAGGAAGACGGCCGTTGTCCTCCACGAGTATCTACACTACGTGCCTAAGTACATGAGATATGAATGGAGAAGAAAGAAAATACACGTTCGAGTGCCGCCCTGTATTGAAGTTGAAGAGGGGGATAGAGTGCTTATAGCTGAGACGAGATCGCTCGCTAAATCTGTGGCATTTGTAGTTATAAGTGTCCTTGAGAAAAAGCGTGGAGGTGGTGCCTAGTGGGTGCTAAGCGAGCGACGGCGGGCAAGCCTACCTACTCTAGGAGGCACATAGCAACAGGACTTCAAGTAATGTCTAGAGTTAAAGTGACTGATAATAGTGGAGCTAAAGAGGCGCTAATAATAGGCGTGCCTGGATATCACGGCAGGCTGAGGAGAATCCCGCCGGCTGGCGTGGGCGATCTTGTAGTTGTAAGTGTGAAAAAAGGTACTCCGGAGGTTAGGAAAAAGATCTTTAAAGCAGTAGTTGTGAGGCAGAAGAGGCCCTACAGGAGACCAGACGGTACATGGGTCGCATTTGAGGATAAAGCTGTTGTGCTACTAACGCCTGAAGGTACATTAAAGGGCACAGAAATCCGTGGCCCCGTAGCCAGGGAGGCGGCCGAGCGCTGGCCTCAGATAGCTAACGCGGCGTCAGTAATTGTGTAGGTGGTGAGCAGTGCCCCTCAAATCATCCACTCAGCCGCGAGTTCAGAGAAGGCAGCTCTATACAATGCCTCTTCACTTGAGGCACAAGCTATTCAATGCCCCCTTGTCACGTGAACTTCGCGAAAAGTACGGAGTTAAGAGACTACCAGTGAGAGTAGGTGATGTTGTAGTAATTATGAGGGGTGACTTTGCAGGCGTAGAGGGCAAGGTTGTCAAGGTCGACTTGAAGAGAGTTAGAATATTCGTGGAGGGGGTTCAAATTAAGAAAGCAGATGGAACCCCTGTTTACTACCCGATACACCCAAGTAAAGTAATGATAGTGAAATTAGACCTCTCAGACAAGTACAGATTGAAAATAATTGAGCGCAGGGGAGGAGCCGGAGAGACCCTACTGCGCGGGGAGAGCACACAAAGCTGAGAAGGTGATGTATTGTGGCGCGAATGGGAGGCTCAAGGCACTTAAAGGCGATAGCGGCACCAGAGTTCTGGCCTATACTCAGGAAGGAGTATAAGTGGGCAGTAAAACCCAGCTCAGGACCACACCCCCTAGAGCGCTGCATACCACTTCTCATTCTAGTCCGCGATGTATTCAAGTACGCCAAGACTGGGAGAGAGGCGAGAAAACTAATTGCAGAAGGTCACTTTAAGATTGATGGTAGAGTTGTAAAGAACTATAAGTTTCCAGTAGGGCTAATGGACGTTGTTGAGATCGTGGATACAGGTGAAGTCCACAGGATACTGCCCACGCCTGTAAAAGTCTTGTGGCCGCACAGAGTACCGAGAGAGGAGGCTCTAGTTAAGCCGTGTCAGATCATGAATAAGACTACAGTGAAAGGCGGGCATATACAGCTTAATTTACATGATGGTAGAAACGTCCTTATAAGAGTCTCTGATCCACGTAATCCAGTTGAAGATGTATATGAAACTCTAGGCACAGTTATACTCTCACTAAAGGACAACAGCATGCTGAACTACATACCACTCAAAGAGGGAGTAATCGCTATTATTAGTGGCGGTAAAAACGTTGGACGCCTGGGTAAAATAGTAGAAATTGTACCTAGTGCTCTGAAGAGAAGGAAGTACATCGTTACTCTAGAAGACAGTGCTGGTAGGAGGTTCCAGGCGAGTCTCGAGTACGTGTTCCCAATAGGAGTCGAGAAACCAGTTATAACACTATATGAGGGTGCGTGGTAATGCGGGTTTTAACTCCCGAGCTCGAGAGCGCGATTACTAAGAAGTGGGAGAGCAGTCCAATGCTCAAGCCGAGAATAGCCAAGGTGACGGTTAACGTTAGTATAGGCTCGGACTTCGAGAGGTTGAAGAAGATTGCTAGTGTGCTAGAAGAGATCACAGGGCAAAAGCCCTCATTGAGGAGAGCAAAGAGAACTATAAGAGAATTTGGCGTAAAGAAAGGAGACTACATAGCGGCAGTTGTTACACTTAGAGGTAATCACGCAATAGAACTCTTAAAGAAAGCCTTAGATGCAGTTGGCTACAGAATCAAGGAGTCTAGCTTTGACGACTACGGAAACGTCTGTTTTGGCATTAAGGAACACATACACCTACCGGGAGTGAAGTATGATCCAGAAGTGGGTATATTTGGCATGGATGTCTGCGTGACTATTGAGAGACCCGGCTACAGAGTTATGCGTAGAAGGCGTTGCAGGTCTCACGTTCCTAGAAGACATAGAGTCACAAAGGCGGAGTCTATGCTACTACTTAAAAACCTCTTTGGAGTTGAAATTGTCGAGCACTAGGTGTGCTTATGGCTAAGTTTAAACCTCCTAAGCAAAATAAGTACGGGCGTGGAGTGCAAGAGTGCAGGAGATGTGGATCTCGAGATGCCGTTATACAAGCCTATGGTATCTACCTGTGTAGACAGTGTTTTAGAGAAGTTGTCATTACTCTAGGATTTAAGAAGTACAACTAGTAGAGGGTGAGAAGTCGTATGGTGGCCATGGACCCGCTGGCAAACACTCTCTCGGCTATATACAATGCCGAGCTGAGAGCTAAGAGAGAAGTAGTCACGTGGCCGGCCTCTAAGTTAATACTCAACGTTCTCAAGGTCCTCCAGAGAGAGGGCTATATTGGCGAGTTCGAGTACATTGATGATGGTAGGTGGGGCAAAATTAGAATTCAGTTACTAGGCAGAATTAACAAAATAGGCGTTATAAAGCCTAGATTTCCAGTAAAGTACGGAGACCTTGTAAATCCTCCACATTGGCTGAAAAAGTACCTACCGGCATATAATATCGGAATACTAATTGTCTCCACGTCTCAGGGGGCAGTGTCTCACCGCGAAGCTATAGAGAGAAAAATTGGTGGCGTGCTCTTGGCGTATTGCTACTAGGAGCCTAGGTGAGAGAGCGTGGCCAAGGCAATACACGTAGAAGAGAGAGTTCCGATACCAGAAGGCGTGAGAGTCCAAGTTAACGGTCTTAAAGTTCGCGTAGAGGGCCCGCGTGGTGTTCTAGAAAAGGACTTCTCACACGCGCGCGGCGTGCTTATTTCACTTAGAGATAACGAGGTCGTTGTTGAAGCTTATTTAGCTGATAGGAAGCTTAAAGCCCTCGTCGGTACACTAGCATCACACATTAAAAGCATGATTACAGGTGTTACGAGGGGATTCAGGTATAAATTGAAAATTGTTTACACGCACTTCCCCGTGACTGTTGTAGTTGACAAGCAGAATAAGCTCGTTAGAATAAAGAACTTTCTCGGCGAGAAAGCTGATCGAATTGCTAAAATTTGCGGCAATGTAGAAGTCCGCGTTGAGGGTGACGACGTAATTGTAGAGGGTATAGACATAGAGGAGGTCGGACTAACAGCGGCGTCGATAGAGAGAGCCACGCGCGTGAAAGACCTCGATAGGAGAATTTTCGCGGATGGAATTTACATTTACGAGAGAGGAGTAGCAGGTGAGTAATTTGAGTGAGCGCGAAGAAGGTGTAGATCTAGAGTACTACCTCAAGTTACGCGAGAAGATGAAGCGGAAAATGCCCGAGTTTCTAAGGCACTTGTGGTGGAAAAAGCCAAAGTTTAAAAATGATCTCAAGTGGCGCAAACCTAGAGGTATAGATAACAAGATGAGACTACAGCTCAAGGGATACCCACCCATCGTCAAAGTAGGTTATCGCACACCAGAAGTTGTCAGAGAGCTTCATCCCAGCGGGCTTAAACCCGTAGTTGTTCACAGTGTTAAGGAGCTCGATAACTACAAGCCAGAGGAGCACCTAATATACATTGGCAGCGCTGTCGGATTAAAGAACGCTATTCTAATATATAAGAGGGCTGTTGAGAGGGGATTTAGGGTAGCTAATCCACCTACTGGCGTCGAGACTGTACAGAGGTGATTACGACGTGACTGACCTCACACTTCAAAAGAGACTCGCAGCTGAAGTACTAGGAGTGGGTATTTCGAGAATAAAAATAGACCCTACTAGAGTAAGCGAGGTAGCTCAGGCCATAACAAGAGAGGACATTAAGAGGTTAATTAAAGAGGGCGCTATCTGGGCGGAGCCCGAGCGCGGAGTAGTGGGTCACTCCTCTAAGATTAGACATAAACAGCGCGTAGAGGGGCGTAGGAGAGGTCATGGTAAGCGTGAAGGCGGTAAGCGCGCTCGCACGGATCCTAAAGAGGTCTGGATGAACAGGATTAGAAAAATCAGGAGGTATTTGAGGTATCTGAGAGACCACGGCATTATAGACAGGAAGACTTATAGGCGACTCTACATGTTAGCCAAGGGAGGTTACTTCACGTCTTTTGCCTCGCTGAGACTGTATCTCAAAGAGAAGGGTATACTTAAAGAGACGTAGCTCAAAGAGGTGGCATTTGTGGCGAGGGGACCTAGGTACAAGGTTCCACGCAGGAGAAGGCGAGAGGGGAAGACAAATTACTATAAGCGGTACATAATGGTGCTCTCAAATCACCCTAGATTTGTCGTGAGGAAGACACTAAACTATATATGGGTGCAAGTAGCGATAGCAAAGCCGGAAGGGGATCACATAGTGGTGGCGGCGCACTCGCGAGAACTCGTCAAGAAGTTTGGGTGGAAAGGGGGCACGGCTAACACCCCAGCTGCCTATTTAGCGGGTTTACTGGCGGCTCTTAGAGCGCTGGAGAAGAACATAACGTACGCAGTACCGGATATCGGCCTTCACAGGCATATTAAAGGTGGAATCGTGTTCGCGGCGATCAAGGCCGCTAACGATGTTGGCTTAAAGGTTTCAATTAGCGAGGAAATGTCGCCACCACTTGATAGAATTCGAGGTGTTCACATAGCCATGTATGCTAAAATGTTAAAGGAAAAAGGCCTCGATAAGGTCAGGTTTTCAAAGTACTACGAGAGGGGCCTAGACCCCGAGAACCTGCCTCAGCATTTTGACGAGGTTAAAAATGCCATTCTCTCTTACTACGCCTCTAGAATTAGTGCGTTAAGGGGTCAGTAGTGTCTTACAGCTTTATGCCGGCCTTAGACAAAGCGGCACTGGAGAAGTGGGTTCCCCGCACAAGAACAGGCAAGCTCGTGTTAGAGGGCAAAATAACTAGCCTAAATGAGATCTTTAGTAGAAACCTACCGCTCCTAGAGCCTGAAATCGTAGACTACCTACTACCAGGACTTAAATACGCGGTAGTCGACCGCAAGCACGTACAGAAAATGACTGACGCGGGTAGGAGAACAAAAATACAAGTAGTAGTCGTAGTTGGCGACGAGGGTAATTACGTCGGTATAGGCATTGGCAAAGCACGCCAGTACACAGATGCGCTGACAAAGGCTCTTAGAGACGCTAAACTGAACATTAGGCCGGTTAAGAGGGGGTGTGGTAGCTGGGAGTGCAGATGTGGAGAACCTCACTCAGTACCATTTACTGTTGAAGGGTCTTCTGGGAGTGTGAGATTAGTTCTCAAGCCGGCTCCCAAGGGAACTGGTCTAGTCGCGGGCGACGTCGCGAAAGTAGTGCTTAGACTAGCTGGCATAAGGGACGTGTGGACGCGGAGCTTTGGAGAGACGAGGACGAAGCTAAACTTCGCGAAAGCCGTGGTAAACTCGCTTCATAACACATACAGATTTGTATCACCCCTCGACTGGGTTAGAACGTAGAAGTAGTACGCGGTGTAGAGTCATGAGCTCCGAGACTATGCACATACCGGTCTACGCTATTATTAGAATCCACGGAAGAGTAGACTGCCCCTACGACGTTGAGTACACACTCAAACTACTGCGACTACACAAGAAATACCACTGCACACTCTACCCCGCGACTATATCAGGAATAAAGAACATGTTGTTAAAAGTAGCCAACTGGGCTACTTGGGGTGAGATTAATAGAGAGACACTAATACTACTCCTTAAAGAACGTGGCAGAGTACCCGGGAATAAGAGACTCACAGATGAGTATGTTGATAGGTACTTTGCTCAGTATGGGATTGAAGGGGGTATCCCAGCTCTAGCAGACGCTATTCTCCAGGGTAGAATATTCCTACACAAAGTAGACCACTTAGTAAAGCCAGTTTTTAGACTCCACCCCCCTAGAGGCGGGTTTAAAGGGTCTATAAAGAAGCCCTACGGTCAGGGTGGAGAATTAAGTTACAGAGGCCCCGCTATAAATGAGCTCCTAGCTAGAATGATCTAGGTGGTGTGCTGTGGTTGTGAGGCGCGGGAAGAAAAGTCGTAAACTACGCGGCAGGACTAGGACTATGGGCTGGGGCAGAGTGGGGCAACATCGCAAGAGCGGGTCGAGAGGAGGCTTCGGCGCAGTAGGCTTCCACAAGCACAAGTGGATATGGACACTAAAGTACGCGCCAAACTGGTACGGTAAGCACGGCTTTGTTAGCCCTCATCAGCTTAAACGAGAAATTAAAATTATTAATGTCGGCGAGCTCAATGAGCTTGCACTACATTTAATTTCGCGTAACATGGCCGTAAAAGAGGGCAGTTTAATCGTCATTAATACCGTTGAAATGGGTTACGACAAGGTTCTAGGAGAAGGTAGAGTAACACTGCCACTAAAAGTCATAGCTAAGGGCGTCTCGGAGAAAGCCAGGGAGAAAATTGAAAAACAAGGAGGAGTAGTTGTTCTAGTTGAGAGTAAGGAGACAGCGCAGCCATCTGAGTAATTATCCTCTACAAGAAACCACTGCATTACAGTGCCACTTTCAGCGCTTCTTAGACTTACAGCTCTATATTTTTAACCCGGCATACTCTACAGTTACTTAGTACTAGCATTAGTGTGTGTTTGACTTAGCGAGGGAGGTGGTATTTTTGGGAGTACTCGGTGTTATGGCGGCGATTGCCAGGTACATTCCGAGCGTTCCTAGGCCTAAGAAGAGGCCGAGTCTCGGAGAGAGACTTCTGTGGACCCTACTAGCACTACTAGTATATCTACTAATGGTGCACACACCTCTATATGGTATACAAGTAACGGGGCCTGAGCAGTTTCTACTAATACAAGTTATTTTCGCCGCTCACAGCGGAACTCTCATGGAGCTTGGTATTGGGCCAATAGTCACAGCTGGTCTAATAATGCAAATACTTGCCGGCGCTAAGATAATCGACATAGACGTAACGGACCCGGAGAAGCGCCGCGAGTTCACAATGGCGCAGAAAACACTAGCACTAATCCTCATTGCGTTTCAGTCCGCCATGTACTCTCTAGCGTGTAGATATTGGAATTACATTGGAAACCCGGTAACCCACTGCCTAGCGGGGTGGAGCATTAGACTCGCAGTAGCATTACAGCTGTTTCTGGCATCTCTCATCATAATGATCCTCGACGAGATGATCCAGAAGGGCTGGGGTATAGGTTCTGGTGTGTCTCTATTTATTCTGGCTGGTGTTGCCACCACAGTATTCTGGAGTATGTTTAGTCCGCTTCAAGTAGGAGGAGAGTACGTGGGCTTTATACCCTACGCTATAAGTACTATTTCTAGAAATGACGATATCGCAGCCATACTCGCGAGGCCAGGAGGCAGAGACCTAATTGGTTTACTAGCGACATTTACTATTGTCATTCTGCTTGTCTACTTGAGTAGCATGAGAATAGAAATACCAATTACATCACCACGCCTCTACACAATTAAAGCGCGCGTACCCCTACAATTCCTCTACGTGAGCAACATACCAGTGCTGTTCATAGGTATACTGTACTCGAACATAATAGTGTTCGCGGCGCTAATTAGGAGGTACTTAAGTCCAGCAATACCAGCTCAAATCGTAGATCTCTTGGTTAAATACGACGAGGAGGGCAGAATTATAGGGGGCTTAGCGTACTACTTAACGGGACCTCAAGGAGTTATTAGCGCGTCACAAGACCCTGTTCACACTGTTATATACAGTGTCCTCGTACTAGTATTCGCAATTATATTTGGACTTATGTGGGTTGAAGTAGCGGGGCTAAATCCATCAGCTCAAGCACAGCAGCTCATAGAGAGCGGGTTTGAAGTGCCTGGGCTTAGACGCAGTCCCAGAATACTAGAACAGATACTCTCGAAGTACATATACCCACTAACTATTCTCTCCTCTATAATCGTGGCGCTAATAGCTATTATAGCTGATATAGTCGGAGCTTATGGTACTGGCATGGGGTTACTCCTAGCTACTGGTATACTACAACAGTACTACACTTTAATAGCATATGAGAGAGCGCTTGAAGCCTATCCACTGCTCAGGAGACTTGTTGGCGAGTAGTACTCATGATCACAACTACTATAGTAGTGTACACTTTAGTTATGGTAGCTACATATGTTCTCCTCGCAAGAGCTTTTAAGAAGTCGAGATTTTACACTCAAGCCCGCTCTCTTCGCCAGTTGTTAGAGGGTGCTCCAGTAGAGATCAAATCTAAGAGGGATATTAGGAAATACAGGAAGATTAGACCGTACATAAAATCTCTTCGCAGAAAAATGCTGCTAGTCACACTAGTCTACACGGGTTTATTCCTAGTGGTTTATGTGGGCTGTATACTAGTAGCGTGGTTCATTTCGAGTGTTTTTAATACACTCGTGGTTGACTCGCCTATTGGAATACCGTTTTTAAGCTTCTTTAACCAGGAGTCCGGGTACTTCGAGATCCCGGTATTCGTGATCGCAATACTAGCTTTAACAGGCGCTCTCTACGTCTTTATGAGAGAGGCTAGAGTGGAATAAAAGCTATTTAAGTACTCCTCTACATGAGATACGGGCAGCATGGGTGCTTAGCTATGCCTCGTCCAATGTATAGAACGAGGAGTTGGAGGAGAGTTAAGAGAGTCACTCCTGGAGGAGAATTAGCTGTACACTATGAAAAGAGGCGTCCTGGTAGAGCGCGGTGTGCTATTTGTGGAGGCGAATTGCAAGGAGTTCCGGCACTGAGGCCTGCTCAGCTCAGCAAGCTCGCTAAGACTGTGAAAAGACCTGAGAGGATGTATGGAGGCGTAGTGTGTCCACGGTGTCTTACAAGAGGGCTGAGAGAGAGTGTGCGCGTGTCTATCCGCGAAGTTAGTAGCTTGATCACCTCCTCTCAGTAGAGATCAAGTCTGCCGTAAGAGGCAGCCTACTCCAGGCGCGGGGTGCGTGGAGAGTGGTTAGAGTAGTTATTAGTGGACCTCCGGGAAGCGGCAAAACTACTCAGGCTAAGCTCGTGGCTGAGTATTTTGGATTAAAGTACTTCTCAGCGGGTAGGATTTTCCGCGAAATTGCACTCAAGCGCGGCGTGGGCATTGAAGAGTTGAGTTTAACTGCTAGTAGAGATCCCAGCATAGACGTAGAGGTTGACAGGAAGACCTTTGAAGTTGCGCGAGAAAATAACATTGTCATAGACGCGCACTTGGGTGCGTGGATTGTAGGAGACCTCGTAGACATGAGAGTGTACATAGCAGCGCCCTTCGCGCTGAGAGTCTTGAGAATAGCTGCCAGAGACAACGTACCACTCGAGAAAGCCCTGAGAGAAACTCTTATAAGAGAGGTGAGCCAGAAAAAGCGCTTCATGGAGTTTTACGGAATTGATATAAGCGACCTCTCTATATTTGACATTATTATAAACACTAAGAGTATTGACGTTAAAAAGGCCTTTGAGATTCTAAAAAAGACAATAGAAAGTAGTATTTAAAGACAAATGTAGTAAATGTCGACTCCGAGACCCAGTTGAGTCGGGAAATAGGGTGTTCGAAATGCCCGCGATAGAAATTGGGAGGATCTGTGTTAAAGTCGCTGGTAGAGAGGCCGGTAGAAAGTGTGTTATAGTAGACATAATAGACGAGAATTTTGTGCTAGTAACAGGGCCTAAACAGCTCACAGGCATTAAGAGGCGTAGAGTTAATATTAAGCACATAGAGCCTACAGATAAAGTCATTGAAATACCGAGAGGAGCTAGTGACGAAGAAGTACTCAGAGCACTAGAGCGAAGCGGTCTAATTGAGTACATAAAGGAGATAGTAAAACCCAAACTAGGCGAGCTCAGTACTAGATCCCCCTAGCTCCATACCCATTTTTCGAAACTCTAGTGTAGAGTTCGCAAACCCCCGGTAAAATCCCGAGGTTGTCCTTTACTCAAATAACTCTCTTCAACAAAACTACGTGTAATACCACTAGCTGGTAGGGATTCCGCGTAAAAATTTATAAACTACGTAAACCAAAAACTTATATACCCGCTCAAACAATACGAAGTACGCGGTGTGAGAAAATGCCAGAGAGACCACTAACAGCATTCGCCCTAGTACTACTTGGTGGCGCAATAGTCCTAATAACAGGCGTATTAGTACTCGCAGAGGTATTTACAGGCAGAGTCAGCATTATAGATGTACTCAGGCCAACAATGCCACGCTTCATTGATGAGTACCTTGACGACATGTCAGTGGGAATACTAGCGTCGGTCTTTGGAATAATCATAATTGTGGGCTCTATACTAATTGTGACTGGAGCTCAACCAAACATTAGATCAGGTGCAATAGCAGCACTGTTCTTCGTCATTCTAAGCCTGTTACTAGTAGCAGGAGGATTCTACATAGGCTTCCTACTAGTATTCGTCGGCTCCATACTAGCACTACTCTGGAGACCACCCACGTAGAGTTCTTTGAATAACAAAAACCTTTTTTAGCTATTTCTAACTACTCCCTGCACTCTCCTCCCAATATCCTCCTGAGGGAATTTAAATACAGCTACTTCCTCTCTTCAAAATACTGAAGACTACTTAGTAAGAGAATAAGAGGTTATAAGAGGTCTTGACGAATTCGTGGCGATTAGGGTGAGTTTATGGGTTTAGTAGAGAAGGCTCTGGAATTTCTTGATAAAATCGCTGAGAGGGCTGGTTACAAGAACGAGTGGATTAGAGTGAGAGAGGCTGATACGAGTCCAGATTACGGTACATTACCGTATAGTAGGAGACTAGAAGACCTCGTGCAGTTCGGCGTTATAAATTTAGATAAGCCTCCCGGGCCGACGAGCCACGAGGTAGTAGCCTGGGTAAAGAGGCTATTTAGTGTAAGTAAAGCCGGCCACGGGGGGACCCTAGAGCCTCTTCTTAAAAGGGGCGGGGACACCCCAAAGTGACCGGTGTTCTCCCAATTGGGTTAGCTAATAGTACTAGGGTCATTGGGAATGTTATTCACAGTGTTAAAGAGTACATTATGCTTGTACAGCTACATGAGTCCGTGCCTGTAAATATCGTGGAGAAGGCCCTCGAGAATTTTAAGGGGAGAATTTACCAGAAGCCGCCGCTGAGGTCGAGTGTTAAGAGGACTATTAGAGTTAAAAACATATATGAGATCGAGATTTTAGACCACTATGAGAAGTTTGTCTTAGTGAGAGTTCTGTGTGACCCTGGGACATACATGAGGAAGTTGGCGCATGATCTTGGGTTAATTCTGGGAGTGGGGGCTCACATGAGAGAGCTTAGAAGGACTAGAACAGGGCCGTTTAGAGAAGACGAGACTCTGGTCAGGTTGCAAACTGTTAGTGAGGCTGTCTACTTGTGGAGAACTAGTGGTCGAGATGATCTCTTGAGGAGAGTTGTACTACCTGTAGAGGTCTCAGTTGCACACCTGCCTAAAATACTAGTAATGGACACGGCAGTCGACGCTATAGCTCACGGAGCTGACTTAGCCGCTCCAGGCGTTGTCATGCTCACTAGAGATATTAGAACTAACAGTAAAGTCGCTATTTTTACACTAAAAGGAGAGCTAGTAGCTCTCGGAAGAGCTCTCAAAGGCGTGGAGGAAATAGCGAAGATGGAGAAAGGCATAGTCGTTAAAACAACTAGAGTAGTGATGCCTCAAGGAGTGTATCTAGACTTCTGGAGGCGTAGAAAGAAAGGCCTCGAGGTATCTGAGTGACTCACTACTACAAAACGACTTCGCCCGGTAAACGTGTACTAATACCCCTCGTTATACGTGGAGTCTCACTGCAGTTTATCTCCTATACTAGTCTCTTCTCGGGATCAAGTGTAGATGAAGGCACTAGACTCCTCTTAGAAAACATAGTACTACCTGAAAGTGGCTTAGTGCTAGATGTCGGGTGCGGCTATGGTGTAATTGGAATTACAGTAGCTAAGCTAAACCCCAGGCTCAGAGTATACATGACAGATATAAATTCACTGAGCGTTAAGGTAGCTAGAGTTAACGCTAGGCTTAATAGTGTTGAAGATAGAGTCGTAGTTCTCCAGGGAGATAAATACGAGCCTGTTAAAGGGCTTAAATTCAACGCTATATACTCTAACCCACCTCTCTCAGCGGGTATGAGCACGATTGAAGCTATTGTACTAGAAGCTAAAGAGCACTTAGTAAATAGTGGCTTCGCGGAGTTCGTGCTAGCAAAAGGAGGGGACTACTTAGCTAAGAAAGCTAGAGAAGTGTACAGGAGCGTGAAGACTACGAGTAAAAAGGGTTATATTATCCTCTACGTAGAAGTATAGTAGTGGAGCCGGGGTGCCCGAGCGGACTAAGGGGCCGGCCTTGAGAGCCGGTGGGGCTTACTCCCCGCGCGGGTTCAAATCCCGCCCCCGGCGCTCCTCCTTTAAATACCCAGATAAATTTTACTGAGTTGTCTTTCAGGGTTCACGCCTCCGTGGAAGGGGTGTGAACTACTATGTGATTTACTGGGTGGAATCATGCCTACTAACCCCTAGTACGATAGGGTCAATGTCAGTGCTCTCGAGGACGATGCTAGGAGGCTTATCCTCGAGAGGGTTAAGCACAAACTCGGGTTCACTAAAACACTTGAAGCCCTTGGAATCGTCAAGGGCTCACTCTACAACTACCTCCACGGGGTTAACTAATTCTAACACTTGGCTTATCTAGTGCAAATCCAAGGTGTGTAGTTACAAAGGAGAAACTATATAGAGAACTAGTAGTGGTTGATAGTAGAGTATTCATAAGAGCACATGGTAGAGTAGTAGGGGGAGTACTAAAATACGAAAACACAGAGTTATATGTGAGTATAGGTAATAACATAGGACTAGAAGACGCTGTAGCCATAGTAAAGCAACTACTAGTAGAAGGCAAAAACCACCTATACCACTACAAATAGGAGATGAATAGTCAAAAACAATTAACAGGTATATACATAAGGGCTCGTCGCCTAGCTAGGATAGGATGCCGGCCCACGGAGCCTGAGGATCCAATTCAAATAGCGGTGAGCCCGCGGTCTCTTGGTTGTTGCTATTTCGATTTATTATTAGGTTATGTTTGTTTCACTAGACTAGATGTTAAGTGATCTGTATTGTTGCTCCCTTAATTGAAAAGCAAAAAGTATATAAACTAGTCCCATTTTTAGTACACTTGAGTGGGTGACCATATGAATAGTCGTGTAGTATCTATAATTGCCTTATTTGTAGTAATAATGTCAATACTAACTCCAATACTATCCATAGTGAGTGCTAGTGGTATTGAGTCCAAAGTACACCCACTACTATTGGAGAGACTCGTAAAGTATAAAGGTAGTGAGGTAGTTGAGGTTGTTGTTAGATTAAAGCCTCTTCCACGCGAGCTTGCACTGACTGTCAAGGGTAATTACTACGCTGCAGTTAATGCCTTGAAGTGGTGGGCTGAGCACACTCAGGGGCCTGTAGTTGAATTTATTGAATCTCTTGGAGGAGTAGTAGTTAATAGATTCTGGCTAGACAATGTAATACTCGTGAGGATCCCGGCTAAACTAGTATTAAAGATTGCTGCCCACCCGGATGTAGTCAGAGTATTCGAGAACTTCGAGGTTAGAGTCATTGAGCCGGTGCGTAGAGAGATTATCGATATTAAGACTATGCAGGTTTCAAGCTGGGGCGTATTCAAGATCAGGGCTAATGAAGCATGGGCTCTCGGAATAACAGGTCATGGGATTAGAATAGCCGTACTAGACACTGGTGTAGACATAACACACCCAGCACTAGCAGGTAAAATGCTCAGTGTGATACCTGGAGACCCATACTACCCAGGTGGGTGGATGGAGTTTGATAGTGCTGGAAATCCAGTTAGAAGCATGCCACACGATACGGATGGACACGGAACACACTGTAGTGGAACAGCCCTCGGTGGAAACACAGTGGATATCTTAATTGGCGTAGCGCCCGGTGCAATACTAATGCATGGACTAGTACTACCAGGTGGTACTGGGACATTTGCACAAGTATTAGCTGGTATGCAGTGGACTGTAGAGCCATACTACTTGACTCTAGATGGCCAGAGAATATATACTGGTCTACCAGCACACGTAGTGTCAATGAGCTTGGGTGCTACTGAATACTACGGTAACGAGTTGCTACCAGCAGTAGAGGCAATGCTACTAGCCAACATAGTCCCTGTAGCGGCTATTGGCAATGCTGGGCCTGGAACAACAAGTAACCCGGGCAATATATGGGGAGTATTTGGAATAGGTGCCACCGACATAAACGATGCTGTTGCAGGCTGGAGTAGCGGTAAAGTAGTTACATGGCCATCACCACCACCGACGTGGCCGTTCTTCGACACATATCCACGCAACTACATCAAGCCTGACTTCTCAGCCCCTGGAGTCGCTATCTTGAGTTCTGTACCTGGTGGAGGGTATGTAGCGTGGAGTGGCACATCAATGGCTACACCACATGTAGCTGGTACTGTTGCACTAATACTACAGGCGGCTGGTTGGTTTTACTACGATGTGCCAGATATACCCGAGCAAGTCTACTTAATACTGAACTCTACGGCAATAGACTTTGGAGCCCCTGGACAAGACATTAGGTATGGATGGGGTAGAATAGACGCGTATGAAGCGGTGAGAAAGGCCTTCGAGTACGCTAAGAAGAGTGGTGTAGAGGGCTTTGTACTAGACGAAGTGACTGGTGAGCCAGTACCATGGGCTACGGTGACAGTAGTAGAGCTCAACCGGACTTTCAAAGTAAACGCTACTGGTGGATTCAAGATACCACTAGACCCTGGAAACTATACACTAGTGTTCTCTGCGTGGGGATATCAGAATATAACGAAGACTATTGAAGTAGTATTACTAAATGGAACGATAACTGGTGTCGTGTCAGACGCTATACTTGGAATACCCATTTCAGGCGCAAGTGTAACTGTTGTTGAATTAGATCTAACAGTGTATACAGATGCGGATGGAGTGTATGTTGTATCAGTACTGCCGGGAACATACACGTTAAACGCTAGTGCAACTGGGTACTCACCGAGCGCAATAAGAGTCACTGTTGGAGAAAATGAGACAGTCGTAGTGAACTTCCAGCTATACCCAGTTGGAAACGGCACGATAGCTGGATACGTAAAGGATGCGGTGACAAACGCCCCAATACCATACGCCGCTGTATGGACATATGTCGGTGGAGAACTAGTCTTCAGCTACACTGATGACACGGGATATTACGAGTTGAACGTCCCAGCAGGAGACTACACTGTATACGCTTGGAAACCCGGGTATGTGCGGACGAGTGTAGCTGGCGTGATAGTGGCTCCATTGCAAGTAACATGGGTCGACTTCTACCTACAGCCAATACCACCGACAGTAGTGGTCTTGGCTAACATACACTACCGTACACAGCCACACTTGAAGATGATAATAGAAAGCCTCGGACTACCCGTAGTTGAATACAACGACATGGATGTACTAGTACAAGACTGGGTTAATGGAGTCATCAACCCCAAGGTAATAGTCATAGATCACACGAAGCCCTCCATATGGAGCTATCCACCAGTTACAACAGTGCTAGCACTACACCTACTTGCTGATGTTAGTGGTGCATCACTAATATGGCTGGATACAAGCTACTCTGGGTATACTGGAATATACGTGTTATTCCTATACCGTGCGACACTAGTGGAGAATGGATACCCAGCACCCAATAGCAGGCTCTTTGCATATGCAGCACCAATCTATGTGCAAGTCGAAATGTTGAACATGACACACCCAATATTCTATGGAGTTACACCAGATGTGCCAGGATACCCGGATAGGTTCTACCTAGGGACTGGTACCTACGTGGACTACGCAGTGTACAACTTCACAGACCCCACAGGTAGATTTAACATACTAGGCTATGTTAGAGACACGCGCTCGGGATACGAGATATACTTTGGCGTTGGAGTCGCAGAGTGGTACTCTAATACTGGTGTACCATGGTATTATCTCGGTAGCTGGGCTGAGAGCCGCTGGATGCAGTACTTAGAGCCTGGAGCTGATGGAATGTATACTAATAATACTAAGAGAGTACTGGAGAACGCCGTTCTACTGGCGTGGAACGCTACAACGACCTCGCTAAGTGTAGGGAGTAGAGAGTTAATGATTAGAGCAATCAACACTGTCCTAAGCATCATCAAGCCGTTAACTAGCGAGAGGAGATTTGAGTCACACTTGTATACGCAGGTCATAGTATACATGCCTAGATTACCACATGGATTCGTGACTGGTAGAGTAGTTGGTAATGATGGAGCAGTATTAGCTGGTGCAAAAGTAGAGGTAGTAAACACACCAATAACACTAACCACTAATGCAACAGGACACTTCCACACCTGGCTACCCGAGGGAACCTACACACTGAGAATCAGCTACCCAGGCTACAAGACCAGTGAGGTAGTGGTAACAGTAAGTGTGAATGAAACTGTAAACCTAGGCGACGAAGTGTTAGGGAGACTACCGAGAATAGCGATAATGTGGGATTACGCTGGTTCACTAAAGAGCTTCTTCGAGTCAAAAGGCTGGTATGCAGTAAGCTACACTAACTTAGCTCAATTAACAAACGACATACTAGCTGGAATGTACGATGCCGTAATATATGCGGGAGACTACTACGTACCATTCCCAACCTCAGAGGAGTTCTATGCATTCCTAAATGCAACTATGCAAATGGGTGTTGGAGTAGTATGGATGGATAGCTGGGGAGCTTATGGATATGGAATAAAAGTACTAAACACGTACTTAAACGACCCGCCATCAGTAGGCTATAGATATGGACGAGGCGACGTATACATTAAAGTCACTAGTGTACACCCAATACTAAGGGGATACGGGGTAGGGGACGTCGTTAAGATCATTGCATATGCAAATGCAGACTTCTCGTGGTTCTCAGGGTTCTCTGGGACGCCAATAGCAGATACTTATGTTGGAGACACTATATGGGGTAATGCAATAGCGTGGAAGGTGTTTGATAATGGAGTTAGATGGGCGCTATTATCTAGCTTCGCCCCCACACGCTGGAACTTGCCAGACTACTTCACGAGCGATGCGTGGAACATTATATACAATGCAGTAGTATGGGTTGCAAGTAGGCCTCTAAACGTTACACTTGAGAATCCATTCCTACGCGTTGGAGACCTAGGCGTACTCTACATTACTGGTGGACCAGCCTATACAACGCTCTACGTATACCTAGATGGATCACTACTTGCAACTGTAGAGACAGATGAATACGGCTCTGCGACACTACAATTCACTGTTCCACTAATACCTGGAGGTGAACACTTGTTTGAAGTATCAACAGAGGACATGCTATACTATGGATATGCGAAACTATATGTATTGCCGAAAGTGGTTGTAACACCAACAGTTGTCCCAGCGCCGGGAGTAGTTTATGTTGAAGTAACTGGATTACAGCCATATCAGCTAGTCTATATATACCTCGATGGAAACTACTTGTCAATGTATAGAGCTAACGTATCTGGAGCATTCGGTATTAAGCTAAACATACCGCTAGTTGAGACAGGAGATCACGAAATATTAGTAGTAGATGCTACAACAGGCGACGTCTTAGAAAGGGCAATAATAACTGTAGGGAGTAGACTAGACGATGTACTAGGTAAACTAGACCAGCTACTACTAGTAGCAGATCGATTAGGGCTAAGGATAGACGCGGTACTCAATGACACAGTAATAATAAGGAGCAATCTAGGAGTAATAGAGGTCAAAATAGACACACTACTCGAGAAAATAGGCTTACTCAATGCGACAATTATTGGCATTAGAGACGACGTGGTGTTCATCAAGACAAAGATCGGGTTGCTAGAGGTGAAAATAGATACAATACTAGAGCGTCTTGGAGCACTAGATGCAGTTATTACAGGCATTAGAGACGACGTGGTGTTCATCAAGACAAAGATCGGGTTGCTAGAGGTTAAACTGGGAGACTTAATGGATGCGTTGAGAAAAGTCAATGCTACTCTCACTGGGTTAATAGTGGATAAGAGTGGAGAATTATATGGTATAATAGAGACGAGATATGGCGATATAGTTGCAAAGGCAGATGCTCTAGGTAAGTTAATAGAAAACAAGCTACCAATAGATACGAGGACTTTGAATGACTCAATTATAGCAAAGATCAATGAATTACTAGGCAAAATAGGTAGCGTAGAGAGCCAAGTGAGTAAGGTGGAGAGCCAAGCTGGGAATGCATCAACATACGCTATTGGAGCACTGGCGGCATCTGTAGTTACTCTACTTGCAGTACTATACATAGCGTTTGCAAAGAGAAGGTAAAGCCGCATTTTAACCTCTTTTTTAACACTCTCACATTATCTAAACTCCTTAACTATAGATTACTCTATTATGTGATCCACGTCTAGTCCTTGAATAGGGTAGTATTGTCTCGGATACGAGACAATGTCGTCATTAACGCTGGGTATTAAATACTGCTAATTCTAGATTACAGTATAGGTGATAGTGTGAGTCTACATGGGTATTTAAGATTGTTTATTACTATGTGTGTATTAATCTCGATCCTGGCGAGTTTAGGAGTTTTCAACACGACGGGTAGAATCAGCGACTACACTACACTCAGTTATAAATGCCTCATAATAGAAGACTACGAAGTAGAGTTCGTGTTAAATAAGCCTAATATAGGCGTTAACTCTAGTAATTTAGTTAAAATACCCGGTATAGTTAAAATACCGAGTCCTGTAGAGACCACGACTACAACGACGAGTGTAAGTAGCCCAGCTAGTGAACATCAAGGAATACAGGAGCATCCTGGGGTGGAGTATACTGAGACCACCCCGTTGAGCAGTAATGTTATATGCTTCGAGAGCCTATTCTTCAGCAAATACTACGGCATTGTAGAGCTCTACGAGCTATACCTTGGGGAGCTTAAAGCATACATTTATATAGACACATTTGTCAATGGAACACCATACATTCCAGGCGTCGCTGATGGAGAAGCTCGCGAGTACTACTTAGGCGTTAGAGTCGGGGTTTCTGACACTACGAGGCTCTTAGAGCTGTACTACAGTAATGAACTACTTGAGATGTACCGTGTAGTTATGGAGAAGGTGCTTGATTTACTTATTAGGTATGAAGTGATCTATGAAATTACAGACATGGATATAGTTAGTCTAAAAGGGTCTCTAGGTGTTGGGTACGCTTGGTGGAATAAGCGCCTAATTTACTACGATCAACTCATGAATTGGTATACGTACAAATACCTCGTAGAGAATGGCTTTATAAAGGGTGTATTATATGAAGAGGTAACCACTCCTCCAACATATACAATATTGACTAATACTACACCCACCACACACTCGACAACATCACAAACCACTACTA
>JBMSAO010000002.1:0-2302 GCA_049414425.1 Desulfurococcaceae archaeon
TTACACATAGTCCGCACCAGGCAGCTAGAGTTGCAGACTATGTTGCTATAATATTTGATGGGAGAATAGTTGAGCAAGGTCCCGCTAGCTACTTATTCTTGCATCCATCCACGGAGATCGCTCAGAAACTCCTCAGGGGTGAGTTATAGTTGTCTCTAACACACCGTAAACTAGAAGTATTGGTGAAGGAGTTAAACCGCATGACTCTGAGAGTTAGGAATACATTGCACGCAACACAGAGGTTAATTGAAACAGGTGAGCTCGATGAGAGGCGTAGATTGTGGAGCGAAATAAAAGATACTGTAGTGCTACTCGATGAATTGCGTGGACAATTCATAGATGAAGTATTGTTGTTTATAGCACAAGAGCAGCCACTGGGAAGAGACCTCTTAGTATCCCATGTATTACTAAGTATAGCGTATGATGCCCTCAGGATTTCCAGGTACTGTAGGGAAATAGCTACAATAGACTCTATGCTCGCACCCACATCTGGGTTATACAAACTAGTAGACTTACCTCACACTTTTAAGAAAGTAGTTGAAGCCGTAGAGGCCGCCCTGCATGACCTCGAGGAATTCAATCCACGTAGAAATAACTTGGTTGCAGAAGTAGATAGATACGTTGATGAAGTGTATAAGAACACACTACTAGAAGTCGCATTAAGCGACACAGTTCGGAGAGAACTAGCATTAAAAGCACTATTAATAAGACATATCGAGAGAATAGTAGACCACATACAATACATTGAACAACACTTAGAAAAACTAGTAGGATAACCAAATTCACCTCAAGACTATTGAAGACACTGCAATTAATAATTGATAAGGCTTTGATTTTAGACCATTCACGACAACACAACATTTACACGAAGAATTTTCATTTCCTTTAATCACCTGGAGTAGGCGTCTTTATAGGATTCATGGCAAACTCAGCATGACAAAAATGTACACTCCACAGAATCAATATTTATACCTGAAGTTCCTTACGAGGTTACTGTTCCCGCGTCCTTTGTCTTCAACAATAGGCTCTCTCACCAGTTCATCTATCATTCCAACAGGATCTTCGATTTTGTCCTTCAATGTCTCTACTGCGTGCTAGTATCTCAATGAGTGAACAGCAGTTGTGTTTAAAAGTCATGTAGCGGGTCTCCACTAATCATTCCAGGGGGAGGCTCGGGCATGTTTAGTAGCTCTACTCTCAGCACCCTGCACCTCTTGAATTTTTCATAGGCATCTATTAAATCCCTCTCTGTGGGTGAATTGACGAAGTATTCTGCTGGCGGCCTATAGGTGTTGAAATATATGCTTTATACACTCCTAGCTCTTTAAGAAATAGAGCTGTATCTCTGTTCTTTCCCTACTCGTGTTTACATCTTGGACTAGCATTGTCTCAAATATCAATACTCTTTTGCATCCTTCTGTAAACTCTTTAATCCTCTCTAGCATTATTTCTAGTCTCAGAGATTGGGTGCGGCTTATTAATCTTCCTCCACACGCTTCCTCTCTTGTGTCTACTTTGACCCAGTCGAGACCAGCCGTCATTAAACCACCGCTACACTCTCCATCCATAGTAGATATGCTTTGGTTAAAACAGCTACTCTAACCCCAGTTTCTCCCTTAACAAACTCTATAATTCTACCAAGACACGCGTCTAGACTTGGCTTACCATCCGGTGCAAAAGTCGCCTAGTCAACGCTAATCCTGTTCTCCATTACGAAGGCCACTATTTTACTGGCCGTAACCCAGTCATAGAAGCACTTCCTCTCCTCAGTGAAATAGCAGTCCGGCCCAGCCAGCAGTATATACAACTATAAGAACAAGTCTTGTAGGGGACGTTGTTGACTCCGTGACTACGGCAATGGCGCCTAGAGTGAATCGGTCCAAAAGTATACTTAGTCGTAGAACCACTATTCTATAACAATGTTATCAACCCTCTAATAGTTTTCCCTGAAAGAGCTCACTACACAATACGAGTGTGCTTTAAAAGCTTGGTTTTCTAGTGTAGACGAGTTGTGTAGCGTCTCCTCAATACCATGTTCAATGTTATACTTCTATTATTTCGCCGGGTTTTATAAGTCTCTTGTACCATCTCTCGTAGAGTTCTGGCGTCACCGCGCGCAGTTGTATTGGTTTACTCTAAAACTTTCTCTAACCCAAGGTCTAGTGCTAATTCACTCATATCCCTAGAATATTCCGCTATTCTTCTAATGCTCTCTAAAATCAATCTCAGTGCTACAAGTTGATCTGGTTGAAGAGTGTTCAAGTAGGAGCTAAACAACTGCTCTTCACTCCTACTTAGAGCG
>JBMSAO010000003.1:0-35874 GCA_049414425.1 Desulfurococcaceae archaeon
AAACGGCTTCAGCTCAACAGCCACACTAATAGCCAGCACTTTAATAACGCCATCAGCAATATTTGGAGGGGGTAACTCTACGCCTTTCTCTTTTACCACTAAGAAAACTCTGTTCGCGACGCTCCTCGGCTCTATCGATAAATCGCCAAAAACCTTTCTAACAGCCTCTTCAACTACCCTAACGCGCTTCTCAGCGTGGATGGGGGCTTGCGGGTTGCGTGGAGCCATGAGAGCCTGGGCTGCGACGCGGTGAAAACCCGGGCAGAGCCTGGGAGCTCCGGGCGAGAACAAATAGTTGCCTCGGGGAGGCCCCTGAGCTGTGCCGGGTCACGCTGTGTTAGTGGAGGGTGGTTGGGGAGGCTGAAAGACTACGCCGTACAGTGGGTCTTGTGCTCGCTTAATCTTAATTATCTCTGCGAGAGCTCTCTTCTCGTCTTCAGTTAGCTCGTTCGAGAAGACTGTTAACCACTGGACTACGTGTTCTCTCGGTATATCAGTGTACAGTACGTCCCCCTCGTCTACGTGTCTCCCCACGAGAACCCTGCCCTTAATACTAATTGCGACTTGTTGACCCCGCCGAGCCTCTCCGAGCGCGTTGTCTCTATCTCTGATCTGCATTATACTGCCAATAAGCGCGCCGTCATCTCTCATAAGGGGGTATCCGGGCTTAATAGTGCCTTCTAGCACCTCCACGCCGACAATGGCTGGATCACTCCTCCTAAAGACGCAGCCTGGTATAATTCTAATTTTAGCGGGGCGTACAAGCGCCTCTAGAGCCCGCCGCTTCTCCGCGAGCTTGTACTCCTTAACCCACTTCACGAAGTTCTCGAGTAGCCTGTAGATAACTTTCTCCGAGAACACTTGAACCTGCTCTCTCTCCGCGAGCTCCCTGGCCTCTTCGAGCACTTTTACATTAAACGCGAGGATAACTCCGTACTCGGGCTTAGACTTCTTAACCACGCTCGCCTCTATTACCTCGTTTTTCGAGACGTTGCCCACATCAGCCAGCCTTATTGGTATACTCTCTCTCCTAAGCGCCGCTACCAGCGCCTCCAGCGAGCCTAGAGTATCCGCCTTAACTACTACACCGTCGCTCTCGCTCTTAAACACTACTTGCGAGACCTCTTCACGGATTAGCTTAGCGTACTCGTCTATTAGCGCGTTTGGGGGTATAACGTATAGCGGTGAGCCCGCAATAGCCTCCTCTAGACCCGGCGCTACTATTTTAACGCCGGCCGCCGCGTGTATCTCGTCGACGTGGATAAACTTGCCCTCGTGCATTCTCATGTCTTGTAGAGGTCTCGGCATTAGTAGCCCGCGAACGTGCGCTGCGATATACCCGCTCTTAGATGCAACTATAAACGCGTCGTTTTTCCTTATAACGCCGTCGTATATTATAGTGTCGAGAGTCACGCCGAGACCGGGCTCCTCTTTAACCTCTAAGACTACTCCCTTAGCGGGCTCCTCGCTCGTAATGAGCTTTTTCTTCATGAACTGCTGCGCGAGCCCCGCGATTAGAGCTAGTAGTTCTGAAAGGCCCTCTCCACTTTTAGCGGAAATGGGGACTACGGGCACAGTTGTCCTGAAGTCTCTAACCCTGTCAAATCTCTCGGCCTGGTAGCCGAACTCGTAGAGCCTCCCGATTATCACGTAGAGTCTCTTTTCAAGCTCGCCCACTGCTCTAGGACTCTGCCTCTTAATACTCTCGAGGAAAGGCGCGTCTGGGTGAGAGATCCAGCCGGGTATTCTGTCTATCTTGTTCGCCGCCACGATAAAGGGGACGCTTCTGTCTTTTAGTAGCATTATAGACTCGACTGTCTGGGGCATTACTCCCTCCATTACGTCGACAACTAGAATAGCTAGGTCAGCGACGCTGCCGCCACGTCTCCTTAAACTGGCGAATAGCTCGTGGCCCGGTGTGTCAATGAAGAGGAGGCCCGGTATCTCTATTCGCAGTTTCGGAAAGATCTTCTTTAAGGGCTCTGAGAGCTTTTCGAGAACACTAGCGGGCACTACGCTGGCGCCTATGTGCTGTGTTATCTCGCCGGGCTCTTTCTTCGCGACCGCTGTACCCCTAATTTTATCTAGTAGTGTGGTTTTCCCGTGGTCAACATGCCCGAGCACGACGATTATTGGCTGTCTAATCCACGTCTTAGTCTTCTCCGACATAAGCACACCTCACTATGTTTACATGAACTCTAGGAGGTAATATTTGACCACTAACGCTCCGGGAAAGCTTTTAAACCCGTGTAAGTGTAGTGGCTACAAGAGCCTCACCGGGGAACTGGTGAGGGCTGTGCCAGACTTCAAGATCGTGATTTCAGATCCCGAGGCGCCGAGACAGGAAAGAGCACTTAGAGTGAAAGTAGTTGGAGACCCAGATATACCGTTCACTGACAGTATGAAAGAGCAGCTCGAACTACCCATAATCAAGATGAACTCTAAAATGTACACAGAGCTCGGAGCTAAGCACGGCGTAGCGACTATTAGAATGGTCAGGCCGGACACTAACGTGAAAGTCAATATCACGGGTAGAGTCGAGGTGGACGACAAAATACCAGATGGCGAGGTGAGAGTAAGCCTCACGAGGCTAATAGACCTGACTGGGCAGCAAGAACTAGAGGGAGAGGTGTTTAGAGCTAGAGCGTGGCAGGTAAGAATAAACGACCAGAGGACTAGTGCTTTTCTAGGGCTGAGAGTAGGGGACGAAGTAGACGGCTCTATTGTGGGGCTGAGGGGGGTTAAGCTAGCGATAACGGGGGGTAGCGACATAAGCGGATTTCCAATGAGGCCAGACATACCCGGGCCAGTGAAGAAGACCGCTCTGCTATCCGGTCCTCCGGGCTTTCACCCGCGCGAAGACGGCGAGCGTAGACGCAAAATTGTCAGGGGCAACACAATCGCGCCTGACATAGTCCAGATCAATACTAAAATAAAGTACTGAGCGCGCTGAGAGCGTGTTTAGTTAAGTTTTCACAGGAGATCTACGAGTAGTGGAGTTGAGCGGTGATGTCGTAGTGAAGCTCCCACAGCCCGAAGCGAATATAGGTGTTGTGGGCCACGTAGACCACGGCAAGACAACTCTAGTGCAGGCTCTAACTGGGATCTGGACTGCGAGGCACAGCATGGAGATCGAGAGGGGAATGACTGTTTTTCTAGGCTACGCTGACGGGAACTTGGCTTACTGCGAGGACCTGGAACCACCCGATGCGTACACTACAGAGTTTAAGTGTCTCGACGGCTCCGAGGCTAAGTTGTTGCGCAGAGTGAGCTATGTCGACGCCCCGGGACACGAGGCTTACATGACCACTATGCTCAGCGGCGCCATGGTCGTGGACGGCGCGATACTAGTCGTAGCTGCAAACGAGCCCTGCCCACAGCCCCAGACGGTCGAGCACTTAATGGCCCTCGAGATACTCGGCGTAAAGAACATTGTTATCGTGCAAAACAAGATAGACGTGGTCTCTAGGGATAGGGCTCTTAAAAACTACGAGGATATAAAGAAGTTCGTGCAGGGAACACTCGCCGAGAACGCGCCTATAATACCCGTGAGCGCTCTCCACAAAGTAAACATCGACGTGGTCGCGGAGGCTCTCTACAAGCTAATACCCCCGCCTCCGAGAAACCTCGAGGCGCAGCCAGTAATGTACGTTCTGAGAAGCTTCGACATTAATAGGCCCGGCACGCGCTACGACGAGACACAAGGCGGAGTTATAGGTGGAACAGTGCTTCAGGGTTTATTCAGAGTAGGCGACGAGGTAAAAATACTGCCGGGCGTTAAGAAGCCTAGAGAGTCCGCAAAGAGCCCTTCGCAGGAGTTTACGCCTATAGTGACTACTATTGAGGAAATAAGATTTGGAGAGCACCAGTTCGACGAGGCTAAACCCGGGGGTCTAGTAGCGTTTAGAACAAATATAGACCCCTCACTGACAAAAGCCAATCAACTAGCTGGCTCGATTGCTGTAAAAGCCGACTACGAAGTGCCCGTAGTGAGGTCAATAGAGATCTCATACAACCCTCTGAGCAGAGTAGTCGACGTGCGCGGACAACTAGTTAAACTCCCGTCCCTGCAAGTGGGAGAGAAAGTCGTGGTCGCGGTGGGCCCCGCTACTAGGATCGCGACTGTTAAGAGCGCCCGGGAGGGTAGAGCCCAGTTAGACTTAGAAATGCCCATTGCGACGTGGAGGAGGGCTCGAGTAGCTGTTGGAAGGCGCGTAGTCGCTAGGTGGAGACTTGCTGGGTGGGGTTTTGTCGAAGAACTCTACGAGTAGGCGCCCCCTAGTAGTCCTCGACACTAACATGTTAATGCTAGCTGCTAGTGGTGTGCGCGTATTTGAACAGATAGAGGAGGAGCTGGAGACAAAGCCCGACTTCGTAGTTTTAAAGCCAGTTTACGACGAGCTAGTTAAAATAGCCACGAGCTATAAGAGTAGTACTGCTAGAAGAGCCCTCCTCGCCTTTAGACTAGCTGAGCAGTACTGTAGAATAGTAGAGTACGCGCTGAGGCCGGGGGAGAGCGCTGATGACGCTATAGTAAACTTCGCTCTTCAACACAACGCTATAGTCGCTACTAATGATAGAGAACTACGTAGAAAGCTGAGACTACACGGTATTCCAGAAGCCTATTTCAGAGAGGAGGCTAGGCGTGTTAGAGTTGAAGGTGTTCCTCGAGGTAACTACCTGTAAGCGCCTCTCTACTTTGAAGAGCCCGGCTAAAACACGAACCCCTCTAAACTCACAAGTAGGCTCACGCGGGGGACTCTAGTAGTAAGTCGAAGAGAGACCCGCGGGCAGTTGGGAGTAGCTGTGTGCTACTCGTGGACTACACTTATTAGCCTTGAAACGACTATGCCTAGTAAGTTAAGCTCGCTGGTTAAGTCTAGTTGAGTGTGAGTAGAGATGTTTATGCTGGTGAGAGCGAGAGACTTGGTGAGAGTGCCGCCGAGTAAGTTCTCAAAGCCCTTAGAGTCCGCTGTACTGGAGGGGCTCAGAGCTAAGTACGAGAATAGGCTGGTGTACATCGAGGACGCAGAGAGAAACACTAGACACCTAGCTATAGTAGTGGCAATAGTGAGCGCCAGCGCAGATCCCCTCGGAATTCTAGTGCCGGGTGACGGCGCGTCGTATCACAATGTAGAGTTCGAGTTTGTCGCGTTTTCCCCATTCGTGAAGGAGGTTGTAGAGGGCGAAGTAGTGTCTGCTACTAGAGCGGGGCTCTACGTGAATCTCGGTGTTATTGACGGCTTTATTCACATAAACCAAGTCTCCGACGAGCACGTTGCTTTCGACACGGCGACAGGATCACTACTGCTAGAAGAGAGCAGAAGGCGCGTTGAGAGAGGCGATGTTGTTAGAGCTAGAGTCTACACAATGGGAATACTGCCGGGTAAAGGCATAAGAATACACATGACTATGAGGCAACCGGGGCTCGGGAAACTAGAGTGGATTAAAGAGGACAAGGCGGGTAAGTCTAAGTAGCACTTCACGCACAGCTCTAGAAGCCGCTCGAGCGTGAGCGGGCTTGAGTACTAGGAGGAAGAATGCCCCTTTCAAGGCGTGCTCCTCGTGCAGAGCGCTAGTAGACAGAGAAGCCGAGGTCTGCCCGCACTGCGGCTCCAAAGAGTTCACTGACGAGTGGAGCGGCGTCATAATAACCATTGACCCCGAGGACTCTGAACTGGCTAAGACACTGAGCATTACCGGCAAGGGCAGGTATGCAGTTAAACTCGAGTAGTACATCCCTGGCTATTCCAGTACTAGTACTGCCCTCGGAGTTCAGAAGAGCCCTCGCTCTACCCCAGGGCGCACTATACGTTGAGCCAACTCGCGGAGAAGTGAGGGGCCTCAGCGCCGTTGTCTCTGTGGGGGACGTCGTGTCGGCGAGGCACAGCGCCGTTATCAGAGTCGTCGACTACAAGAGCGAGAGGCGCCCACACACAGCTAGGTACGCGGTTAGTACTAGTGAGTGTAGAGTGGTTGTAAACCCCCCGGGCACGCTGAGCTTGAATACAATAACTACTATTAGCGGCGTGGAGAGAGGGTGTATCAGGGTAGTGGGAGAAGAGGACTTACTAGTCGTACCGTTCCTGGCTAGGCGAGGTATTAGTATTATCTATGGTCAGCCTGGCGTCGGCGCTGTGAAGCTTAAATCAGACTTAAACATTGCTTTAAAAATGCTGAAAATACTTAAACCCAGTATAGTCACCTATAGCGTGGGTGGTATCTATGAGTAAGCATATTAGACTACTAGATAAGTACGACTGCGAAGTGGTGGAAGAGCGCTACAATCCACTAGTAAGGAGGCGCGAACTTGTATTGAGAATGTTTCACGGAGACGAGGGAACTCCCAGTAGAGGGCTCTTGAAAAAAGCCATAGCTAGCCTGTACAACGCTGACTTGAACGCTGTGTACATTAGGTCTATTAAAACAGAGTACGGTGTGTGCGCGAGCAGAGTTGAAGTCCACATTTACGATAGTCCTGAGCGCGCGAGAGCTTTTGAGCCAGAGTACATTATTAAGAGAGATGAAGAGTCCCTCTCAAAACTAGCACAATCTCAGACACCACAGTAGGTGACTAATTATGCCGCATGTTCACAAGCTCTACGAAATAGACGTCGGGAAGTGGACTATTAGGAGAAAGAACAAGACTTGTCCAAAGTGCGGGTCTTTCATGGCTTTCCACAAAGAGCCCGTTCCCCGCTGGCACTGCGGCAAGTGTAGCTACGTTGAGTTTGCCAAGTAGGGAGGACTAGGCTAAAGGATTAGCAGTAATGCTCGAAGGGCAGCTATACGAGATCCCCGTAGTAGTGCCCCCTACTGAGAGGCGAGTAGTAGTACTCGGAATAGAGTCTACTAGTCACACTTTCGGAGTGGGTGTTCTAGAGTTCAAGAGCGGGCGAGTACGCGTACTAGCTAACAATTCGAGTCACTACAAGCCCGAGAAGGGCGGAATACACCCCAGCGAGGCCGCTCAACACCACGTAAACGCCGCTCACAGCGTAATTAAGAGTGCTCTTGAAGAAGCTGGGCTCACTCTACGCGGAGTAGACGTCGTGGCTGTGGCTGTGGGGCCTGGTCTCGGTCCGTGTCTCAGGGCTGGTGCAACAGTAGCGAGGTTTCTCTCAGCCTACTGGAATAAGCCACTAGTACCCGTCAACCACGCAGTCGCGCATATAGAGATAGGTAAGCTCGCGGGGGGTATGAGAGACCCACTTGTAGTGTACGTGTCGGGAGGCAACACTCTAATAGCCGTGCAGAAAGATAAGAGATACAGAGTTCTAGGCGAGACTCTCGACATACCCCTCGGCAATCTACTAGACACTTTTACACGCGAGATTGGAATAGCCCCACCCTATGTAGTTAACGGCAAGCACGCTATTGATATCTGCGCTGAGTGGAGCAGCGAGTTCACTCCACTACCATACACTGTGAAGGGAGCCGACCTCAGCTTCTCGGGTCTACTAACAGCTGCTTTGAGAATTGCGAGAGAAGCTGGGAGTAGTAGGAGCCGGCTAGGTAGAGTGTGTAATAGTTTGAGGGAGACCGCGTTTAACATGCTACTCGAGGTCGTTGAGAGAGGTTTAATGCTCACTGGTAAGCGCGAAGTCCTACTAGTGGGCGGAGTAGCCTCGAATACTATACTCAGAGAGAAGTTCGAGGCCCTCGCCGGGTTTTACGGTGTCAAGTACTACGGGACTCCCCCCGAGATCGCTGGAGACAACGGCTTAATGATAGCGTACACGGGACTACTCCAGTACCTCTACGGCAGGCTCGTAGAGCCCGAGAATCTAGTGGTTAGGCAGCGCTTTAGACTAGACGAGGAGACGTACCCGTGGCTCTCGCAGACTCTACTCTTATAGCCCGAGGAGCCGAGGCTGAAATCTACCTCGGAGAGTTCTTCGGCGTGAGAGTCGTTATTAAGAAGAGAGTTGGCAAGCCTTTTAGAAATCCCGTTTTCAATAGGGTGTTTATTGAGTCGAGGACTAGGACTGAAGCCAAAATCCTCTCAGAGCTCTACTTGGCCGGCGTGCCAGTACCACCCGTACTACTAGTAGACGAGGAGGCTGGTGTTATTGTAATGGAGTACATAGAGGGATCGAGGCTCTCAGATATACTGGGCTCGCTTAGCGCGAGCGTAGTCGAGGAGATCGCGGGGGATATTGGGAGGTACGCCGCCTTAATGCACAACATGGGTATATACCACGGAGACTTCACGCTCGCAAATGTACTGCTCAGAGAGAGCGGCAAGACAGTGATAATAGACTTCGGGCTGTCCGGCTACAGTAATGACGTTGAAGAGTACGCTATAGACTTGCACTTAGTGAGTAGAAGCGTTGAAGCCCTATTCCCCGAGCTCGCGGAGGCGTTTACGAGGACTATGTTTAGAGCGTACAGAGAGCACAGTACAGCAGGTGACGCCGTAGTTAAGAAAGTGAGTGAAATTCGCGCTAGGGGCAGGTATGTTGACAGAGAGATCCGCAAAGCCGTCTTGAGGGAGAAGTATGTCGAGTAGAAAAGTGTGCTTTGCAACTAGTAACGCGCACAAACTAGAAGAAGTCTCAGCTGTAGCTAGAGAGTACGGTATTGAGTTAGAGCAGTGCAGTTTACCTAAAATAGAGGTTCAGGGAGACAGCCTCGCAGAGATCGTCTCTAAGTCTGTTATTCTCGCGTACTTATTTGCAAATAGACCAGTACTCGTCGAGGACGCCGGCCTCTTCATAAAAGCGCTCAACGGCTTTCCAGGTCCTTATAGTAGCTACGTGTACAGGACTATAGGGCTGAGAGGAGTACTCAAATTACTAGAAGGAGTTGAAGAGAGAGAGGCGTGTTTCAAGTCGGCTGCCGCGCTAGCTTACGAGAGAGGAGTCATTATTAGTGAGGGAGAGGTCTGCGGCTACATTACCACCGCGCCCAGAGGTACGCGGGGATTCGGGTTTGACCCTATATTTGTCCCCTACGGCGACACGAGAACTTTCGCTGAAATGAGCGTGGAGGAGAAGAATAAGTATAGCCACAGAGCTAAAGCAGTTTCACGAGTTTTTGCTAAATACGTGGAATCAAGTATTTTTTAGGGGTGTGTTTATTGAAGTGTGATTAGACGTGGTGATGTCTAGTGAACAAGAGGCACGATAAGGGGCAATCACACTCCACTAGACCCGCGCGCGCCGGGCCACCGCGCTGGCTTAAACTAGACCTCAGTCCGAGTGACATAGAGCAGCTCGTAGTCGAGTTGGCTAAGAAGGGCTATCCCCCCTCAATAATAGGTATTGTACTGCGAGACCAGTACGGAATACCGCTACTCAAGCAGGTTATAGGCAAGAAAGTTGAAGATGTACTAGAAAAGCACGGTATTAAACTAGCCGTGCCTGAAGACCTCTTCAACTTAATAAAGAGAGCTGTCAATCTACGTAGACACTTAGAAGAGCACCCCAAGGACTACCACAGCGAGCGTGGCTTAATAGAAATAGAGTCTAAAATACACAGGCTCGTCAAGTACTACAAGAGAGCTGGTAAGTTACCGCCAGACTGGAACTACGACCCGGAAGCAGCGAAGTTAATTGTGTCCACAGGACTCTACAGGTTCCCGCAGACATCGCAATTTTAATAGTACGCACTACTTCTCAGTACTTGGTGTACTAGCTACTTGAGCGACGCCTCATTTATCAACTTTATAGAGTCGTATAAGAGCTTTACTATAGTACCAGATAGCTCACTAGACTCCCTCCTCTCAGCTGGAGTCCTCTTGAAGAACCTGAGCGAGCACGGCTGGGATGTGAGAGTAAACTTAGACCCCAAAGTCCTCCTCGACTATAGCAGTGACCCGGCTATACTCCTGAATTTACAGCCCACTAATACTCAAAAACAACTAGTGCTCTCGTCTACTAGTACGAGCTCTGTGACGGCTCTCACAGTCTCACTACTAGAGAAGGCGCTTGGAGGAGTCGACAAGTGGTGTAAAGTACTAGCCGTGATCTCGGGGCTCTACCGCGGGCACTACGACTTTAAAGCCGGCGGGTTTAAAGGCTTGGAGAACTCTATTCTCAGCGAACTAGCGTCTCAGAAGATCGTTACAGAAGTAGTGTCGCTAAGGCTCTGGGGTGCTAAGAGGAGTGGTCTAGTGTCGGCGCTGGCGAGGACACTCGTACCCTTCATTCCCGGGATCACGGGTAACTTGGAGAACGCGTCTCGAATTGTGAGAGAAGTACTCGGTGTTAGCGACCCTAGCTCTGTTAGGTTAAAAGAGATTAGTGGCGAGGAAGACGTTAAGAAGGCTTCAGCTCTCATCAAAAAAGTCTCAGAGGTGGCTCAGCAGTACGCTAAAGTAGACCTCCAGCTACCAATTAAGCTTGTCGGCGACTTCTACATACACGTAGAGGCCTATGGCACTGCACTAGAGCTAGAAGCCCATGAAGCCCTCGGAGGCCTCGTGGTCTATGAGAGTAGTTGTAGAGAGTGCCCACTAGACATAGTAGTGTTGCCTCTGAGCGTGGACTCGCTACCACAGATTCTAGCCGTGTACAATAGCGTAGTAGACTACCTGGCCGCGTCGCTCTCAACGCAACTAGTAGAGTTCCTGAGAAGTGGGAGATGCGTCTTTGAGTGCGAGGAGTCCCTGCAGAGACCAGACCTAATAGTAGATGTACTGCTATACCACGGCATCGCGCCACAGAACAGAGCCGTGAGCGCCGTCTGTGATGGAGAGGAGGTGACTGTTCTCAGAGAGCTACTCAGAGTAGGTGTTAAACCCGAAGAGGCGTACTCGAAGTGCCTGGAGAGCCAGGTGTGCAGAGTAAAGTAGAAGCCCTAGTGAGCATTAGCGGTGAGTGTAAACTCGTCGAGTCAATTATGAGGGCTCTCACTCCTGATAACCGCGCTACGACTAAGAACATGAGTATTAGTGAGAGTCTCAGGGAGTCTAGGAGCGGTGAGTGCGTCTACGAGGTCGAGATAACTGTTCACGCCGAGAGCGACTTTGAAGCCGTTAAGAGAGCTAGAGCGACTGTGAACGACCTACTACTAGCACTAAAAGCGATTTTAAGCACTCACAGCGCATTAAAGACTTAATAAGCCGTTTTAACTATGTGTAGAGTCCCGGTTTAGTAGGGGGTGTCCAGCTACTTGTCTGCTAGTAGACCTGTGAAGGATAAGTGGAAGTTGAAGAAGTGGTGTGAGGTACTAGCACCAGAATTGTTTAACAATATAAGTCTGGGTACTGTGCCGGCCGACGACCCCGACATGTTAATTGGCCGAGTAATGGAGACTACGCTTTACGATGTAACTGGCGATATTTCACAAGTTCACGTGAAGCTCTACTTCCAGATAATTAAAGTCGAGGGGGATAAGGCGTATACGTGGTTTAAAGGACACGAGCTGGCAAGAGACTACATGAGGAGTCTAGTCAGGAGAAAGAGTAGTAAAATACAAGGGATATTTGACATTACAACTAAAGACGGGTATGTGCTGAGAATAACAATAGTCGCTCTGACTAGTTATAGATGTAAGAGTAGCCAGAAGAGAGCAATTAGAAGAATTATGCGTGACTACATAACTAGTAGAGCCCCAGAACTAACACTCGCAGAGCTTGTCTCCGAGACCCTGAGCTACAAGATCTCTAATGAAATAGCAGAGCACGCCAGAAAAATCTACCCAATTAGAAGAGTAGAGGTCTACAAGACAAAACTACTAATGGTGCCCACACCAGAGGGGCCCAAACCCGCTGTGGTTGTTTCTCCAATACAGCTACGTAGAGTAGCAACAAAGTAGACCAGTACACTACTATTCTAGTGCTCTCTACTCGTACTACTCCGATCCCTCCTTGAGGTATCTTTAAATCACCATCCCAGCTACTTAGTGTCTAGTGCACTTAGTGTAGCACGTGCTAGTAGAGGGGGCATTCTCTTGGCTCTAAAAGCAGTCGTACTCTCTGCTGGCGAGGGGACAAGACTTAGACCTATTACAGAGACGAGGTCTAAAGCACTCATACCTGTTCTCTGTAAGCCGCTCTTACAGTGGCACATTGAGGCGTTACTCAGAGTAGTAGAGGAGGTCATTGTTGTTGTTGGGTACATGTCTGACCTCGTGGTGGAGCACCTTGAGAGTAGCGGTCTAATGAGTAGGAGCGTGAGGGTTGTAAGACAAGAAAAACTCCTAGGCACCGGTGACGCTGTACTAGTCGCCACTAGAACACTAGACCCAGACGACGAGGTCATAATCACGTATTCCGATGTGTTTCTCGGAGACTGGAGAGTCTTGGATGAAATTAGCAGAGAGAGTGGTAACATCATTGTCGGTGTGAGAGTTCCTAATCCGAGAGACTACGGCGTTCTCTACGGCGATGGCGGCTACTTAAAGCACATTGCCGAAAAGCCCGAGCAACCTGAATCAGACCTAGTGAACGCCGGTCTTTACAAGTTGAGAGTCAAAGACATTCTCGAGAACAGCGACGTCTCTTTAAGTCCTCGCGGCGAAGTCGAGCTGACTAGCATAGTTAACAGAGTGGCCACTAGGAGCCTAGTAAGAGTCTACGAGTACAGTGGTAAGTGGATTGATGTTGGCAAGCCGTGGCACGTAATAGAGGCTAATAAAATCGCTCTAGAAGGCGTCACCACCACTATTAAGGGCAGAGTCGAGGACCCCGTCTACATTAAGGGCAGTGTCGTGATCGAGGAGGGGGCCGAGATCAAGCCGTTCACAGTGATCGAGGGTCCAGCCTACATAGGTAAAGGCGCCGTGATAGGTCCTCACGCCTATATTAGGCCCTGGAGCGTCATATGCCAAAACTCCAGAATAGGGTTCTCTGTAGAGGTTAAGGAGAGTGTTATCATGGAGAACGTGCACGCCTCTCACTTATCGTACATAGGTGACAGCGTCATATGTGAGGGTGTAAATCTGGGTGCTGGTACTATTCTCGCTAATTTAAGGCTCGACGAGAAATCCATTAAGATGAATATTAAAGGCGTTCGAGAGGACACCGGGAGAGTTAAACTAGGGGGTATTATTGGAGCGCACGTGAAGACAGGCGTGAACGTCTCCATAATGCCGGGTGTTAAAATAGGCTCGTATAGCTGGATACTCCCGGGCACTGTTGTCTACGGGGATGTCTCCTCAAAGACTATATACCCCCCACGCACTACACTACAGTGAGGGCATTACATAGTCACGTGGGGTCTATGTCACACGAATTCGACGTAGAGGAGTTCAAGAGGAGATTTCCCAAGTTAGCAGAAGAGATATTCGGCAATAAGACTAAACAGCTCACTCTCAGAGTGGAGAGCGGGTTTGTAGACCCGTGGAGAAACTACGTGCCAACAGTTATTGACTACATTAGGAGGTGTAGGACAGTCGAAGAAGCCATACAGGTAGTTGATTACTTGACTAGGAGAGGAGAGCTCTCAAGTGAAGAAGCTAGCGAGTTAAGGAGTATTCTGCTAACACGAGGACTCGAGTTCTTCGGGGGTAGGAAAGAAGACGACTACTACTACAAGGAGGCTAAGAAGTACTGGAGCCTCGTGAAGAAGCGGAGAGCACAGTTAGTAGAGGAGCGCGAAGAGGATCAGAGGGAGGAGACAGAGTACTCTGAGGAGGCGTAGCTCTACTAGCGCGACATAGTAGACACTATCTTAACGACGTCGTTGTCTTCCAGGACGTAGGACTCTCCCACGCGCTTCCGCCTTTTAACGTTAATAGCGTACAAGAAGCCCTCACCTAGAGCCGTGTGTATAGCGTAAGCCAGGTCTCTAGCCGCTGTCCCCCGCTCTACGAGAAAGGCATCTGGTAGCACGTTACCGCTGTGATCGCTAAACCTGTTCTCATCCGCTACCGGGTAGACGGCTACTAGCTTTAGCTTCTCGAAAACCACTTTTCTGAGAACCTCCTGCACGCCCGTTGACCCGTAGAGCTTAATCACGCTCTCCTGGATCATTTCGAGTACTCTCAGCTGATCTCTCGTAAGCGCGTCGGGCTTTACAACTTCGAACCCGCTGTCACCCGGAGTGTACTCTATTAGACCAGAACTGGCTGCTCTTCTGAGAATTAGCTCTGCTAGCGCGCTAACTGGAACGACGTTTTCCCTCCCGTAGGCCTCTTGTAGCCTCTTAATGTTGTCTTTAGCCTCGGGGTAGTCCGCCTTATTCGCCGCTATTATAATTGGCTTCGAGATCTCTCTTAGCTTAATAGAGAAGTCCTCCACGTCACTAGTAGTCCAGTTCTTGGGGTGTTTGGCTTCGAGACCACACGCTCTAATAGCCTCTATTACATGTACTCGCTTAATGTTGAGTCCAGAGATGTTCTGGTATATGACTTCTAGTGGATTCTGCGCTGTAATTACGAGCCTCGAGATCTTACTCTCCCACACTCTCACAATTACGTTCTTGAACCACTCATTAACCTCAAAGAGAATAGTCTTCACCTCTTCGACAGGGTCAGCTGTACCGGGCTTTACTCTATTACCGTCTAAGTCTGTTGAGCCAGCCGCGTCTACTACGTGTATAAGTGCGTCTGCCTGGCGCAGATCATCCATGAACTTGTTTCCAAGACCTCTCCCGGCGTGTGCTCCGGGAACTAGGCCAGCTACGTCCATGATTTTTACTGGTATAAATCTGTACCCCTTAACGCAAAAGCCACTCCTAGGATTGCAGCCTGGAAGCCCTAATTCCACGTGAACACAGCTCTTCCTGACGTAGGCTACGCCAATATTAGGCTCTATTGTCGTGAACGGGTGGTCCGCTGTTTTCACCGGGATCATTGTCATTGCCGAGAAGAGCGTCGACTTGCCCACATTAGTCTTACCGACAACTCCAATAACCTTCTCCAGTATAGGCAAGCACGGGTCACCGCACTAGTACTCTATATTACTCTATATAAACCCCTAGCAGGTCTTAAAGTATACCGGCTAGAGTGGTGTACTAAATTGGCAAAAGGCATGTACCACTACTTATCTCAAACATGGCATCAGATCTACAGGGGAGAGCTGAGAGAGCTACTGCGTCAAAGGCTAGTAGAGTGGAGAAAAGAACCTACTGTCGTGAGAATTGAGAAGCCTACAAGACTAGACAGGGCCAGAGCTCTGGGGTACAAGGCTAAAATAGGCTATATAGTTGTCCGCGTGAGGGTTAGAAAGGGTGGTCAGAGAAAACCCAGACCCGATAGTGGGCGTAGACCTAAGAGAACGGGTGTTTACGGCTACGCTCCCGCCAAGAGCTTAAGACTCATCGCCGAGGAGAGAGCTGCCAGGAGGTACAGAAACCTCGAAGTGCTAAATAGCTACTACGTAGGCGAAGACGGCAAGTACAAGTGGTTCGAGGTAATACTAGTAGACCCCCACCACCCGTCTATATTCAGAGACCCCGAAATCAAGTGGATATGCGAGCCGCAAAATAGAGGCAGAGTGTTCAGGGGGCTTACGAGCGCAGGCAAAAAGACGAGAGGGCTGAGAAAGAGTAGAGGACTTAGAGGCACAGTATACTACAAGTGGAAGAAGAAGCAGAAAGAGCGCTTGTTGAAGAAGAGACACGAGGCTAGTAGAGGGGCTCGCGAGCCTTGGCAAGTAGCGGAGAAGCTAGAAGAAGAGAGAGGGTAGTAGAGGTCTCCTCAGTAGAGATCACGGCTTTCTGCCACGCCACAGAAGAGTGCTCGCGCGTTGAGAGCTCAATACGCAACCTCCTCCCAGAAGACACAAGGCCCAAACTGGAACTCGCAGTTAGAGAGGAAAGGGGCTATTACGGAAACCCAATAGTCATTTTGTCACTCGTGGTGAGAGATCCGCTACTAGCGAGTTCTATAGTCAAGTATGTTGCCAGTAGGCTAGAAGATAGCGAGAAGAGGCTACTGAGAATTACAAGTAGACTCAGATTCGACCCTCGAGAAAAGAGGTTTGTTATAAGGTTCTCAAAGCAGAGCCTCTACATGAGTAAACTCCAGCTCGTCGACTCAGACGATGTAGTTAAACTCACAATACACTTAAAGAACGTTAAGAGCTACAGAGATCTAGAGGAGTTCCTGGCGCGGAGCAGTCTAATCTCCTAGTCGAGATTTAATAGAGATCAACTAAACAGTAATTTGAGTAGTCTAGGTGCTCTCTTAAACCACGTATTTAAGAGCGGGTGCTCTTGTCTTGAAGCGAGTTTTCGCTAATATTCACGCCAGTACTTGTACTAGAGAAGTACTCGAAGTGCACTACAAAATGGGCTATACTCACGTCGCCTGTCTCGAGAAGCACTTAGATACTAGCCCGCTCAGCGCGAAAATGGCGGTTGTAGATAAGATAGTTGTGAGCACTAGTAGCGTAGATGAGCTCAGAGAGATCTTGGGGAGAATTGAGTACAGGGGGAAAATTATAAGTGTCCACCCAACTAGCACTAAAGTCGCTAGGTGGTCTGCTCACGATAGCCGAGTAGACACTATCCTGGTAACTCCGAGTAACCTCAAAATCCTAGACAAGGGACAAGTCAGTGTTATGAAGTACTACGATAAGCCACTAGAAATCCACATTACACACCTACTTCACAGTAGCAGTGAAGTGAAGAGCTACTTCTACAGGAGGCTAAACATGCTCATTAGATTCAAAGTCGGATTTGTCTTGGGCGTTCCAGCTAGTAGTGTCTACGAGCTAGTACACCCAGTCGTGGTTATTAAGGCTGTAAAGACCCTCTACGACATTCCAGAGAAATTCGCACTGCTAGCTCTAACAAATATTCCGAGACAGTTAATCTCCAGAAAGTTAGTGGCCTGAGTATAGGTGAGTACATGTTATATGAACTCTTAATCGCCACGCTCATATTAGTGTCTACTTGTAGCATACTACTACTAGTCACGCTGATTAAGCTCCGAAGACTAGTCAGAGCATACAGTGCCTTGCTGAAAGTGAGAGAGGAGTCGAGTATTGCTAGGCGAATAAGAAAGAGGTATGTTGTCTTCGCTGCTGTATGTGAGGAGAGAGTGAGGAGTAGTGAGCTTAAAGACGCAGTGTCTGCTAAGTTTAAAGAGCTATTCAGTGAAAGCACGTACTACAAAGCATCTCCTCAACTACTATTCTTCGACGAGAACACGGAGAGAGGAGTGTATCGAGTTGCTCACCTATACGTGGACTACTTCATAGCCGCCCTCGGGCTAGTAAAAACCGTGGAGAATAAGCGCTGTGTAATAGTACCACTCAGAACAACGGGTACACTTAGAAAAGCCAGAGAACTAGCTAGAAAACTTAAATTTTAGGGAGCTTGAGAGATTTACTCTGTAGTGATGAAGCCGCTCCAGTATGAGTGATGATTACTTCGCGACGAGCTGATAGCGCCTACTACCCTCGCGCTCATATAACTCCTCTACGCTCTAACTCAGAGTCTCAGTACAGAGTCTTGAGATTAGGAGTAGGGGCTCATCACGTAGTTACTAAGCTTCTCCACAGAAGCTCCACTAGTGGAGAAGTGTGTGGCTAGGAGGAGCGTGCGGGGGGTGGGATTTGAACCCACCCAGGCCTACGCCAGCGGATCTTAAGTCCGCCCCCTTTGACCAGGCTCGGGCACCCCCGCAGCTCCATTATATTAATTTCTTCTAGTAGAGGGGTTTAAATAGCGTGTTAACCCAGCTCAGACTCCGCGATGGTTTTCCTTATTATCCCAAACGTGTTTTTAATCCTAAGGGCGTAGAGGTAGAAAGGGTCTAGGTGTAGTGAATGAGTCTACCCATGACGGCGGCTTACGACAGGGCTATTACGATATTCGCGCCTGATGGTAGAATATACCAGGTCGAGTACGCTTTCGAGACTGTTAGGAGAGGGTGGACTAGTCTCGGCATTAGAACAGCTAGTGCTAGTGTTATTGTAGCAGAAAAGCGCAAAGTACTGCCACTAGCCGACGAGAAGAGCGTAAAGAAGATCTTCAGAGTAGACGAACACGTAGGAGCCACGTATGCCGGGATGGCTGGTGACGGGAGGGTACTACTAGATCACGCCACGCAGCAAGCCCTCTACTACAGGTTTGTCTACGACGAGCCAGTACCCGTTGAGTACCTCGTAAAGCTTGTCTGCGACGTGAAGCAGTTATACACACAGCACGCCGGCGTTAGGCCTTTTGGTGTAGCAATTATATTCGCCGGCGCTGATGATCGCGGATTACACTTGTTCATGACAGAGCCTAGTGGTAACTACATTGGCTACTACGCTATCGCTATTGGCGAGAAGGGCAATGTTGTCCAGGACTTCCTCGAGAAGAACTACAAGTACGACCTCGATACGAGGAGCACGATTAAACTAGCCATACAGGCTATAGTAAACATCGTCGAGAGCAAGCCGTACGAGAACTTCATAGAAGTAGGCTATATTGACAAGGAGAGTAGGAGATTTAGACTACTGAGTACGAGCGAGATAAAAGAATATATTGAGGAGCTTGCGCGGGAGGGTAAAATAAAAGCTTAAAGCTTAATTTTCCTAATCTAACACCTCTGGACACTACTGGAGTTTCCAGGCCTGGCTTTAATATAGTTTGAAAAGAAAACTCCAGGTGCACCTCTTTGAGCGGGAAGCATGTTATTGCGAAATACGAGGCTAAAGGTCACAGATTTGAAGTACTCGTAGACCCGGATTTGGCTATTAAGCTCAAAGAGGGAAAGCCTGTAAGCATTGATGAAGTACTAGTTAGTGACTTTATTTACAAAGACGCTAAGAAGGGGCTTAAAGCCTCACCGGAGGCTATGCGGGAAGTATTTGGAACAGACGACCCTAGAACCGTGGCCGTAGAGATCATTAGGCGCGGCGAGATCCAGCTCACAGCCGAGCAGAGGAGAAAGCTAATTGAAGAGAAAAAAGCCCAGATATTAAACCTCATAGCTAAGAACGCAGTAGACCCTAAAACCAAGCTACCCATACCGCTGAAGAGAATAGAAATAGCCCTTGAGCAGGCGAAGGTCTCTATAGACCCGTTTAAGCCAGCTGAGCAGCAATTAGAGGCAATAGTAGCTCAGCTAGCTAAGGTAATGCCGATAAAGATAGCGCGCGCCTACGTTATAGTGAAGCTACCTCCAGACCACGCTGGTAAAGGACTCAAAGTACTTCAGTCAATGGGCACTGTTAAGAAGTCCACGTGGCTTAGTGACGGAAGCCTAGAGGTGGAGCTTGAAATACCAGCTGGTCTCCAGCAGGAGTTAATAGACAGAGTAAACGCTATTACCAAGGGTAGCGGAGACGTAAAAATTGTGAGTGTGGGATGACGAGTTGTCCGCGAGTACTCCACCTCTCAAAATACTAGTAGCGCACAGGCAAATAGTGAGGCCCGGCGACTGCCTAGCCATAATTGAGAGCGGAGTATACGAGCAGAAAGTAAAACACATACCAGAGAAGCACATATACATTCTAGGTGATAGAGTCTACAGCGACGTCGTCGGAGTAGTGTCAATTGAGAATAGCAGTATCAGCGTGGTTCCCTTAGAGGGCGTATACATACCTAGAATAGACGACGTCGTAATAGGAGTTATTAGTGGAGTTGGCGTTACAGCGTGGCACGTTGAGATTAAATCACCGTATAAAGCAATACTACCAGCTACTAATGTAGTAGAGGGGTTTAACCCAGCAGTACACAATTTGAGAAACTACCTCGATATAGGCGACTACGTGCTAGCTAAAGTAGCGGCGTTTGACAGGCTACGAGACCCCGTTCTAACAGTTAAGGGTAAGGGGCTGGGAAAAATAGTCGAGGGGCACGTAATAGACGTTAAACCCAGTAAAGTAGCGCGGATTATAGGGAAGAAGGGCAGTATGTATAATTTACTCACAAGTATGACTAACTGCGAAATTGTAGTGGGAGTTAACGGGTATATCTGGGCTAAGTGCCCAGACGAGTACGTACTCAGCGCGCTTATAAGTGCTGTTAGGCTTATAGAGGCTAGAGCCCACATGAGGAGCTTGACAGAGGAGATCAAGTCTCACCTAGCCTCGAAGCTCGGTGTTAAAGCATGAACACCTCAAAGCCTGTTTTAATTAGAGAAGACGGCCGGCGAATCGACGGAAGAAGCCCTGATGAAATGAGGCCTGTGAAAATAACTGTGGGTGTACTGAAAAACGCTAATGGCAGCGCTCTAGTCGAGTATGGAGACACAAAAGTCCTGGCGGCTGTTTACGGTCCTCGCGAAGCACCACCCCGGTACATGAGCATGCCTATGCGGGCAACGCTTCGAGTGCGCTACCACATGGCTTCCTTCTCGACAAATGAGAGGAAAAGCCCCGCTCCAACTAGGAGAGAAATAGAGCTCTCTAAAGTAATACGAGAAGCACTAGAAGCAGTTGTCTTCACATCGCTCTTCCCTAGAACTGGAATAGACGTCTTTATAGAGGTCTTACAGGCGGACGGGGGGACTAGAACAGCTGGGTTGACGGCCGCCTCGCTAGCACTCGCAGACGCGGGAATACCACTAAGAGACGTAGTAGTAGGCATCGCCGTGGGGAAAGTCAACGGCGTTCTCTTACTAGACATTAACGAGCTGGAAGACGAGCACGGAGAAGCCGACATGCCGGTTGGCATAGCACCGAATTTAGGGGAAATAGTCCTCTTCCAGCTCAATGGAGTGCTCACACCACAGGAAATTAAAGCTGGAGTAGACATGGCGTTTAAAGCCGCTGAGACCGTATACAAAATTGCTAAAGAGGCTTTGTACAACAAGTACGTAAAGCTACTCGAGGAAGTGAGAGCAGGGTGATCACCGGGCCATGAGTATTACGCCCGAGAGAGAGATCATACCTAAAATGCAAGTAGAGCAAATAGTTAAGAGCATTAGGCGCGGAGAGAGACTAGATGGGAGGGGTCTACTAGACTACAGGCCTATATCAGTAATTCTCAGCCCCATTAGAAAAGCCGAGGGGAGCGCTCTAGTCAAGCTCGGGAGAACGCAAGTTATAGTTGGCGTAAAACTCGAGCTGGGAGCTCCATTTAAGGATAGACCTAACGAGGGCGTCCTACAAGTACACTTAGAATTCGTCCCCCTCGCATCTCCCTCTTTTGAGCCGGGTCCCCCCGATGAAAACGCTATTGAAGTAGCTAGGATTATTGACAGGTCTCTTCGAGAGCCTCGGGCTATTAAGCTAGAAGACCTCGTTATTGAGCCGGGTAGAGTTGCGTGGGTTGTCTACAACGACATATACCTAATTGACCACGACGGGAACATTGTAGACGCCAGTATGCTAGCCTCTATGCTGGCACTAGCAACTACTAAGATACCCAGACTAGTTAAGACGGAGACTGGGCAGTACGTAGTAGACGCGAGTGTGCGCGAGACCCTACTACCGGTGAATCTCCTAGTAGCTACTGTAACACTCGGAGTAATCGAGAACACTCTCTTTGTAGACCCGAGCCTCGAGGAGGAGCTAGTAGCAAACGCGCTAATAGTGCTAGCTGTAGATGAGAATGGTAGAATTTGCGGCGCGCAGAAAAGAGGAGAGAGGGGAGTTCCGAGAAAGGTGCTGGAGGGCGCGCTCGACATAGTCGTTGAGAGGGGGCTTCAGCTAATAGGCTTCATGAAAAATGTCTTAAATAACCCACAAAACTACATTAAACCACTATCGGAAATTTAGACTCAGTGAGGTAAGTGCTTATGGGTAGAACCAGAGTCGTAGGCATTGCTGGTAGATACGGCGCGAGATACGGCTCCACTGTGAGAAAGAAAGTCAAAGAAGTTCTCGAAAAGAGATACGCCGACCACACCTGCCCGTTCTGCGCGCACAAAGGTCGAGTCGTTAGACTAAGTACTGGAATATGGGTTTGCAGGAAGTGCGGTGCCAAGTGGGCTGGAGGCGCTCACATTCCAAGAACAGGACTCTCTAAGACTTTTCCAGAAATTATTACTAGGGAATAGATTTTTTGCTCTTAGTTACAACATCGCGCCACACCTCTCCCCGAGTTAGGTCTTTCGTAAAAGACCTCGTAAGTGTTTTCCCCTGTTCTATTAGAATTCAGCGAGGCCACAAAACACTCGAGGACTTAGCTATAGAGGCCTATGCGCGTGGCTTAAAGTATGTTCTGATAGTTAGCGAGTTCTACGGAAACCCGGGAAGACTCTTCCTCTTCGAGGTTCAAGCAGAGATCGCCCCTAAACTAGTGAAAATAGCCGATTTAATACTTAAAGGAGTAAAGCTCTCTAGGGAGAATCCACTGGCCTCTAAAGTATACGGTGCTAGTAGCATAGCTATTGACCACTCTAAGTGCATATCTAGCGACTGCTTTCTACTCGCGGATATTCTACTAAGAGTCTTTCAGCCGAGAATAGCGAAAGACCCCGACGTCACTGTTCTACTCGAAGAGGACAAGTACATTATCGTTAAGTTTCAGAGTGTTCACGGCAAGTTAATAGGCCCCGTACTGAGAGTCCTCAGGGTCATTAGAGGCGGTGGAGTTGAAACTGAAACTGGTATACAGGGTTGAATTGAGTAGTAGTGAAGTTGTGAGCGCGCTTCTGAGAGCGCTCACCCCGGATATTAAGTCTCTTCCAAGCACGTGTAGTGGCGACATCAGTGTCTCCGAGAGAGTTTTAAACCTAGTAGTCGAGTGTAGTAGTCTGAGTAGAGCGAGAGCTGTGAATAACAATTTAATAGGCTTGGTCGCCTTACTACTAAGAATTGTAGGTGAAATGGGTAATGAGCGCGACTCAACGCGAGAGGAGCCTACCACCGGAAATTCAGCAGTTACTAATACAGTACCAGGCCGTGCGCGAGCAGTACGCGAGAATTGAAGCCGAGCTGAGAGCTGTAGAGGCTGAGCTCAGCGAAATAGACAGTATAAATAGTACTCTAAAAGACCTCGACGACAACGTTGAGCTCTACAAGAGTGTGGGACACATACTAGTGAGAAAGACGCGCTCAGAGATTCTAAAGGAACTTGAGGAGAGGAAGGAGCTACTCACAATTAAGAGAGACAAGTACAAGAAGCAACTAGACTTCTTAAACAAGCAGATTCAAGAGCTCGAGAATAAACTAAGAGAGGCCCTAGCTAAACACGGGATTACTATTGGCCAGTAGCTCGCCTACAGAGTTCAAAGAAGAAGGCTATAGTGTAGTTCTTAAGAACTTGCCTCTAGACAAGCTCGAAGAGATACTAGTTCTCGTAGACGAGAGCATCAGAGAATACCTACGAGAGAAATTAGCAAAGAGTAGTGAGTACACCCTTATTGCTAGTATATCTAGGACTCCCAGCGGAGTAGACCTAGTAATAGACCTCAGAGTAGAGCGCTGCATTACACTCCGCGAGAGGTGTGTAGATGTGGTTAACGAGGCGCTTAATTACGCTAAGAGGAGAATTAGGGAGTACTTAGAGAGCCTGAGTAAAACGCTAAGTGTGAATACTACGTGACAAAGAGCTTTTAAGAGGTCTCTTAAATACTTAGAGTGATATAGGCAAGTGGTGCTTTACAATGGTTCGGTATAAGCAGATAACCGAAGTAATGAAGATAATGAAGAACATAGAGCAGGTCAGAAATATAGGTATAACAGCTCACGTCGATCACGGCAAGACCACGCTATCAGACTCTCTACTGAGCGCCGCCGGGCTACTCTCAGAGAAACTCGCCGGCCAGGTGCTAGCACTAGACTACCTTGACGTTGAGCAGAGAAGGCAAATGACTGTTAAAGCCGCAAACGTCAGTCTCTACCATGAGTACAAGGGCAAGCCCTACGTAATTAACCTCATAGACACTCCGGGCCACGTGGACTTCCAGTCCAGGACCCTCAGGGCTCTCAGAGCTATTGACGGCGCTATTGTAGTAGTAGACGCTGTTGAGGGCGTCATGACTCAGACAGAGATGTATTTGAGAGTAGCCCTAGAAGAGCGCGTTAGGCCAATACTCTTCATTAATAAAATTGACAGGTTAATTAAAGAGCTCAAGCTGTCTCCTCAGGAAATACAGCGGAGACTAGTACAGATCGTGAGAGACATCAACATGCTCATATCTAACTACGCTGACAAGGAGTTCCAGAAAGCGTGGCTTCTCGACCCAGCTAAGGGGCAGGTGGCTTTCGGCTCCGCGAGGGATAGGTGGGGCCTGACAATACCACTAGCTCAGGAGAAGGGAATAAAGATAAGTGATGTTATTGACATCTACAACCGCGGTAAAGACGCGCTTGTGGAGTTGCAAAAGGCCGCTTCTCTCCACGAAGCCATACTCGACATGGTTGTGAAGTTTATACCTAATCCGCGTGAAGCCCAGAAGTACAGAATACCGAAGGTCTGGCACGGAGAAATCAACAGCGAGGTAGCCAAGTACATGGTGGAGTGCGAGCCCAATGGGCCATTAGTAATGATGGTTACAGACGTCAAAGTAGACCCGCACGCGGGCTTAGTAGCTACTGGTAGAGTGTTCTCTGGAACCGTGAGGGCTGGTGAAGAAGTGTGGCTTGTCAACGCGAGAACAGCTCAGAGAATACTACAAGTAGGCCTCTACATGGGCCCGTACAGGGAGCTCGCGAGCGAAGTAGCAGCTGGTAACATAGCGGCTGTACTAGGCCCCGACAAAGTCAGGTCTGGAGAAACACTCGTTTCAACTGTACTCAGAGACCACATGACTCCATTCGAGAGATTTAGAGTGATAACGGAATCCGTCGTAACAGTCGCCATTGAGCCCAAGAACCCGCAACAACTAACTAAACTCATTGACGCACTGTACAAGTTGCACCTCGAAGACCCAAGCCTCTTAGTTAAAATTAACGAGGAAACCGGCGAGTACTTAATTCACGGTGTTGGCACACTACACATAGAAATAGCTTTAACACTACTAAGAGAGTTCTACGGGCTTGAAGTCGTCACCTCTCCGCCAGTAATAGTCTACAGAGAGGCAATTAGGAGTGCTAGTCAGGTGTTTGAGGGCAAGTCGCCTAACAAGCACAATAGATTCTACATTAACGTCGAGCCGCTTGACGAGACGACAATAAAGCTTATTCAAGAGGGCATTGTGGCCGAGGACATGGATCCACGCGAGAGAGCTAAGATACTCAGAGATCACGCCGGATGGGATGCTGACGAGGCGAGGAGAATTGTCGCGATAGACGAGAACATCGACATACTAGTAGACAGAACCACTGGTGTGCAGTACCTGCGCGAAGTGAGAGACACGCTAATACAGGGCTTTAGATTAGCTATGAGAGAGGGCCCACTAGCACACGAGCCTGTTAGAGGCGTGAAAGTTATTCTACACGACGCAGTAGTACACGAAGATCCTGCTCACAGGGGCCCCGCACAGATCTACCCGGCTGTTAGAAACGCCATCTTCGCCGGCATGCTGATTACTAGTCCCACTCTACTAGAGCCCATATTGAGACTAGACATTAGAACACCCGTCGAGTACATCGGCAACATTTCAGTTATAATAACCAAGAAGCGCGGAAAGCTACTAAACGTCGAGCAGAGCGAGAACCTGGCGAGAATAATAGCCGAGACCCCGGTCGCAGAGTCCCTCGACATAGCGGACGCTCTGAGAAACTCCACTGCCGGCAAGGCTATATGGGGTCAAGAGTTCAGTAGGTGGGCGCCGGTTCCAGACAGCATGTTAATGGACTTAATTGCTAAAATTAGAACTAGGAAGGGGTTAAAGCCGGAGCCCCCAGCCGTGGAGGACTTTATTAAGCCCTAGCCTTCAGGGTCTTACTAGCCTATATGCGTTTTTACTAATTCTCACAGCTAATCCTAATTCACGCATCCTAGAGAGAATTCTCCCAGCACTCCTAGTAGGAATAGCTAGTAATCTCGCAATGTAGTCTACCGTGACGAAAACCACACCCGCCTCTACTAGTCTCAGGTACAAGTCATAGACATCAATAGACGTGTGAACTCGAGGCCTCATACGCCCTCAAACCACCAGCCCCCAGGTAACTACGATGTGCTTATAGCTCAGAGAGATGTGTGAAAGTGTTAACTGAGTGCTTCTAGACTAGGACTCCACGAAGAGGAGGAGTTGAACGCCGGGGCGGGGATTTGAACCCCGGACCACCGGGTCTCCGCCACGGCTAGCACAGCTCGGTTAACAGCCCGGCGCTCTTCCAGGCTGAGCTACCCCGGCTCCGAGACCAGTACTCACTAATAGAATTGAGAGGGTTAAAATCTTAATGTAGAGCAGGCGGCTTCGTGCACTTAGAAGTGCTCTTGAGCTCTGCTAGAGCTATTCTAGTACTAACTCCTCACCTGTGGCTGGAATGTGTATTTTAACGTCCTCGCCTAGGAACTCTCTTATTCTACTAGCTAGAGCCTGCGCCTCCTCGTAGTCTCCGTGGACTAGTACGATGTCTCTGAGAGTGCTCTTGTACCGTAGTATGTACTTGACAGTCTCATCTCTACTTGTGTGACTCGAGAGGTCTAGCCACTCTAGTCTAGCTCTAATAGGGCCTATATTCTGCTCCAGTATTTGACCCTCTTCGAGCAACTTGTGGCCAGTACTGTTAATTGCCTGGTAGCTCACTAGTATAATGGAGTTTCTGGGGTTGTCGTAGAGCTTTTTGAAGTAGTATAGACTAGGTCCTCCTTTCAACATGCCAGCGGAGGCTACGATTACGCAGGGCTTTTTCGTGATCTTTCTTCTCATTGAAGAGTCCACGACGAAATTCACGTTCTCAACAACTTTACTAAATAGTGCCGGGTCTCGGAGAAACTTCTTGTGTTTAACGTAAACCTCTGTTACATCTCTACTCAGCCCGTCGACGTAGACGTCGAGGTAAGGTGCTCGAGTGCAGAGCAGTGTCACTACTTCTTGGCTTCTACCAACACTAAAAGCTGGTATTAGTGCTACACCACCGCGATCCACTGTCTCCTCGACTATTGACACAAGTCTCTCTTCTACTCTACTTCGTGAGGGGTGGTTACGCGCTCCGTACGTAGACTCAACTATTATCGTAGTCACTTTTAAGGGAGGTATTTCAGCTGGTCTGAAAGTCCACGTCTCTATAGTATTGAAGTCTCCTGTGTACAGTATGTTCTCTCCACTAGGAGTCTCCACGTATGTTAAGATACTGCCGATAATGTGACCGGCGTTGAAGAACTGGAGAAATAAACCATCTACGTCTACACTCTCACCGTACTCCACGAACTGAGTACTATCACACATTCGCTCAAATTCCCTCATCTCGTACTCTACGTAGGGGGCGTTTAGCCTCAAGAAGTCTAGTACGAGTAGCCTTGCCACGTCCATTGTGGGCCTCGTAGCGATTAGCCTAGGCGAGCCCGTTATGTAGAAGTAGGGTGCTGCACCAATGTGATCTAAGTGCGCGTGTGAGACCACAATTGCCGAGAGGTCTACTGGCCTTACGTGTAGTGGAAATACCGGGCGGTCTTTTTCACCAAAACTCACTCCATAGTCGAGTAGTAGCTTCTTCCCATCAGCATTTACAAGCACAGCTGACCTGCCTACTTCGCGGCCTCCACCGAGAATGCTCACTTTCACTACCATGTCTCAGCATCCTCGACAACACTACTTGGAACTACATCTTTAAAGCATAGAATTAGGAGTTTATATTAGGGGTGCTTTAGAGTGCTACCTCTCAGCCCCCACGAAGTCAAGAAACTACTGAAGAGATATGGCATCGATGTTGAAGAGGTTAAGGGCGTTGAGAGAGTCGAGATACACTTAGCAGATAAGACTATAGTTATACCCTCGCCACAAGTACTCGCTTTTAAGATCTCTAAGCAGACAGTATTTCAGGTACTCGGCGAAGAAGTGCGGGAGGAGCCTAGGACAGCTTTTCAGCGAGAGGAGACTACTGAAGAGGTTCACGTCTCTGAAGACGACGTGAAGTTCATTGCTGAATACACAGGTGCTTCTCTCGAGAAGGCCCGCGAAGCCCTCATTAAGGCTAAGGGTGACATCGCCAAGGCCATAATGATGCTGACTAGTGGTGAGAGTAGTAAATGACGAGTTCTCGCGACGAGGGCGAGATTACTACTCTAGAGTTGCCATTTCGCGCTAACTTAGTTAAGACTATTACGACACCGCACTACTTGCTAGGCGTGTACTATGATGGTAAAATAGGCAAGGCTATACTAGTCTTTCTAAGCGAGGACGGAGAGAAGCTGGTAAAAGCACCAGATCTAACTGGACACCACCCCTACTTCCTGACTAGTGAAGACCCGGAGAGTCTAAAGGTCAAGTTAGCTGGCGAGTCCTCAGTACTAGGCTTCGAGGAAGCGCAGAAAATAGACCCGCTAACAGCTAGGACTATTAGAGTCGTAAAGGTGATCACTGGGGACCCGCTAGCTGTGAAGAAGCTTCGAAGTAAGGTAAACGCGGCGTGGGAGGCTAAGATAAAGTACCACTCCAACTACATATTCGACCTCGGCCTCGTGCCGGGAATGAAGTACACTATTACTAATAACAGCGGCGTGCCGAGAATAACGCTACTAGAGCCGGGTATATCGGAGTCTGTATTAAAGTCCGTTGACAAGCTCTTCGAGAAAGACCCTGAGGAAGTTAGAGCGGCAGCGAGATTTTTCGCAATGCTCTTTGAGGAGTCTCCACCGAGAGCTCTCAGAGTCTCAATAGACATAGAGGTGTTTACGCCATTTAAGGGCAGAATACCGAGTCCTCGACTAGCAGAGTACCCGGTTATTAGTGTAAGCCTTGTGGACAATAGGGGCTCTAAGAGGGTTTTCCTGCTGGCTCGCCCGTTTAAAAACACGTTTACGTACGCTCTCAACCCGAAAGAGTACCCAGTAGACGCTATCGTAGAAGTCTACGACTCGGAGAGAGCACTAATACTAGATGTCTACAACGCCCTCGCGAAGTACCCAGTAGTACTCTCATACAACGGCGATAACTTTGACTTGCTCTACCTCTACATGAGGTCTCTTAAACTCGGAATACCCCGGTCTATGATTCCAATTCAGATAAGAGAGGGCATGATTGGCTTAGAGACTAGCATACACTTAGACCTCTACAAGTTCTTCTCGAATAGAGCCGTGAAGAACTATGCTTTTGGAGGTAAGTACCAGGAAGACAGGCTCGACGCCGTGGCCGGCGCTTTACTAGGCATGGCGAAGATAGGGTTTGAAGAGACTATTAGCGATATCTCCGCTGGACTCCTAGCCGCGTACAACCTGCGAGACGCTGAGTTGACACTTAAACTCACAATGTTCGAGGACGAGCTCGTGTGGAAGCTCCTCGTACTACTAGCGCGTATATCTAAGACTAGTTTCGAAGAGGTCTGTAGAAGGCAGATTTCGGGGTGGATACAAAACCTCTTCTTCTGGGAGCACAGGAGGAGGGGGTATTTGATATCAAATAAAGAGGATATTGCGAGCCGCGTGAAGTCCTCTACGAGAGCTGTTATTGAGGGGAAGAAGTACGCTGGTGCACTAGTAATTGAGCCTCCTCGAGGCCTCTTCTTCAACGTGGCTGTGCTAGACATAGCTTCACTGTATCCGAGTATTATAAAGAACTATAATTTAAGCTACGAAACAGTCGACATGGAGTGGTGTAGTAGGAGAATTAGTGTTAGAGACGAGACCGGGGTAGAAATACACAGAGTCTGCGTAGACAAAGCGGGTCTAACAGCACTCATTATTGGCATTCTCAGAGATTTCAGAGTTGGTGTCTACAAGAAGCGGGCAAAAGACAAGACGCTGCCCTCTGAGCAGAGGACTTGGTACGAGGTGGTGCAGAGAGCTCTCAAAGTCTTCATAAATGCTAGTTATGGTGTCTTCGGAGACGAGAGATTCGCCCTGTACTCACCAGCTGTAGCTGAGAGCGTTACAGCTCTCGGTAGAGTCGCGTTTAAACACATAGTGTGCAAGGCGGCTGAAATGGGCATGAAACCCCTCTACGGAGACACGGACTCTATTTTCGTCTGGGCTTACAGTAGAGACCAGTTAGAACTACTGCAACAGTGGACTCAGCAGACGCTGGGACTAGACATTGAGCTGGATAAGGAGTTCACATTCGTCGTGTTTACCGGGCTGAAGAAGAACTACCTGGGGAGGACTGCTAAAGGAGAGATCGAGATTAAAGGCCTTATGGCTAAGAAGAGAAATACTCCAGAGTTCATTAAAGACCTCTTCAACGCAATTACAGAGAAGCTCTCTAAGATAGAATCCCCCAGCGACTTCTCGGAGTTCATTATGTGGCTTGAAGACACGCTAAAGTACTACTACCACGGGCTGAAGCGCAAGGAGATAACACTAGACCAGCTCACAGTTAAGACAACACTGTCGAAAAACCCCTCTGAGTACACTAAGAGCATGCCGTACCACGTTAAAGCCGCGCTGCAACTTAGAAGTCACGGTATTGACGTTAGAGAGGGGGACGTCGTGCTAGTAGTCATGGTGAAGGGTGGTGGTGGCTACAAGGCTATACAACTAGCTAGGCAACACGAAATAGACTCTGAGAGGTACATTGAAAGACTGAGGTCTAGTCTAGAACAGCTCTTGTCGGCCATAGGCATTGAGTGGGAGACTATTATTGGGGGTGTTAGCTTAAAGAAATTCACGACGACCTCCTAGGGGCTCTTCAAGGAGAAAAAATATTAGTGTCTTTTCACAAAGAGAGTCAGTGCACTTAATAGAGGGTGTTTAGAGTTGCCCAAGAAGAGAGAGAGTCGTGGACGCAGAAAAGGGGATAAAGGCTCTGTTGGGAGAGTACAGTGTGACCAGTGTGGAGCTCTAATACCCGCAGACAAGGCTGTCTGTGTGACGAGAATGTACAGTCCAGTTCCACCAGGACTAGCAGAAGAACTGGAGAAGAAGGGGGCTGTTATAATGAGGTATCCTGTTAAAAAGTGCTACTGCGTCTCCTGCGCTATATTTCTCGGCATAATTAAAGTGAGACCCGAAGAGGAGAGAAAGCCAAAAGTCCCCACAGTCTAGTAGTAGTGGAATTTTTAAATACTCAGCTTTACTGATAGCTCTGTGAGCGTGATATTGAGGTGGAGTGAGTGAGAGTGAGTAAAGTAGTAATTGTGACGGCTGAACACCACCCCTACCACAAGTTCTGGCTTAAACTAGCCGACAAGTTAAGCAAGACGGTAAACGCCCCTCTAGACGTTAAAATAGAGGACTACGTGTATCTAGTAGAGCACGGCGACAAAGACGAGCTTGGAATGACCTGGCTACCACAAATACTAGTCGAGACAGACGACGGCAAAGTCTACTGGCTCCTCTCGCAACTACCACTAAATGAGAGATTAGAGCCCAGTGAGGAGAAAGCGCTAGAGGAGATGCTACGTAAACTGCGAGAACTAGGTATTGAAATGCCTCAACAAGAGTAGTAGTTTTTCTCCTCCCAGTTAGAGACACGAGCAATAATTTTAAGTACACTAGTACGGAGTATTTTCTCCTGGGGGCTCTTTAATGGTGTACGTTCCCTATGTGCCAACCCCCTACGCTGTTGTCAGAGCAATGCTTAAACTCGCAAACACAGGTCCCGGCGACGTCGTCTACGACTTAGGATGTGGTGATGGGAGAATAGTCTTAATAGCCGCTAAGGAGTTTGGCGTCAAGAGGGCTGTAGGTATCGAGAAAGACCCGGAGAGATACAAAGCCGCTTTAACGCGAGTGCGCGAAGAGGGTCTTGAGGGGAAAGTCGAAATTAAGCTTGGAGACTTCTTCGAGGAGGATATTAGCGAGGCCACTGTTGTAACGCTGTTTCTACTCACATCTGTAAATGAAATGCTTAAACCTAAATTCGAGCGCGAGTTGAAACCGGGAACTAGAGTTGTGAGTCACGAGTTTAGAATACCGGGCTGGAAGCCCGAGAAGGTTGTTGACGTGAGAGACGAGAACGGTTTATCACACGTAGTGTACCTCTACGTTATAGGGAGGCACTTATAGAACTCTCCTCGCGAAGACAATGTAACCCGTGTGACCAATCATTCTCGTCTTGGGCCTCACAGCGTCTTTTTCAACACTGTACTCTCTCAGTAGTACTTCGTAGACGTGTATATCCTTGAAGAGCCCGCTCTCTCTGAGAGCTAGTACTGTCTTCTCGACTTGATTCACTGTGGGGACGTAGGCTAGTAGGGGGGCTGAGGGGCTTAGAGCCCTGCTCACACTGTTAATAGCGTTCCAGGGGTCTGGTATGTCGAGGAAAAACGCGTCTAGAGACTCCACGTCTACGCCCTCCCTCACATCTCGCTTAACTAAGACAACTCTACCGAGTAGTCCCGCTTTTTCTAGATTTCTACGCGCAACTTCCAGTGCTCTGTCTGACACGTCGAAGCCGTAGAGTTTACCACTATCACATATAACTGAGGCTATAGCTATTGAGAACGCGCCGCTCCCCACACCAGCCTCTCCTACTCGACTACCACAGCTTATACCCGACAAGTATATCATGAGCGCCGCGTCTTTGGGGTATATTATCTGCGTAGACCTCTCAATGCCGTGCACGAAGTCGTGTCGCAGCGGCTTGAACAAGTAGGCTTGAACGCCAGTACTAGTCTTAACGCTCGAGCCGTATGGCAGCCCTATTAGAGCGTCGTGGCTCACATAGCCCCTATCAGTGCCCAGAGTTCTCCCCCGCTCTAGTTTAGTAATAAACTTCCTCTTCTCGTCAATGTACACTAGCACTAAGTCTCCTTCACGGAGCGCACTAGACACTCCGCAACACCACTCCCATTTGAATACTTAGAGGAGCCACTGCTCTAAAGCACTGAGTTTACTCTAAGCTCCGGCGTCACTCATCACTACTCAGAAATACCAGCTCTCAGCACACTACACTTATCTCTGCACAGCGAGATTTATATAAGTTAGTCGCGAGTAGAAACTCTCCGATAAGCCCAGCGAGTAGTGGTGTAATAGTGGCAACGTTTCTCATGCCAATAAAGCCGAAGTTTGCCTACAGAATCTTCACGGGGGTTAAGAAGTACGATTTGAGAAAGCTCTTCGAGAGCAGGCCTGTAGTTAAGCGCGGAGACAGAGTAGTCCTGTATGTTAGTGGTAGAGTAAAGGCGTTTATGGGAGAGTACACAGTGGGAGAAGTCCTTGTGGGGACTCCAGACTACGTTGTTAGATTCCTCTCTAGAAACCCGGCCGCCGGGCTCGGCGAGGAAGACTTCGAGTACATTAAGGGCTCTCCACTAGCACTCGCAATGAAAGTAGTAGAGCCTATACTCTACAGAAAGCCCGTTGAATTAAAGACTATTCTAAAAATACTCCCGGATTTTAATCCACCACTTAGACTGCAGAAAATAGATGACTACGAGCCAGTACTAGTAATGGTCTTAAATAAAGCGAGAGACCTCGGCATTTAAAGCCGTACTAAGGGGGTAAAAAAGTGTAGTTAGAAGAGAGCTACTTTCTGAGTCTCATTGCGGAAATCACGGTAGCTAGTAGTCCGAATATTGCAGCCGCCCACACGCCAATAGGTAGTGGCGATGTCGGCTCTACTCTCTCTTTAACAGCCATAACGGCGTCTCTCGTCTCCGCTATTGGGCTCTTCAATTCGCTTACTGAGCTATTAACCTCTGCTATTAAGTTCTTTAATTCACTCGCCTTACTAATTATATCGTCTCTAGTAGTGGAAATTTGTGACTTCACATCTGAGAATCCTACCGTTACTAGTGACTTTACCTCTGAGAGTCCTGGTATTAGTTGAGTTAGTATAGTAGCATTGATCCTGTCTAGTCTAACTTTAATTTCTCCAGTATCAGTTAAGATCTTGAGAGTTTTTTCGTCTAGTTTTTCAAGTATAATAGTTCGCGATGCCTCTAGTAGCTCTCTAATAGTTGTGAGATTAGTCCTGATTAAACCTAGCTCCGTGAGAATATAGACTGTATTATCCCTAATACCAATTACTACAGCGTTGATCTCGCCGAGTCTAGATAGAATAGCGTTGTTACCACTAATAACTAGGTTCCTAATGTCTATTAGCGTGAGGTCAATTCTATCAATATTATTGAGTACTGTGTTGACGCCCTCATTAATAGAAGTCAGCGTGTCACTAATAATGAAGAGCCAACTCGCAAACTCCTCGAAAACTCCGAGAACAAATATCCCAGCGCTGACAATCTCCTCTCCACTAATTGAATCAACTATTCTCACTACGTGAACGCCGGGCTCAACTAGTGGTAGGTTTATCCCATAAGTAGTTCTAATGTACCCGTTGATGTCCGCTCGTCTCTTAGCTAGTAGAGGACCGTCATCTAAGTATATTTCAACTAGTTGACCTGCCTCTAGCCCTGTTACTTCAATGTATATTCTCTCAGGCACTACTACTGCTTCTGGTATAACTATTAGTTTTGGCAGGATGTATAGCGTAGTGTAGCCGTAGTAGACCTGCCCATTCACAGTAGCTTCTACTTCAACTAAGTGCTCACCACCTGGAATTAGTGGTACTGTAAACGCTATTTCAGCAAAGCCATCCTCGTCCGTTACATCACTAGTGATAAATCTGCCGTCCAAGTAGACGTATAGCTCAGTATTTGGCGGTCCCTCCTCAACATACAGTACTGCCTCGTCTCCAACATAGAGTTCGGGGTTTTCCAGCAACACTGTTAGTGGAGTATACCCCTGAGCCGCGGTTGTCACGGCAATTATCTCTATAGTTAAGGCTAGTAGGAGTGAGGTGAGTAGTAGTGGTTTGAGGTACCTAGACATAGTGTGTCTACACCTCAGAAGTCTAGTATGACGAGTCTGAGTAATAAAGTTTTACTATGTGTGTCAAGGACAACTACGCTGTAGTGAACAGGGTACTACGTTTTCACGGAAAACCACTACTCTTCTCTAAACCAGAGCTCTTTCTTCAAGAGGTCTCTAATCGCGACTCTTATTACTTCACTCCTATTTCTGTACCTGCCAATCTTTACTAGCTCGTCTATTCCCTCAACGTAGAGTTCTGGTAGTTTAACTGTAATCAACCTCAACCTCGGCTTGTTTGTGGTTTTCACGTACACAGCGACACCAGTATTACAATTCTCACGTGTAAGTACTTAAAAGGCAGGGAGCTCTACTACTAGTAGTCTCAACTAGGTTGCAGTGTAGCAAGCTACTTAGAGAGCTACGAGTCTAGATGTTACACTCGAGAAGAGCTTAACCCAGTACTCTACAGCTTCTCTAACAAGCTCTCTGCGCGGCACTATCTCCGAGAACACGTACGCTAGATTAACGTAGACTAGTGGCGCGAAGTGAACTGCGTAGAAGCTGTACTGTGTTCGCCCTCCAATAACCCAGAGCCCTATGTAACCTAGCAGAGTCCCCAGGAATACTAGCACTATGTAGCCGTACTCGCGTTTACGCGTGTAGACTAGTGGTGTGAAAAGGAGCGCTGAGATTAGTGAGAGTGACCAGAGCGGGTAAAACCCCGCAGCGTAGAGTCGAGTGCCATCTGGGTAAACGTAGAGTAGAAAGCTGTTTACACCTATGAACCAGTCCCAGGGAGACGAGCTGACTGGGCACCTGGCGGGGTCAACGCACTTTACACTCGCGTGCCACCTAGCCGCGCCAAATACCGCGTTGTTGAGCCACTCTATAATACCCATGTAGCTCACTATGGGAGCAGACGCTCCCGCTAGAATTAAGAGGTAGAGCAGGGCTGTCGTAGCGGAGTACCACACAGAGGACTTAATAAAGACTACTACACTCCCCCCACTACTCAGAGCCTCTCTTCTAGATAAGAGGACTATTAGTGGAATCGCTGTGAACAGTGCTGAGGCCTTAAAGCACGCCCCAATGAGAGTTACTAGTAATCCGGCCTTGTAGTTCCCCTTAACTACAAAGTAGAGCGCTATTACTGTGAAGAGCGCTACGTAGCCGTCTAGCAGAGCAATACTGAAGAGAGCTCTAGATATGGGGTCTACTAGCGTGAGGAGGGCTGCTACTAGTGGTGCAATAGTGTTCTTTGCGAGCACGTAGACTACTAGAAACGTGAAAATAGCTGTTAACACACCAGCTACAACTACTGGTATCCTCCAGTAGAGTGGACTGTCACCCAGAGTGA
>JBMSAO010000004.1:0-20100 GCA_049414425.1 Desulfurococcaceae archaeon
TATTTTATATTTGGCATTTTAAACTTAGAATGGTCTAAATCTATGTAGGTTTACTTTACAGTCACGCTCTGTGTATACGTGGATCTCAGCTTACTTTTCCGCGCGAGGTGTTAGACAGAAACAGTTTTTCTGCCAAACACCTTGCATTGAGTTTGAGCTATAAGTACTGGATGTAGTGTTCGAAGACGCTGGGAAATTATTCATACTCGTAGTTTACAACATAGCTAAAAAGTATCGAGTTTTAGAGACGACATTGTTATCAGGCTGGCAGGTGTCTTGGGTTGTGGAGGTGAACTGTAAGTTAGTTACTTTTTTAAGGAGGCGTTTCCCCTTTAACTACACTGTGGGGGACTGGGGCTGTCTATGTCAACTCGGCTTCTGTTTAGAGTTCCTCGTTGGCCTCGTTGGGTTGTTATCTCCGAGTTCTGTTTCGCATATACGCTTATGATTTTGAATTATATTTATGCTTATTTTTCTGGTGAAATTGAAATGGGATTTTTAATTTTCAGCATCATGTTTTTTTTGGGGGGATGTGGCTTTCTACTTGATGTTTTTATTGTTGAGCCTAAATTATCGAGGCGTGCGTCTATTGCCCTGGTAACTATAGGTTTGTGTCTGTATGCTCCACTGCCATTCCTCGTGCTACAAGGGTATCTTCGGCCTATCCACCAGTACTCAATAGTAGATCCAGTCATAGATCTAGCCTTCGTGGTAATCCTGGCGCTAGCACTTATTTTCCTCTCAATTATCCGCCTCATTCTCTATTATAAAAAGATTCCAGTAACAGAAACCTAAAGAACTTAGTGAAGTACAACTTAAACTAGCAGTTTGTGATTGCTACTTCGGCGCTGTGACATCTCTACGCTTGACGTCGAGGTGACTAGTGATCAGAGTGGGGGCTAGTGAGGACAGTAATACTGTAAAAGACCGCGGAGATATTGTTCTCTAACAGGCTAAAACTTACATTTATAACCCTGTATACTAAATCCGAGAGAGTGTAGTGTTTAGTATTTACTTACCGAGTAAGGATGAAGGTGCATGGTTACTAAACTTAAGTTTCTAATTGTGGGTGGTGGAGACACTGCTGAGGCTCTGCTCTCTGACCCGACATTTAGAGAGATTGCCGAGGAGGTCGTTCTAGTCGAGAAAGACTCGAATAAACGTAGTGTTTTCGAAAAGTTAGGTGATGTATTCTTTATTGAGGGGGATATTGTAAATCTACCCATACACGAGTATGTTAATTTGAAAGAGATAAACGCCGTGCTCGCGCTAACCGGTAGAGATGAAGTGAATTTTCTAGTTCTAGCCCTAGCGCACTCGTATGGAGTGCCAATTAGAATAGGCGTTTTTAGAAGTGCACACATAGCAAATATGGCTAAAAAGCTACAACTAGGAATACCCATTGTTAAGCCGTCATTTCTGGGAAAACTACTAAAGCAGGTGACGATGTCTATAGTGTCAATAAGAGAGCTGTGCACTATTCCAGCCGGAAAAGTCTTCATGGTCTCTATAAGCGAGACCGACATGGCTGCCTATAGTAGGCTTGGTGATCTAAAACTCGAAGAGGACGACGCACACGTACTAGCAGTTATAAGCGAACACGATATTTTACCGCCAAGAGAAGATATAGTACTCGAACCTGGTAATATCCTCATGGTATTAGCACCCAATACCAATTTTATCAAGAAAATCAGGGGTTGAGCCCTGAAATGAGTAGTAATAATGGTGTAGACTCTTACCCAGTCCTAGTAATACATAATTTACTCGTAGCTATAGTTACAATACTAGTAGTAGTTCTATTTAGAATTGTAATTAGGAGAGTCGTGGGGACTTTAGTAGAGAAGGGTTTTTTATCACTACGCGGACTCGAAACTATTACAAGAATTATCGATATTACGTCATTTACGGTCGCCGTACTCATAATTATTCTCCTATTCTCACCTCAGTTCTGGATAGTACTAGTTCTACTTGGAGTTCTGGCTCTCACACTGTACGTTGTATTATTTGACGTTATAAAACCATATGTAGCCGGGTTAGCTATACAGTTAAGCCCTATATTCAGATCCAAGTCACTCGACATAATTTTGCCAGAGTACAATAGTGCAATAACCGGTAAACTAGCCAGAGTAGATGCCCAGTATCTCGTAATACAAGATGTATTTGGCAATGAGTACTACATTCGCAACGACACAGTACTAGATTCTATTATTAGAATTACACCAGTGTATGTGCGCTTAGTAGTAGAAATTGTTTACAAGTGCTTCGCTCAAAACCTAGCTGAAAAAATAAGTGAGCTCATAGAAGCACTTGAGAAAACTGGAATAATGCCCTTATTTAAAGACGAGGTTAAAGTCAACTTACTCGAAGTATCCAGTAGAAAAGTCGTATTAGAGCTTAAATTGTACCCTACACGTCTACCAGTTAGACAGGCAGAGCTCTTTAAAGCAATTAACGCTATTATTGAGGCTGTAAAGGCATGCTCTAGTGAGGACTGTTCAATAGAGGACGTCACAGTTAAAATTCCAGCAGGTACTTAATTACTGAACATACCCTCTAATATCGAAAAATGTTATTTCATCAATATACACGTTTAACCACATACCATAATTAACAGAGGTGTCGCTAGGTCCTTTAATGACTACTGGTATATAGTTAACTAGTCTTCCAATCCAAGTCTTACTCCTCTCTGTTACAATACACGAAACTCTCGTATTTAGATATTTTTGCCTAACCTTTAATCCAGTCTCCATAATTACTTTTAGCGCTAATTCGAGTCTGCGCTTCTTCACAGCTGTGTCTACTTGGCGCATAGAAGCGGCTAGTGTCAATGGCCTGATACTATATCCAGCTAAGTGTACTCTCTCAAATTCTAATTCTCTAATAACCTTCAAGGTCTCTTCGAAGTCTTCTTCACTCTCACCAGGGAACCCCACAATAATATCCGTTGCGATACTCGCATCGGGAATCTTGTCTTTAATCTCCTTGATCATAGATCTGTACTCGTCAACTGTGTAGTTTCTATTCATGAGCCTCAGCACTTTGTCGCTACCTGATTGAAGGGGTATGTGGAGGAACTTGTAAACTTTCTCACTATCCCTAACAGCGTCTACGAGGTCGTCAAGTAAATAGCATAAATGCTCCGGATTAACCATGCCTATTCTAATCATGTAGTTTCCCGGCACTTTCGCCACTATTTCTCTAATGAGGTCTGGGAGAGCTCTCCTTCTATAGAGGTCTAAGCCGTACACGCCTAGATCCATGCCTGTCAGTTCTATTTCTACTGCGCCTGACTCTACAGCCTCCTGTACAGCCTTTACAATGGCCTCTATGCTGTGACTTACTAGTTGCCTTCGAGCGTGTTTAGCTATGCAGAAAGAGCAGTTACTTAAACAACCCTCCTCTATGGGTATAGGGACGACGCTAGTGCCTCTACAAATTCCAATAATATCTCTACTTCTAGCTCCACTGAGCAGTACTACCCGCTCCCCCCGCTCAACTGCTATGTAAATCTTATCTGCGTTTTGAGGAGAGACTAGACTAGCCTTGGGCGCTATTAAATTAACAGTGTAGGGCTGAGTTTTAGCCATACACCCTGCAACTATGAGTTTTTTACCCGACTTCACACAGTACTCGTACAGTGCTTTAATTCTACTAATCATGTGGTACTCTGTCTCTAATCTCACAGTACACGTATTAATTACAATGACATCTGCTTCTTCAATAGTATTAGCTACAGAGTGACCTCTACTAACCAGAGTTGACTTCATTAGAGCCTCGTCACTCTTATTGAGAGCACAGCCGTAAGTTTCAATATACACTCTCAACAATAAGCCCCCGGGAATCTATGTAATCACCTGAGGCTGATAGTTTCCGTAGCAACTATTATATAATGCGTATTAGGGTACTAATACTACAGTATCTGAGTGGTGTAGGCATTTGAGTAGTGGTCTAGAGTATCGGTACGAAGAGCTATTAGATCGCGCCTTCACAAAACTAGCTGGGAGAAGAGGGTCGGAAGAAGTATTTGAAATGCCTCGCGCCTCCGTACTAATTATTGGAGGTAAAACTATTATTCAGAACTTTAAAGACATAGCACACGCACTAGGACGCGACGAAGAGCTTTTGAGGAGGTACTTCGCGAAGGAGCTCAACACTCCGAGTTATATTAATGAAGCCGGGCAGTTAGAGCTAAAAGGGAAATTCGGCTCTGCCGCGATAAGTCAGTTACTAGAGAGGTTTGTCCAGAAACACGTTAAATGCTCTACTTGCGGATCCATACACACAAAGCTCATTAAAAAGGGCAAAGTGTTTATTTTGAAGTGCGAAGCGTGTGGCGCCGAAACCTCGTTCCAGGCGTTTTAGCGCAGTGGAGAGCTCACTATGAGTCTTAAAGAAGAGTCCCAGCAGAGGGTGTACGTTAAAATTCACAGAATTAACAGTGAAGTAATAGCTGCAGCCTGTGATGAAAATCTACTTGGAGCCACAATATTAAACCCCGAGACTAAGGCTCGCATATATATTGACCCGGTATTCTATAGGGGAGAGCTGTTAAGTGTAAGAGACGCTATTGAAATTCTCAAGACGTCTACGCAAGCGAATCTAGTGGGCAAAAATATTGTAGACGCCGCTGTAAAAGCCGGATTGATCGACCCGGCGGCTGTTCTAGTCGTAAATGACGTGAAAATAGCAATTTATGTGAGGTATTAAGTAGTGCGTTTTTGTGTGCGCTGTGGACGCGAACTGCCGCCAGATCAGCTGATACGAGGTTACTGTATAGAGTGCTTCAAGGAGTATATAGGAGTGTTCAAGCAACCTCCAGAGTTAAGCGTTGTAATGTGCCCCAAGTGCCTCTCATGGCTATTTAAGGGCGAGTGGCTCGCACCAGCAGACTTGAAAGACATTATAAAAACCATAAGTGCTAGTGAGCTGAACAAGTACATAAGAGACGAGCTTGCACTAGTAGACCTTGAAGTAATTAGTGTTAAAGAGGAGTTGAGTGTATTAAGAGCTAGTTTAAACCTGTACTTAAAATCTGACACAGCCACCTTTACTACTACACACGAAGTCCCCGTAAGTATAAAGTACAGAACTTGCCCGCGGTGTATATCAAAAACTGCTGGTAAGTATACTCACTTAATTCAAGTGAGATTTACTAGAAAAAACCCGCCCGAGTACGTTCTCAAGGACGTGCAGAGCTTACTGCAGAAAATAACACCTGAAGCAAGCGTAGTGGGAATAGAGTATAGTAAAGGTGGCATTGACCTTGAATTAGACGACGCCGCTATAGCTAAGAGAATTGTCCAGGCTATTACACGAGAGTACGCGGCTAAGTTAACTACGACGTTTAAGGCGACCAGATTTGATCACAGGAAAGGCGCTTGGATAGGAATAGTAACGTATTCTCTCAGAATACCCGTATTTGAGCGGGGAGATATAGTGATCTACAAGAACACTATTCGCCTAGTTGAAGATGTGAGAAAAAGTAGGGTTGTTCTTTCTGACCCGAGCACGGGTACTCTCGAAGATATCTCTCTGTCATTCTACTGGACAGGAGACTTAAAATACCCAAGTAGAATTGAAATAGAGCGCTATTACGTTAAGAGCGTTGAAGGAGACAGAATTATCGCTGTAAACAGGGATACTGGAAGTGAAATAACTATTAAGAGGAAGCGTGAGACTCCGCAGCTAAAAGTTAACGATTTAATCTACTTAATAAAGGCTGACAACGTAGAGACTATTGTGGTGGGAGAAATAAGCACGCAGAGGTGGTTTATTGGGTAAAAAGACTAAAGAACCAGAAGAAGTAAAAACAGATATACCTCTACCCAGCCCGGCTGAAGGGACAACTATTTGTGGAGTTGTAAGACACTTGGGAGGAGACTACGTACTAGTTAAATGTATTGATGGTTATGAGAGAAAAGCGAGAATACCAGGTAAACTCAAGAAGAAAGTGTGGATTATTGAGGGGGATATAGTCCTAGTGGGGCTGTGGAGCGCTAGTTCAGACAAGTGTGACATTATACACAGGTACAGTAAGAGCGAAGTAAACACACTAGTAGAGCGGAAGATCGTTCCTAAAGAATTTGTCGATGCCATAAGCGGATTAGTATGAAAAGAGACGAGCTTGACCGGCTACTGAGAGAGAAGTTAAGAAAGTGGGAGAGAAGAGAAAAAGACGAGGATCAGTTTAAAGTAGTCGAGGAAGTTTTTGATTCTGCAACTATAAGAACCGTGCTCGAGTTAACTAGAAGAGGCGTGTTAAAAAAGATTAATGGAGTTGTAAGTGCCGGTAAAGAGTCGCGTGTGTACCTCGCATATGGGCCTTCTGGCGAGCTCTTAGCTGTGAAAATATACCTGACGTCAAGCGCCGAGTTTAAGAAAGGTATTTACAAGTACATTATCGGCGATCCTCGCTTTGAAGGCGTCAAAATAAAAGACACGAGATCCCTTATGATTGCGTGGGCGCATAAAGAATTCAGAAACCTAAAGAGAATGTGGGAAGCTGGTGTAAAAGTTCCAAAGCCGATAGCCTGTTTAAACAACGTCTTAGTAATGGAATTTCTCGGAGAGCAGAATTTTAGATATCCTCTCCTAGTAGAAGTATATGAAGAGCTCACTAGAGAGGAACTAGAACACGTATTTAAACTCGTCTGCGAAGAACTAGAGAAAATAGTTTGCAAAGCCGAATTAGTACATGGTGACTACTCAGAGTATAATATTGTAGTTAAACCTGATCTAGATATTGCCGTAATAGATGTGAGTCAGGCTGTTGAGCTCTCTCATCCAAATGCACTCGAGTTTCTCAATAGAGATATTGAGAACATATATAGGTTTTTTACTAAAGAGGCTGGATTAGACGTAGACGAAGATTATATTCGAGGTGGGGCAGAGTCTTGTCTCAAAGAGAAGGGCATTTTATATTAGGAGTTACTAGAGTATACGAGAAAGTCCCGTTAGAGAGAATAGGTGTTCTGATTGGTGAGAATGGGAGAGTTAAAAGAGAAATTGAAGAGAAGACTAAAACTAAGTTGACAATAGATACTTCAAGTGGAAGCGTCATTATAGAGCCTGCTTTTCAGAATACTACAGCACTAGACTTGTTAAAGGCGCAGAACATTGTGAGGGCTATTGCTCACGGTTTTAGTCCTGAGAGGGCATTTAGACTTCTAGAGGACGATCAGGTGCTTGAAGTTATTGACGTTAAGCAGTACATTGGTGATAAGCCAAATCACATTAAGAGAGTCCTCGGCAGAATTATTGGAGAGAATGGCAAAACGAGGAGGATACTCGAAGAAATGACAGGTGCGCACATTTCTGTTTACGAGACTTACGTAGCAATAATAGCCAGCTACGAGGTTAGTAGTGTAGTTAGAAGGGCTATAGAAATGCTCATTGAAGGTAGAGCTCACTCGACAGTCTATAAGTATGTTGATAGAGAGATGTTCTCGCTTAAGAGAAGAGGCATGACAGAGTTGTGGCGAAAACAGCCTTTCTGAGGGCTTTCAAGTAGGAGAGTATTTTAAGTCTTAGAGTTTAATCAAAGGTTGTAGCCACTAGTTAGCAATGTGGTGGTTATAGTTGAGTAGTGTAGCAAGGGAGAAAATCGAGATAGAAGAGCCCGCCTCCCCACCGGTATGTGCTAGTTGTAAAAGGCCATTTGTTCCAGGAGAGTACGGTGTGGAATTTCCGTGTCCTAATTGCGGCAAAATAATTATTCGTAGGTGTAAGAAGTGCAGGAAACTAGGAGTTAAATACGAGTGCCCCGCCTGCGGATTTATAGGTCCCTAGGTGGTGTTGTTGGCGCGAATAGCAGTTGTATTAAGAGTCTACCCAGAGGACATCACAGTAGATCTAGGTAGTTTAGTTGAGCAAATACAAAAAATCCTGCCTGCTGACTTTAAACTCGAAATCTGGGAATTAGAGCCTGTGGCTTTTGGCATTAAAGTGTTAAGGGTACTAATAACTATGCCCGAGAATGTTGAGGGGGGCACAGAGCCTCTCGAGCAACTCGTAAGTAGCATACCAGGTGTAAGTCAAGTAGAAGTTGAATACATAACGAGAGCTCCAGATTAGAGAAATTCGAGTTCCCTCCGTTAACGGAACCTCTTGATGCGGGCCTTTTCAGCACCTGTTACGTCTATGTCCATATAACCCGGGTTCTCTCTTCATCGGTTCCTATGAGTGTTAATAGCGCAACCCGGAATTTTATAGTTAAAGACTGCTCTTCCACGTCTACGAGCAGTTCACTCTTTTATGGTGAGATTTGTGAAGCAGGTTATTGTGGTTAGAACAGATCTCGGAATGAGTAGGGGGAAGCTGGCTGTGCAAGTGGCTCACGCATCTTTAATTGCTGCTTTTGAAGCCTATAGTAGTTATTACGAGTGGTTTAGAGAGTGGTGGAATACCGGCCAGAAGAAAGCAGTCTTAAAAGTTCACAGCGAGAAGGAGCTTTTAGAGCTCTATGAGAAAGCTAAACAGAGCAATTTACCTACAAGTCTCGTGGTAGACGCTGGTCTCACAGAGCTACCTCCAGGCACTATTACCGCTATTGCTATCGGTCCCGCCCCCGACGAGAAAATAGACAAGATCACGGGTCACTTAAAGACTCTCTAGGAGCTGAGGGGTTAAATCTGCTAGTATATCCTCACCCCCTTGATTACGTAGCTGGTATAAAGTACACGCTCACAGACTATAAAGTCGAAAAGCCGTTTACTCCCACTCCGGAGAACTTCTATGTCGAAGAAATAGTAGACTTAGAGAGTATGGGTTTTAGTGCTGAGAAGGGGGAATACGTTGTTATTAAACTTGAGAAGAGAGGTTTAGAGACACTGAGAGCTGTAAGTCTCCTCGCGAGGACATTAGATATCCCGGCAGAAAACCTCTATATATTCGGCTTGAAGGACAAAGAGGCAAGCACTATTTCCTACGTCTTTGCTAGGAGAGCGCTTATCGACAGTTCAAGACTTCCAGTAGAGATGAAGAACTTGAAAGCTGAGATTATCGGCTATACTCGCATTAAGCCGACACCTAGATACCACGTGGGAAACAAGTTCACTATTGTAGTAGAGAGCGTAGACGAGAGTGATATAGAGACGTTTAAGAGTATAGTAAGGCGGATAGAGGATTTCGGCTTGCCCTCCTACTATGGGTATCAGAGATTTGGTTATCACAGAAGCAACTCACATATACTTGGAAAATACTTGCTACTTCTAAGAGAAGACCTATTCGCGGACGAGTTACTGAGAAGACTTTACCCACACGAGGACAGTCGAGTTTACTTAAAGAGAATTCTCAGAGATTACCGCGACTTGCACTACGAAGAGCTCTACATTAAGATAGACAAGGGGGACACGAGCTACACTCCTCTTCGCAAGTATCTTAGTATTTTACGAGACGCGTATTCTAGTTATCTCTTTAATTTACTACTTAATAATGTTATTGAGAAACTAGGATGGGATCAATTAAACCGGGACTATCCACTGCCGGGTTGCGTAGAGCATGCTGAGAGTCTATATAGTGATCTATTTAAATTCGAGGTTTTAGAAACTTCTGTTCTAAAGCACCTGCTATGCTACTATAGGCGTGGTCTATTTAAGCCTTTACAAAGTGTTATTAGAGTTTCTGCTAGCACTATACGCTACGAGTTCTTACTAAGTCGGGGCATGTACGCAACTATAGTTCTGAGAGAGGTATTTAAAGATAACCTCTCACTGTATTAGCTATTATATTAGCTACACTAGCCGTAGTGGTCAAAGGTAATTCTGGTTTTAATACCAATTATTTTCTCAATTAAGCGCTCGTATTGATCTTTATTTGGCTCGATCCACTTTCTATCTCTGCGGGAAATCCTGATGTTTAGTATCTCCGACCCGTCCGGTAGCCAGACTCTGTTAATACCCGCAATCTGTGCTGGGTAAAAGATCTGCTCGATGAGTCTTCTCGAATCGGGTGCATATTCAACTACTCTTACTCTCTTACCCAGCTCTCTAGATAATTCGTGTTCTAGTGTACTCAACTCAGCTGGCTCGAAACCGTCTTTTACGAATACATAGATATCATTGCTTAATTGTACAGACCTCACGTACTCTCCCTTCTTCAGGAACTTCAACTTGTCTTCTAGTATTACTAGCGTCCTTAAAACATCAAGTTCACTTCTATCTACAACACCACCTTCAATTTTCTGCTGGCAGTGAGGACAGTAGACACCGCTCTTAATACATATTCTGTCTAGTGGGTATTTCAATATAATTGCACCAACGCCGCTGTTCAATTTAAGCCTAGCACGTAAATGCAAATAAAGCTTTTAATACTTTATTCTACATAGCTATAGGTAGGCTATAGGGAGAACCTGTGCCCTGTAGTGGGCCCGTAGCTCAGCCAGGCAGAGCGGCGGGCTCCAGACTCGACTACGGGTCACTTGACCGATAGGGATGAAAGGAGTCTGGAGAGGGGTGACCCGTAGGTCGGGGGTTCAAATCCCCCCGGGCCCACTACAACGTGTTGATGAAACAAACTTGTTAAGCTTTAAAACCCTAAATAAAACACCACAGGAGTGGGAGGTATTTGAGGGCCCGTCGTCTAGCCTGGTAGGACGCCGCCCTGACGAGGCGGAGGTCCGGGGTTCAAATCCCCGCGGGCCCACTTTTACTAATATTACGCCACTAGTACCCATGGTGAAGAGTTCGTGGAGAAGCGTATTAGACTAGCTCTAAGAGCTGAAACAGTCGGCTCTACTATACTGTGGTCTGGCGAGGCTGTATTAGATCCTGAAGTTATGAGTAAGTTCAATATTAGAAACGGCGACTTGCTCGTAGTTGAAGGCAGTGGAGTCGTGGCCGCACTTGCTAGAGAAGGAGACGACAGTGATAGGGGTAGGGGCTTAATAAGGCTAGATGAGCTCTCATTTAGAAATCTGAGAGTTAATGTAGGCGACATCGTCTACGTTGAGAGAGCTGAGCGTAGATATGCGGAAACGGTGAGACTCGCACCCACTAACTACTACGCTCCAATAGACGCTAGTATCGTTAACAAGATCAAACAGGACTTAATTTCCTACCCGCTCTGCGAGGGCATGGAGATAAGAATACTACTAGAAGGTGTAAGCCTCCCGTTTAAAGTCGTAACTATAAAGCCACACGGCGCGGCAATAGTCTCGGAGAGAACGGAAATAGAGGTCTTCGATGAGCCTTTAGGCGAAATACCGCGAGTTACTTTTGACGATGTAGGGGGACTAGGACCCGTTATTGAGAAAATAAGAGAGGTAATTGAAATACCGTACAAGTATCGGCAAGTCTTCTCTAGACTGGGAATAGACCCTCCTAAAGGAATACTACTCTATGGTCCGCCTGGTTGCGGTAAAACGCTCATTGCGAAAGCCTTAGCTAACGAGCTAAACGCCTACTTCCTAGTCATTAACGGCCCGGAAATCATGAGTAAATTTTACGGTGAATCTGAGCAGAGGCTTAGAGAGATCTTTAAGCTCGCAAGGAAGAAGGCTAAGAAGCACCCAGCAATAGTATTCATAGACGAGATAGATGCAATAGCACCTAAACGCGATGAAGTTACGGGAGATGTAGAGAAGCGAGTAGTTGCACAGCTACTCGCCCTAATGGACGGCCTTGAGAGTAGAGAAGGCGTAATTGTAATAGCTGCCACTAATAGACCTAATGCCCTAGACCCCGCACTTCGCAGGCCCGGTAGATTCGACTACGAAATTGAAATACCGATGCCTGATAAGAGGGGCCGGTATGAAATCTTACTAATACACACAAGAAGACTACGTGAACTAGGGCTCCTCGCACCCGACGTGGACCTCGAGAAATTAGCCGAAATGACGCACGGCTTCACGGGTGCTGATCTAGCTGCGCTAGTAAAAGAAGCTGTAATGAGAAGTGTAAAGAGAGCTATTGAGAAGGCGGGGAGTGACAAAGAAAGAGTCCTCTCGAGTATAGAGGTCACATTTGAAGATTTCTTAGTAGCATTTAGGAGTATTATACCCAGCGGGCTTAGAGAAGTCTATATCGAGGTACCCGAAGTTGTATTTAGTGATGTCGGAGGGCTTGAAGATGCGAAGAAAACACTCCGTGAAAACGTAGAATACCCATTGAAGTACCCAGAGCTCTACGAGAGATTTGGCATAAAACCACCTAGAGGCGTATTATTATACGGTCCACCAGGCTGCGGCAAGACTCTCCTAGCTAAAGCCGTAGCTACTGAGAGTGGCGCTAACTTCATAGCTATAAGGGGGCCAGAAATACTCAGCAAGTGGGTAGGAGAGTCCGAGAAGGCTATACGAGAAATATTTAGAAAAGCCAAGTTGCACTCACCATCAATAGTATTCATTGACGAAATAGACGCAATGACAGCGGTGAGAGGATATAATTTAGACAGCGGTGTCACAGAGAAAGTCGTAGCTCAATTAATAACTGAAATGAGCGGAATACAGGAGTACAAGGGCGTAGTTGTACTAGCAGCTACTAACAGACCCGATTTAATAGACCCGGCTCTACTTAGACCCGGTAGATTTGACAAGCTAGTCTATATTCCACCACCGGATTTCAAGACGAGGCTGGAAATACTAAGAATACACACAGCTTACTTGCCACTCTCTCCAGATGCAGACTTAGTCGAGATAGCCCGCGTAGCAGAGGGATATAGTGGCGCTGACTTAGAGGCTTTAGTCAGAGAAGCCTTGATGACCGCTCTCAGGGAGAGTTTCGACGTAAGGTATATTGAGAAAATGCATTTCACAGAGGCTTTAAAAGTCGTAAAGCCAAGCTTAAACGAGAGCATTATAAGATTTTACGAAGAGTGGAGTACTAGGATTAGACAGTTGCTACCGAGAAGTTCTATGAAGCCCTCTGTCTACACTTAAAGGTGATAACTATGAACAGGAACTCGACGTGGAAACAAATGCCACTACACAGAGTAGTCTTAGAAATAGTCTTCTCGCGCCCCGAGGGAATAAGTGAGAGTAAGCTAGAAGAGCTAATCAGGAAAGAATATGGAGTAGAGATGTCAAAATCTCAGCTCTACCACACATTAATGAAACTCGAACTACAAGGTCTAATTCAAGTCGAGACTGTAGGCAGAGAGTTCTTTATTAAGCCCGTGAAGACGTGAAACTCCGCGCTCCTACGTGAAGTATAATAACACCCAGTCTCAAAGTAGTGAGTTGAACAAGTGCGGTTTAGAATTATGGGTGTAGACTTAAAAGACCTCATACCCGAAGAGGTTAAAGTCAAGATAACGGATTTGCGCTTATTAAGAGGCAAAGTAATAGCTATTGACGCTTACAACGCCCTGTACCAGTTCTTAACTGCTGTTAGGCAACCTGACGGAACCCCCCTCATGGATAGTCAGGGTAGAATAACTAGTCATCTAAGTGGACTATTCTACAGGACAACAAATCTCGTTGAAAACGGTATTAAACCAGTCTACGCATTTGACGGCACTCCACCAGAGCTTAAATCCAAAGAGATCGAGAGGAGAACGGCCATAAAGGAAGACGCCATTAAAAAGTACGAAGAGGCTATTAAAGCTGGTGATCTAGAGTCTGCTAGAAGATATGCTATAATAGCATCGAAACTCACAACAGACATGGTCCTCGAGGCGAAGAGACTGCTAGAAGCGATGGGCGTACCTTACGTTAACGCCCCAGCTGAGGGCGAGGCTCAGGCCGCTTATATGACTAAAACCGGAGACGCGTATGCCGCCGCCTCTCAAGACTACGATAGTCTACTTTTCGGCTCTCTCAGGCTAATTAGAAACCTGACTATTAGTGGTAAGAGGAAGTTGCCCAGAAGAGAGGAGTACGTAGAAATTGTACCAGAGCTTATAGAGCTAGACAAGTTACTAAAAGCTCTAGGTATAGCGCACGAAGCACTCGTGGATATAGGAATACTTGTTGGAACAGATTACGATCCAGACGGCTTTGAGAACATTGGCCCCAAGAGGGCATATCAATTAATTAAAACCTACGGAAGTATTGAAAAGATACCAAAAGGCCTCTTAAAATCTCCTACTCCTGTCGACGTAGTGAGCATTAAGAACTACTTCTTAAATCCACCTGTCACAAAAAACTATAAGTTAGAGTGGAGAGCCCCCGACGAAAAACTCATCATAGAAATTCTCGTTAAGGAACACGATTTCAGCGAAGATCGAGTCAAAAACGCCTTAGAGAGGCTCTCTAAAGCTTATAGAGACCACATAAAAGGCGAGCAAGCAGGACTCGCGAAATGGTTTGTTAAAAAGTAATTTCTTTCCAGCCATACTTGCCAATTAACGGGACAAAAACACACTCAATACCCCATTTTCTATATAGTTGACCCCTCCTCTTCTCGATAATTAAGAGCCTCTGCATGTAGAGGTCTCCAACGGGAATTACAAGTCTACCTCCTTCTGCGAGTTGCTCAATTAATGCCGGAGGGACTGCTGGTGCCGCTGATGTTACTATAATCCTATTATACGGTGCTTTCTCGGGATAACCGAGTGTCCCGTCACTTACAACTACCGTAACGTACTCCGAGTACCCAGCTCTAGCTAGATTTCTTTTCGCAGATTCAGCTAGCTCGGGTATTCTCTCAATTGTGTAGACGTGCCCCCTTCGTGCAGGATCCTGCTTCGCCACAATTTCAGCTAAGACTGCCGCTTGATATCCCGAGCCTGTCCCCACTTCAAGTACCACGTCACCGGGCTCTGGGTCTAGCTCCTCTGTCATAATAGCAACCATGTGAACAGCACTTATCGTCTGCCTATAACCGATGGGGAGAGGCGAGTCCACATATGCGTATTTTTTAAGTTCTTCGGGTACAAAGAGTTCTCTTGGAACAGAGAGAAGGGCTTTTATTACTTTAGGGCTTCTTAAATACCCGGCGCTGATTAACGCCTCAATAAGCTGTCTTCTCTGAATCTCAAACCCGCTCAATAAAAACCCCTAATACACTACTCAGTAGTAATCATTTAGTAAAGTCGCTTAAGACTTTACAGAGAAATTAGTACTCGCGATGGTGGCGAAAACCGTGGTGTACCTAGAAGTTATTAAAGCACGTGGACACCCCAATATTAGAGCACGTCATAGAACCACTCTAGAAGTGACGAAAGAGTCATCTCGAACTGTGCGTGGTGATTGTATTATCGGAGTCTCTGCCGATAAGTCTCCTCTCGAGTTCAGCGAGGAGTTCAAGAACTGTATTCGCGGAGACGACGCGATCATAGTAACCATAATTGAGGCTTCTAGTCTTCGAGATATTATACTAGCACAAGGAAGTCCCCACCTAATACTAACTAGTAGTACCAAGACTATTCTGAGGAAGAGTACTTATATAGAGCCGAGTACAATCGCCATAAGGGCTAATAAAGCCGCTGGAGACCTGAGGAGAGATCTCGTGGAGAAGTTGAAAGACTCCCTCACGCTAGTTGAAATCAAGTTGTACTGTCTACAGCTTGGTGAGATCACATCTGTATATGAACTCTCTAGGCGCGTATTCTAAGACATTAATACACCTTTCAATGCGCCACCCACTCAGCTTATCTAGTACCTTTTGCTCGACTCTCTCACTGAGACCTGAAACCATGTATAAGTGAAGTATTCCTCCACGCTTTAGAAGCTTAGTGTAGATCTCAGCGTAGTCTAGACTACTATGTGGAAGATCTGCTACTATTCTGTCTACGCTTTCTTCTCTAATCACAGTTAAAAGATCTCGTGAATCCATGTTAAGAGGTATAGCTGTTCCCACTAGTTTTTTCTTGTTTAAATTTATGTTCTCAACGAGGAGTTCGTAAGCAACGGGGTTTATGTCATTAGCGATTACAATAGACAGCTTTGACGCCGCTATGTGGAGAGTAAATCCACCTACTCCGCAAAAAGCGTCCAGTACAACCTCCCCATGTTTGACCATACTGGCTACTCTGTGGTGTTCCTCTGCGAGTCGTGAATTGTAGTAAACCTCGCCGAGCTTGACCTTAAAGAGTATTCCGTGCTCTTTAACTGCGATTTCTCTTATCTCCTCGCCCCACAGTAGTTTCAAAATAGGCTTTCTGTAGATTTCACTAGTATCCTCTTTAATCCATATTGCTCTCACTTTTGGGTAAGTTACTCTTATTCTCTGAACTAGCTCTTCAGCGCTAATGTGATCTAAGACGTTTTTACGCACTATGACGACTTCCCCGAGGTGATCTAGGGAGGGCATCTTAACACTAGCGCGAACACTTCTCCTTGGGGGATTACACTCCACGACTGAATACTCGCCCACGAGGTTTCTTATTAGCTCTACATCGACGTCAATAATAGGTATTAAGACGAGGCCATCTAAACTCACGACTCTATAGTTCTCGTTTAGCAACCCTAAGTTCCTTATAGTTTGTAAGACACTATTAGCTTCACTCCTATTCACACTTAAACAAAGGGGCACCTCTAGTACCCACCGGGCTAGGCATTCTGGCAGGTGAGCGTGAAGTTCACTTAAAAGTAACTACAGGGACTTAATATACATTGAGTGTAAGTGTGTTATAGATGAAGCCTCTAAGAGCTATAGCTGTGTATAAGCCTGTACCGAAGTGTATTGGTATTCTGAGAGAAGTTGCCAATACTGCTCGAACCCGAGAAATGAGTCTCGAGATCTACACAGTTGACGACCTCGCCAACCCTGCCCGAGGTGGTTATACTCGTGACAAGTGTGTGAATGTAGTTTTCAGTATTGGAGGTGATGGAACTTTTTTGAGAGCGGCTAAACTATCACTACTCTGCAACAGCACACTAGTCTTTCCATATCCATGTGGACGTAGAAACGCGTTTTACGAGCTGATAAATACTCCGCCGAGCGACTTAGTTGACAAGCTTTTAGAAGGTGATTACTTTATTGATCTCTACCCATCCCTCACAGTATGTACTAGTAATAAGTGCGAGTTATTTCTAAACGAGGTAGCTATTGTGAACAGTAATCTTGGTAAAGCGGCAAAATACCGCGTGCAGATAAAGTCCCCATTAATAAACAGCGCCTTTACTATTGAGGGAGATGGCTTGCTAATAAGCACTTCTCCGGGCTCATCTGGATACAACTTATCTGCTAGAGGACCTCTCACAAGTCCTCTTCTAGACTCCATAATTGTAACTCCACTAAATCCACTTCAAGTAGGCCTACCTCCAATAGTCTTACCACGCGTAAGCGTTATCGAAGTCACTATAGCTAACTCGAGTGCTGTTTATATTGATGGGAATTTTCTAGGAGTCTTTGAAAAAGACTCTGTAATTCAAGTAACGTATAGTTCTAGGTACGTGAAGGTAATTAGGTTTTCTCCTAGTAGAGACCTGGTGAGAGCTGTACTTGCATCAAGAGCTTTCACCTAGTGGGAGAATAGCTGTAATTCTCGATACAGGAGCTCTTCTAGCTAAATACTATAGGCTACTACCGAGGACTGGAGTCGATGTCTTTACAACTAGTCTAGCTGTCAGTGAGGTTAGAGATGCTGAAAATAAACAAGCCCTTATGGAGGCTATTGAAATGGGCATTATAGGCGTAGTTGACCCTGAGAAGCGGTACGTGGAATTAACTATTAGAGTCGCCAGAGACGTCGGCTCCTTAAGTAAGCTCTCTCTGACAGATATACACATAGCCGCGCTAGCATTAATGTTGAGAGAGAGATACGAGAGTGTAGTAGTTATAACTGACGACTACGAGCTACAGAACCTACTATATAACTTAAAGGTGTCATTTAAGCCCCTGAGAACTCGCGGAATAACTAAGTTTATAGCACACACTGTCTACTGTCCTCTATGCCACTACATTCCAAGTAGCCCAGGAGAGGTCACGTGTCCCTTCTGCGGAGTACCACTAGTTAGGAGAAGAGTTTCTTAAGCTGAAACTACTTCTCGAGAATTGCTATGAAGTATCCCGGCATGTCGTGTGCTAGTGGAGAGTACCTATACGCAACTATATTCTTGTAAGTAATCTTCTCGGCGTAGGGCACAGGGATCTCTGATTCTGCGGAGTTCAAGCCTAGTTCTTCCACAGCGTATACAACATTCTCCTCGTTTTCTCTAAATGTTAGTGTACACGTCGAGTAGACCAGTAAGCCTCTCTGCTTTAGTAGTTCTGCGGCTGCTCTCAGGAACTGTTTTTGATACTCGGATAAGTTCTCAACACTACTCCACTCCTTAGACTCTACGAGTGGGCGAACGCCTAGATTGCTACACGGAGGATCTATGAGGACTCTATCAGCTTTACCACGGAGATTTAGATCTAAGTGCACATATCTCGAGTCCCATGGTATGGCAATAACGTTGCTCTCTAATTGAAGCCTTTTAAGTGTTAATTGAAGTGCCCTAATTTTACCCACACTCCTATCAAAGGCTACTACGAGAGCTTTGCCGCGCGTTATCTGAACAATGTGACTCGTTTTACCCCCGGGCGCCGCGTTCACATCAATGATTAGCTCGCCTTCACGGGGATTTATAACGTGAGTAGTCACAATGCTGGGAAGGCTCTGCGAGTAGATAAGCCCCTTAGAGTAAACTAGTGTTTCTGCTAGTCGAGGAGCCCTGTACGGCGAGGTGACATTAATACCCACTAACCCCCTCTCTAAGACTACCATGTCACTGTAGGAAACGGCAGCTTCAACACACGCGACTACAATACCCTCTCTAGTTGTAGCGAGCAAGAGATCTCCTTTATGAAAGCGCGTGCTCTTAATTACACCTGGACGGTACAAATTCGCCCCAAGCATGAGAGACACAGCTGTTCTAGCATCTACTACTATTCTACCCACCGCTTTACACTCTACTCTGAAAGGGCCGCGAACTTCAAAGTATATTGCATCTTCAACAAAGTCGTCAGAATACCCTTCAATACCCTCTCTATTAAGCTCTTTTATGACGTCACTTCGAGAAGCTCTTAACGTGTTAACGCGCGCATACAGCCTCTTGGGGGGTGTGGCCAGCCTCCTAACAACCTCACCTGTTAGACTCCCATATACTCTCCCAAGATCACGCATAATTCCCCTGCTCAGTCTAAGAGGCATATAAGCACAGCACCCGATACTGACACTGTTCTCTCTAACACCTCTAAAGTATGTAGCTTGAGTAGCTTAGTTAAAGTGCTCTCAGCTCTTTACTACCACTATTTAAAGGTCTAAGCGGCTAACTAATATATTAACAGACTAGGGTGATAGGATATGTCCACTAAGATTTCTGAGAAAGATCTAGAAGAGGCGCTAATGGGGAAGGCTGAGAAGAAAGCTGACGAGAAGCAGAGATGGGTTAATAGAATACTGAGGAGTGCTAAGCAGTATCACAAGCTTTGCCCGTACTTTGATAAGAGAACTAGAATGTGCTTTATTGGTATGGGGATTAAGTGCGAGAGAGAGGGAAAATTCGAGGCGTGCCCCGTGTTTAGGCAATTTTTAGAAGCCAAGTATGACGAGTATAAAGCAAAGAACAAGCCACTACCACTCGACTTTCATGACGTTGTGTTGTCACCACCCTAGGTGAGTACTGTGTCACAGGTTAGAAGGTGTGTAGTTGAACTACCTGCTAGTGTTACCTTGGAGTACGATCACCAAACAGACACGCTGTACATACTACTGAGCCGAGACGAGCAACCTAGCGAAGAAATACTGAGTGAAGATAGCAGTGTGGTCTTCGGCTTAAAAGATAATAGACTCGTCTTCATATCTATCCTAAACTTCAGCAAAAAACTAGAAGAGTCCTCACTGTAATCAACTACCTCGAAGAACTCGTCGCGTATTTTGAAATTTTAATTCTAGTTCACTTGTGTCTTAATTGATGTACACGCGCGAGGCAAGTGGCGTGTTGAGCATGTGCCCCTACCCAATTATCGTTAAGGCTGTTTGGTTCGATGAAGCGAGAAACGAGCTCTGCTGGATTAATACCGCAAAGCTCCCCCACGAAGAGGAGATCGTGTGTTCAAGCGACCCCGTGAGGGTAGCTAAAGCTATTAAAGACATGGAGATTAGAGGAGCCCCTGCAATTGGAGTTGCCGCTGCCCTCGCTGTAGGAGCCTACGCCTTAAAAGTAGCTGGGAGAGAGCTAAATGAGTTTATTTCTCTAATTAATAGTGCTATACACACACTACTCAAGACACG
>JBMSAO010000005.1:0-2465 GCA_049414425.1 Desulfurococcaceae archaeon
CGGACTACCGTTTCTCGGTAGATAGTGGTTCATCGCCCTTCATCTTCACTGATTCCGGCTCCCCACCATCTACTTCTCAACGGTCACCCCGAGCCCCCTCAACGCAGCAGCTCTGCCCCCGTCGCCGGGGGCTTCAAAGCCCTGCGGGTCTCGGAAACCCGGAGTCACCGGTACAGTTACAAGCTTCGGAAGCTTATGAACTTAACTCCAAGTTTTAAACATCAATGAAAATAAGTGTTACAAATAATTATGAAGACCGAAACAGCCCCTCCACAGAGAGGCTGTTGGAAGGACGCTTGAGAATTACAAGTAGCTCTAGACCCCCGCACACTGCGCTCCAAGTGTACTTGAATTAAGTGTTTAACTGAGCGAATTAAAGCTCTACTACCGCCTACTAGAATCTACGTGAAGAGTGCTTTGAGGGGTTTCAAGGGGGCTTTAGTCGAAACTGAATTAGAGATTTCGCGGAGGGGCCTAGAGTACTGTAGTTCACGAGGTTAGTGCCCTCCCATTACACTACACGGGCATTACGCCTAGAAGCCTCTTTGAGAGGCTTCCAGTTCTTTAGATCGTGAGCCTCGGATCAGAAGTGATCTAAAGGGGGCGATTACGAGTGCCTCAACTAGAGGCCAGATCTTCCGTGGAGATCGAGGGAGATCTGTTTTAGTATTTCGCTACGTGTACTATTGATCTAGCGCGCCCATAGCCTATAGCGGTCTTAGCCCCCAAGCCATCTTCGAGGGCACGCGTAATGAGGTCTACTAGTCTAGTAATTGTGCTGGCGTTTACTAGTTGGTTATTTTCACGTGTGTGCTTGAAGGCCACTATAAATCTGAGAACGGTATTAGGGGTTATAGTGGGGAACACTATTGGCGTAGGTGAAGCCTCAGGCTCTGAGAAGGCTAACTCCGCGACGCTGTAGTGTGGCGTGATAACGTCCGGTTCCAGTAAGTGAGCCATATAGGACACTGGGTACGCATCAGTAAAGATCACTAGGCTCGTGCGCCTCTCACTACTTCCTCCGGTTGTGAGCCAAAGATCTCCTCGAATCTCACGCCATCCACGCTCTTACCAACATAGAGCTCTATCCAGGATCTCACAGCACCTTTAATAGTACTTGTACGGTATATACGGTAAGTTTAGAATAGGATCCCATGCTAGTGAGATTTCTAGTGGCAAAAACGGATTTCTAGTATAGACTAAGAGCTTCGAGACTAGTCGCGCGTCAATTGCGAAAACATTAATATATGTACTTCCAACACCCATCTCCATTTCCTTGTAGATATTAAAGAGGTAACTAGCGGCGTCATATAGTAAATGCTTTATTTTTCACACTTAAAGGCCTCGTGTAGAGCAATCGTAGCAGTTGTACTAAAGTCGGAAATATACTTCACTCTAGCTCTAGCTTCATCGTAGTGTCCATAGCACTCTACAAAAGCCTTTACGAGAGCACTCATAATGTTCTTCTCAGCTAGGCCTCTTAACTCGTCTTCGAAACACCTCCGTAGAGACGTTGAAGAGGCCACCTAGGGCCCTATGTGCTGTACTGAAGTGTTAAGCTTCTCAAGGTGACTCTCTAACTCGCCAATAGCTATGGACTTAAGTACAGCGAAGAGCCTCATTGAAGGCGCTGTAATAGGGCTTAGTGCGTACATAAAGCCAGGCGGTATTCACAGATATGTTCCTGGAACGCTCTTTGACGAGATACTGTGTAATTTAATCTCTCTAATTAACAGTTTAGAAGAGGTCATAGATTTAGGGAATAAAGTTAGGAGGAGGGAACTTGCAGTTACTAGCATTCCGTGCAAGGAGGCAATAATTATCCCACTCAAAGAGATCTTTAGAACGTGCAATACTGTTCACCCGCAGTACGTTGTTCCACAAGTAGTGGGGGGTGTGGCATTGGGATTAAGTGGCGTTGAGAGCATACTAGAAGAGAGCTCAAAGTTTAAAAAAGCGCTAGAACTAGTAGTAGCGAGTAGCTCGTGGAGTGACATAAAGAACTTTGTCGAGTCGCTTAGAGTCATTGGAAGACAAGACATGTATGACAACTTGAGGTCGCTTGGATATGTGGATGTAGTAGCCATAAGATCCACTATGAATTTAAATGAGATATACCGGGTGCTAGGATCCGGGTGGAGGGGCTTTCTCGTAGTAGAAATTCGAGAGGGGCTTCTCTTTACTTACTTAAAGAGGCTCCGGGAAATTTGCAAGAAGGAGAGGAGTCTCTTTTATAGTGTAATAGCACTCTACATGGAGCTCGTAAAGCCCAATATACCGGCCCAGCTTCTAGACAAGGTTAAGAGCGCAGAGCAGTGCGGATGAATGAAAACACCTGAGTGTGCTAAGATCATGTATGAGCTTGACTTAGCACACAGGAAGAGTAAAGTACTATTTAACGACGTAAGTGAAGTAATAGTACTAATAGCGGCGCTTGGCTCGTTTGAGGATATTAAATAGTTTAA
>JBMSAO010000006.1:0-3559 GCA_049414425.1 Desulfurococcaceae archaeon
AAACTACTCCTAGAGCTAGCAGAGGGCTTTTAGGATAACTACTACTCCTACAAGTGCTAGTATCCACGGCCAGAAGGCATCAAAGTAGAATAGTACGGCTAACCCTATGAGGAAGACTCCTCCTATAACACCGTGAACTACTCTCCTACACTTCCTATACTCCTCTCTCACACTACTCAATCCTAACACCCAGAGACACATGCACACAGCTCGTAGTTAATATACACTGCGAGATCGAGCGCCTCGCTCTGCTATTGGAGGCTGAGAGGGATTTAGTTGAGCGGGGCTTTCCAGCGGCTCTCAACACGTAGTATTATGCTTGATTTTCTCGGCATACTCAGCTCCACGCTACTAGCTGACCAGGAGACTACTTCAGCGTCGCCGCCAATTTTGGGGCTTTTAGATTGAAGAGTACTCTGAGCTAGGTACACGAGTAGTCTGGGATCACTGCTATTAGTGCTCGTAGTTCAAGGAACCTATGACCACGTGGAGGCAGCGGTATCTCGGTGATTACGTGTTTTTACTATGACTATTGGGTGATTTTATTCTAGGTGTGTGCTTGTTCTGAGAGAGTTAAGCTTCCTTTTGCTGATTTGACTATTGAGTTTACTGGTAGAGATAGGGCTCTTGAGAGGGTTGAGGAGTGTGTTCCCAGGACTCCACGTAACCCCCGAATCCCTCATCCGTGCTGAAAACAGCTGTTTAGACAAAATAGCCACTCACAACTAACTGCAAGTTAATTATAGACTAGTCGCAGGCTTACAACTACTAGTGTGCTGAGTCCTCGCGGCGAGTAAAGTATTTATAGGACCCTCTCGCTGAGTTATACTGAAACACTGAGATTGGTGTTGTAGTTGGTTAGGAGGCGCGAGCTCAGCGATTCCCGTGTTCTCTACTACTTTGTCAAAATCCCGCTGACATTTACAGGCGTCTTAATCGCCGTAGTAGCAGTTTCACTGGTCTCTGGGGGCTTTGTCATCTACGCTAATCACGTAGCAGTGGCACTCGCCTCTACTCCAATACTAGTACTAGTCGTGAGAGCACTAGTAGTACTCACTACGTGTGCTCCTATTGCCTATTTACTCTACAAAGTGCCCCTGGGGCTCCTTAAAGGCCTCGTCTCGACGCTATTCGCGTTCTTCACTGTGTACGCTATTGCCGCCGCTGAGCTGTACCTCGTAGTAGTGCTCTGCGCTGCGGGCATCACACTCGCCGCCACGCAGTACAGGGCTAGGCGGCAGAGAGCACAGTACTCCATTAAGCCCACTGTGTTTAAGCCCTACTTGCTACTAATACCCCTCTTAATAGCCTACGCTACTCTCAGCACTTACGCCCTCAAGGCTTCTAGCGAGCAAGTTGAGCTAGTAGAGCTGAGAGAGCCCATAGAAGTGAGCGCTGACCAGCACTTAGTCCCGCTACTAACCGCCTACACTTACGCCGCGGAGAAATTACAAGTGCCAACTCACAGTATACGCCTAGAAGACGTCTACGTCTACTTCTCTAATAGTAGGAGTGTGTACAGCTGGATTATTGAGCCCAGCGGGTTCTGGAACCAGGTCACTAAGACACCTATGGGCTTCGTGATGGTCTACGGGGACGTCTACCCACCACGAGTAGAGACCATCTTAAAGAACACTACCTGGGGGCTCCGCAACATGAAGTTCTACGGGCTCTTCTTCGACTCTCTCTACAGGCAAGTAGTACTCCGCGTAGGGCTACACTACAAGCCCCTACTCGAGAGTAGCGTCAAGATCGTGCATAACGGCGAGCTCCTAGTACTGATACCAGTAGTTAAGTGGGAGAGGGGCCTAGTACACAGTGCACCACTACTCCACGGCTACGTAGCAGTCCACGAAGACGGCTCTCTCGAGTTTATCTCAGCTGAGAGCGCGCTCAGAGACCCGAGATTTCAGGGTCTTCCAGTAGTGCCGTGGATTCTGGCGAGAGAGTGGGCTAAACTCAGGGAGCACTCCATTAGCATTCCCGGCTTCTACTCGCACCGCAGTGTCTACGTAGTCAGAGATGTAGGGGCAGAGCAGCCGTACCTGCTAGTAGGCACTTCAAATAAGACGTGGTGGGTATTTGTAGCAGAGCCTCAAGGCGAGCCTAACACTACTAAGTACCTCGTGTACGTTGACCCGAGTAGCCTCAAGCCAGTACTCTACGTGTACACGCTACCAACACCAGTAGTGAGCGCGGGGAGAGCTGTGGAGCTCATTAAGCAGCACTACTCACTACTAGACTGGAATCGACTAGTAATTGAGGGACTCGCCCCCATCTTCGTGAACAACACACTATACTGGAGAGCCGTGGTGACGACTAGAGACTACAGAGAGCTAGTCTTCGTAGCACTAGTCAACGCCGAGACAGGCGCCGTCACCGCTGTAGACGTGTCTAAGCTGAGTGTAGAGCTGAGAGGCAACTTGACGGCTAAAGAGGTACTGGAACTACTGATAAGAGCAGTCCGCGGAGAAGTGAGCGAGGCGACTATAGAGGAGAGAATTAAGTACCTCGAAGAGCTCATACAGCAACTAAAAGCCACACTAGATCAGCTTGAGCGAGAACTAGAAGAACTGAAGCGACAAGTAGGCAGGAAGCAGAACTAGGAGTCTACTTGAACGCCGGGTCTCGAGCTAAGTGTCTAACAGCTTTCTTTAACTCAATTTTCCGCTCAGACTTTAACTAGGAACTAGTAGTAACTAGTAGTATACACGCCTCCTCTCGCTTACAGCCAGCTCAGAGCTGAATCCAACTGAGTAGTTAAAGTAGTCGAGTGTACTTGATTAGACAAGACCTAGTCTACCACAGGGATATCTGTATCTGTAGACAGGAGAGTGCGCGTTTCAGCAGACTTGTTAGAGAGACTCTTAGAGCAATCTGGTTTAGAGAGTGAGAGAGTAAGGCCTAGTAGGCGGGTTAGTGAGAGGGAACTCAGTGTAGTCGCTGACCGTGAGAGTGTAGCTGAGAGTTAAATCGCGTTTTAGTAACCGTAGGGTGAAATTAGAGGGCTCAGGGGTTGTGTAGTGTTCGGCGCGTGCAAGTGTTAGACAGAATACTCCCAGTTATCTGTCTAACACGCGAGCACCTAGTCTCTAATACATATAAGTTGTGCTGGTGGCTCAGTCCAGCCAATTAGCTTTTAAAATCAGCGGGACTACCTGCCGCAACAGTCGCTTGTCTCAAAGAGCCGTTTAGTTGCTCTCGCCTTAGTGCATGGATTTCTCTCTAGCTCTTGGGCTCGCCGAGCTTCCACGCGCTTATAGCTCTTAGTCTCTCAACGGCTTTTGGTATGACTTCTAGTGCGTAGTCTACGTCTTCTCCTGTGTGGTAGTGTGATAGCTTGAACAGTACACTACCGTGTGCTTCTTCGTGTTTTCTACCTATAGCTAGTAAGACGTGGCTTGGCTCTAACACCCTACTAGTACAGGCGCTACCGCTCGAAACGTAGACTCCATAAGTGCTCAGCTCTACTGTTAAAGCCTCGCCCTCGATGTAGAGAAAACTCACATTGACATTATTAGCTACTCTCGCGTCTCCCAGGGGGCCATTGATAATCACG
>JBMSAO010000007.1:0-5692 GCA_049414425.1 Desulfurococcaceae archaeon
AGAGAAACGTGCCCCTCACCGTGGTAGTTCTCAACAGAGGCTACTACCCTGTTGACGGAGTCTACGTGGAGGCCGCGCCGCTCAACAGCTCAGTAGTAATGGTCCTGGACACCGCTACGTGCGCGCCGCGACTAGCTAGTAGCGCCTACTGCACTGCGACTCTCTACGCAGACCTCTCAAGCGTGAACACTACTAGTCGAGTAGTTTTTGAGGTCAGAGTCAACTACGCGTTCACTCTCTACAACACTCTAATAGGCGACTCAGAGAGATTCACAGTTACACTACTAGTTGAGGAAGCCGCGTCTGGTCGGGGGCTACTCGTAGTTGATGCTTCCTGGATTAATAACTGGCCCGTGTACCCGGAGACCGAGAACGCCACACTCAGAGTAGCGCTAGCTAATCTCTGGCCCTACAGAGTCTCTGGTGTGCAGTTGGAGCTCGAACTACCCAGCGGCTTCTCCTCTAAGACGAGTACCCGTGCCCTCGCCTACGTCCCCGGCCCCGTTAACAGCCTACAGGAGATCACTGGGCGCTTCACACTGACAGTGGGAGACGTTAAACCAGGATTCTACACTGCAAAGCTCAGAGCCACGTACATAGTCGAGACCGGCACTCCAAACACGCGCGTAGTAGAGGAGTACACTATTACACTACTAGTTAACAACCCCGAGGACAGTGTCTGGGTAGTTAGTACAGAGTGGGTTGGAAGAGCCCCAGAGCCCCCGGAGTACGGCGCAGTACTAATGGTCTCTGTGAGGAACAACGCGAACCCCTCTATGAGAGGTATTGTGCTAGAGGTAGAGCTCCCCGAGGGCTTCCTCGACTCGAACACGAACACGTCGCGCACTAATACTCCAGCTTCGAGCGTGAACATTGTGAGAGAGGCCCAGAGAGTGTTTGCGGAGCTAGGAGGGCAGCCAGCACCACTACAAGTCGTGCAAGCACTGCTCTCACAGATCACAACACAGGCGGCTCCTAGTGGCACGTTTACTTATGGTGACGTAATGTACTTCTACTTAAAGCTCAACATTGTAACCGAGAAGAGAGGCGTGTTTACTTTTAAAGGCTACTTGAACTTCATTGACCACTGGAATAACGTGAGGCGCGTACCAGTTTCCTTTAACGTCACGCTACTAGGCTCTACTAAGCTAGTTCTAGTAGAAGCTCCCGTGTCGCTCAGAGTTGAGAGGGGAGTATCTACACTCAGAGTAGGCCTAGTCAACACTGGGTCCGCGCCGCTGTACAACGTGTACGCGTACTTAGTTCCGTACAGCGCGATGCTCTTACCACAAGACGCTGTAAAGTACATTGACGCACTACCACCCGGCGAGCTAGTACACGTTAACTACACACTAGTATACAACCCCTTCGCAGTAGCCACTGGCGGCGTCCAAGCGTACTTGAGGTACATGAGCGCACCGTTCACGTTAACACTACTCTACAGGGATGCTTGCGGAAACATGTACTACTACAACACGACTCTGGCTGTTCTAATCGAGCCGTTCATAGATCTCAGTGTCGCGAACTTGAAGAGCGTGCTTAGAAATAGTGTTCTGAGCGTTTCAGGCGTAGTCGTGAACTACGGCATAGCCACTGCGAGGAGCGTTGCAGTGAGGGCTGTCTACGCTAACTACACATCTGAGACTCTACTCGGAGACCTGGACCCCGCTTCTCAAGTAGCATTTAAACTGGAACTGGGTGTCCGCGAAGCCGCAGAGGACTACGTACTACTAGTTGTAGAGTACAGAGACGAGTATGGCAGAGTCGAGAGACTAAACTACAACTTAACGCTAACTCGAGTCGAGCACACCACGCCCTCCGCGCCAGCCGGGCCTACTACAGAGACTCGCGACGCCTACATTACTGTAACAGTAGTTGTAGCAGCGTTTCTCGCGGTGGTGGCCTTAATGATGTACCGGTATCTCAGAGCGCACTCAGCTAGACTAGTGAGGGGCTAGAGAGTTGATCGTGCAGTTCCTACTCGATATTCTCAGAATGTCTCTTAAAGCACTAACTGAGAGGAGGACTCGCGCAGCGCTAACTATTGCTGGAATAGCGCTGGGCCCGCTCGCACTAGTAATGATCTCTAGTGTTATTGACGGCTACGGCGAGTACGTTATATCACAGGTTGAGGGGCTAGGACAGAACGTCATATTGCTTTTTCCCAATAGTGGCTACAAGCTCTCTGAGAGCGACTTGAACACTATTAGAGCCATACCGGGCGTTAAGAGAGCTGAGCCCTTCTACTCTACTCAGGGACAAGTGAGAGTGGGCTCTGAGACGCGAGTTGTCTTCGTGTACGCTATACCAGTAGACGTGGTCTTCGAGTCTATGAGGGGCCTAGAGGTGCTCAAGGGGAGTACTCCAAGTGAGGGAGAGTACTTGAAGGCTCTAGTAGGCTATAAAATCGCCCACAGCGACGACGGCAGCGTGGTCTACGACGTGGACGACGTACTAACGATTACGTATCTCAAGCCGTCTGCCGGAAGGAGCGAGATTAAGAGAGTGTCAGTTATTGTTAGCGGCGTGCTCAGAGAGTTCGGCGGGGCTTTTATACTGAGCCCCGACCTCACAGTACTACTCCCACTACAGGCTGGTCAGAGGCTACTGGGGATGAGCGAGTGGAGTGGAATATACGTCTTAGTCGAGAGGAGCGACCTAGTGCCGAGAGTTCTCGAAGAGCTCCAGTCGATCTACAGGGGCTTAGCGGACATTATATCGTTTCAGAGCATAGCGAATATTATCAACTCGGTTATCGGGGCCGTGAACTTCATATCCTTCGCCGCCTCGCTATCAGCCTTCGCTGTAGCAGTGTCGGGAGTAGCCGCTACAATGATAACCTCTGTCGTCGAGAGAGTGCGTGAAATAGGAGTGCTAAAGGCAATAGGCTTCAAGGACAGCCAGGTACTACTACTAGTACTAGCTGAGAGCGTAGTTATGAGCATTATTGGAGGGGCTATTGGAATAGCACTCGGCGCCGTGGGAGCGCACATGTTAGCCTCAGTAGGCCTCACGCTCAGAACAGGAGTCTACAGTGTAGTCATACGCGCACCCCCCAAAATAACAGCTAGTGTTATTCTAAGAGCAACCGCCCTCACACTAGTAGTAGGAGTAGCGGGCGGAGTATTCCCCGCTTACAGAGCCGCTAAAATCCCACCAGCAGTAGCACTCAGATACGAGTAGAAGAGAGTTAGTGGAAGAAACACATAAATACTTGAAGTTTAATGAATAATGAGAGTCTAGTCTCTAGTTTAGGACTGAGGGTGGGGGCGCTGCAAGAAGTCTACTCCCACATTGTTAGAGGAGTTAGTAGACTAAGGCTGTTCTTACTCTTGTGGATTGTACTGAGCATTGTAGCCGCAGTCCTCCTAGCCGTCGTAGTAGCCTTATCGGTATTCTTAATTATGAGCTCTGATGTCAGCACGGCAAAACTAGCTACATCTGTAACTATTGCTACATCCTTTATTATAGGGTCTATTGTACCACTCTTAGTGTACATGAGAGGAGTTGCAGAGCTATCTAAGTGGAGTGGAGTATTTAAGAAGTACGGGGCGGTGGCAGTAGTACTACTAGTTCTCTCAGCTATTAAAATTCCTCTAGCCCTAGCCATGTGGCTGTATCTTCTAGATGCAATTGCAGAGCCGCTTAAAACAGCTCTAGAGAGCGGTGCTCTACCTGATATCGATACCGCGGAGATCTCCGGGAGATTCTGTGCCGAGTGGAGTCTGCTGTGCCTCTCTGACTTCCTCATTGGACTCGTAGTGAGTATTCTCAGTATAGTGCTTGTCGGAGTCCTTAGTACTATTAGAGGAGAGATCGGAAGATTTTTAGCGGCTACTTCAAGTGGGATGACGTGGCGCCTAGCAGAGCTGGGGAGACTAAACACGGCAACACTACTACTGAGAGTTGAACTGCTAATTAGTTTACTAACATCAGTAGCGGGGCACCCAGCAGTGGAGCACCCGGCTTTGACTCTGCTCTCGTGGCTGAGCGCGGTTGTGAATTCACTACCTATTCCATACCTCGCTATACAGTTCATACTGTTTATCGCGGGTGTAGTGCTAGGGTATACTGGCTTGTCGCGTGTTAAAAACTTAGTAGTAGTCCTCTCTGCGAGTGCTGGGCCGAGCACTGCTCCATAGTAGTCTAGTACTCTGCTCTCAGAGACCGCTTTTTAACTCTCACTCTCACTATTTCATGGTGGTGGTTATCTATTGTCAAGTCTAGTCTACACTGTGAAGACGCCTAGACTAGAGCTTAGAATAACTCTAGTGGAGACTAGTAGTCTCCACATACACGAGGAGATCATTCCCGAGATCCTGGAGAGGCTCGTTGAGAAAATTAAGAGCGATAACGCCTGGACAGACCCCGTTATAGTGGACGAGAAGGCAATGGTCGTTCTCGACGGCATGCACAGAGTCGCGGCCGCTGAGAGGCTGGGCTTTAAGTACATACCGGCGTGTCTAGTAGACTACGATAATCCGAGTATAGAAGTGCACGCGTGGAGCAGAGTCTTTAAGCCGCCTCGCAGAGAGAGCAGGGCCCTGACGCTAGACTACTTGGACGCTCTGCTGAGAGCTCTCAGCGCTACCGGCTATAGGAGCGTCCACGTCTCCGGCCTCGAGGCGGGCCTTGAAATGCTGAGTAAGAGAGAGCTAGTGGGAGTACTAGTCTACGGCAAGAGGGCTGTCGGCTTGAAGTCCCCCGTGAGGGATATTAAGGCTATATACGACCGCGTCAAGGGAGTTGAGCGCGTAGCCGCGAACAGGGGCTTCGTGGTGGAGTACCACACTGAGAGAGACGCTCTCAGCCTCGCCGAGAGAGCGGAGTGTATTGCTCTAATACCGCCAGCTATTAGAAAAGAGGAGGTGAGAGAAGTCGCGCTACGCGGAGAGGTCTTTGCGCATAAGGCCACGAGGCACGTAATACCCGCTAGGCCCCTCAGAGTAAACGTGCCGCTGGACTGGCTCACTGGAGAGATCGGCTTGGAGAGAGCTCGCGAAGAGCTCGTGAAGTACCTCTCAAGGAGGAGTATTAGAGTTCTACCCCCCGGCACGGCGCTAGATAGGAGGTACGAGGAGGAGCTGTACGTCTTCGAGTAGCACTAGGAGGTCAGGGCTCTAGTCACAGTAATAGCGCCTAGCAGAGCCATTAGTACTCCAGCCACTAGTCTAACTCTCCCCCACTCCACTCTACTAGTAATAGTCTTGGCTACGAGCACGCCGATCACGTTGGCCGCCAGGTAGCCCAGAGCCCCGCAGAGCAGTACGTAAACAGGCGCTGCGTAGAGCACTGTGAGAGAGAACACCGCTAGCTGAGTCTTATCGCCCATCTCCATTAGCAGTACTGTAGTGAAACACGAAAGCACACTACACCTAGCAGTGGCCTCTGAGCGCTCGGCTCTCCAGCTCAGCGCAATCCACAAGCCAGTAGCTACTAGGATAACTCCCGCTACCAGCTCCAGCACGCTTAAGTCTACGAGTAGTAGTGCGAAGTAGCCAATTAGGACTACTAGTGTATTCGCGAGTATAAAGGCGAGCGCTGAGACTAGGAGTACTAGTGCATACCTCCGAGTATTAATAGCAAATAGCACCGTTGAGAGCATTGTCTTATCACCCACTTCAGCTAATAACACTGCGAGAGCAGAGCTCGCCGCGACCTCTACACTCACACTGCCACCAAGGCTAAGAGA
>JBMSAO010000008.1:0-7023 GCA_049414425.1 Desulfurococcaceae archaeon
AGCCACTTCCACGAGTCTCTTCGAGACGTAGTGCGCTGTATCCACTAAAATGTTTCTCGCTTTACTAAGCCACCTAGCTCTAGCCCTCCTAGCCCACTTCAAGAACCTCCAGTTCTTTGGATGCTTCTCTGTAGCTTCTCAGCTAGTTTCCTATAGTGCAACGCTCTCTTTAACCCCTTAAACGGTATTACGCCTATTGAGACCAATTCGCCATTTAAATCGATGATAGTATACGTTATATTGTTGAAGTTGATGTCTACGCCCATGACTGCTTTAGGTTCTCTGATCACTATGTCTTTGTGGAACGTTATGCAGACGTAGAATCTACCATGTCTATAGCTCAATAATACCTCGCCGGGTCTCCAAGAGCCGTCGAGGTATTTATCTAAGTACCTGTACCACTTGAGCTTTAACTCGACCCACTTGTCGTGTAGTACTGCTATTTTAATTGTCTTCTTATCTAGGTCTAGTCTATAGTCTAGGGTGTGTATTCTAGCTGTTAGTTTTCTAAGTATTGGCTTTGATCCACCGTTCTTCCTGGTTGATTAAACAACTTCCTTGGCTCGCTTATAGATCTCCGATACGTGGTGTGCTCTAAAACCCATTTTCATTAATCTATTGTAGAACATATTGTGTAGCTTCGTCATCGATGGTGTCTTATCTAAACCCCAAATCTCATCTATAACTAACTGGACTGAGTCACGATACACCCTTAAAAACTCCAATAAGAGCTCCTCATCTCCCTTGAGAGTGACCGCCTCAACCCGAGCGGTCACAGTAGCCCTCACAGGGAGACTTATTGGATACACCTCTACATTTACTATACTTAGCTTATAAAGAGTTTCGCACAGCACCCGCAAAGGAGCGACCACCTATTCACATCTATTCACAATTAATCGCAACTGTTTTTAGATCGGTCACAGGCTTGTAACGAAAGACTAGCCCTCAAATTTAAAAGAAGACATAGATTACTACAGTAGTAATTTAAACAGAGCAAATTGGAGAGGAGTATTTGCCGATTCGAGTACTATTCTCTGTAGTGGAATAGAGCTGATAAGCTAGTGGTAGCTGTGAACGAAGGAATCCCGGGGGCTCTTAAACTAAAAGCACTAAAAGTGAGAGTGGTTCTCAGAGAGCAAGATGCAACTAAGAGTACCATAACAGGGGACCCAGAGCGTTTTGTACTGGCTAGATCGGATTCTAATGTAATATAGCCTCTTGAGAAAACAAAATTAAAATACCCCGAGGTGTACGTAGTCCTAGTAAGAGAACTTTACGAGGCCTTAAAGAGTGGTAGAGTCAATAGGGTAGATGACATACTTGTCTACAGCATTATTAGAATGTTTAATCTCGATGTTAAACCAGATGTAAAAATAAAATTTGTAAAGCATGGCAGTGAAGTTGATTTAAAAGAGTACCTGGAGTGACTGCTTGTCCCTAATAGGAAAGGCCTAGGAGTGTGGAGCTCGTCATGATATTTCTAAACATATAAAGTGCCAGTGTTGCGGCAACTAGATCAGCCGTAGCACCCGGGTTCAGTCCTCTCCCGTGTAATTCTCTGTCAAATTCGAGTACTGCATTAATCCAGTTACTATTTGAATTTAAAACAGTGTCGAGAACGCTCGTAGCTCTTGAGGATATCTTCTTGGCTACGTCGCGGCCGTGCTTTAAGTATACAACTGTGTCGAGATTGCGAGATAATAGATATAAATAAGTCTCGACAATCGACCTATTTAGCTCTTTATTTTTAGAGACCCTTGATCTAAGGAAGCGCTCGGCTTCAAGACACTGTGAGAAGCCATTTATGGCTTCTCTCGCCACGATGTCGAAATTGGAGCTATATTGTAGAATGCCATATAGTCGCTGATCTCTCTCTAAGAGCTTCTTTCTATACAGCGGATCCCATACATTAACAAATCGAGCTGTATAATCACACGGCTTAATGTAACTAGGAGAAGCCAGTCTTATAGCCATATAGTAGTAAATGGAGTCTAATACGGTTGTTGACCTTATCACATCGCTGGAGTAGCTAGTTATGTCTTCAACACGAACACACTCGTTAAGAATACATTTTCCAGCTGACACGCTGAGTAGAGATAACAGTAGTGAGGAGCCGAGACACGTATTACTAGAATTAGCCTTCTTAATAACATCTCTTACAAGTCCATATACTAGGTCTCCTAGAACAAAATCTTTAACGGACCATTTCATGCCCCGTATAATTCCTCTCTTGAAGTACTTATATGCGAGGATCCCTGTTGCTAAAAATGCTTCGTACCTAAGCTTTGGCCTATCTCTAAGTCTGTGGACGTTACCTGGTTTAGGATACGCGGAGACCTCGAGAATTAATGCTAGTGAGAGGGCTTCGGTGAAATCAACTATATACTTTTTCCGGCTTGTCTTATCGAGTACCATGTTAGACTACTCTATATTAGCATGTCTTTCTTGCAACTCCGACTCAGTAATACCTAGTTTGTGCATTAACTCGGCTACAATTCCATCAAGGAATATCATTGTTGTAGCTTCAAATAAGGTGCCGAGTGGTGCAAGCGGCTCGTGGACCCCTAGTACCTGTCTTATATAGTAGTCCTCTTCTTCAGCAAGTTTAGTTCTGCCTGGTATACTCACAATTATATCTGCTAGTTTTCCTAGTGGGCTATCCAGGTAAGATGTTAGAGCTAGTATTTTAGTGCCTAGCGATTTAGCGGCTTCAGCTATAGCTACTACACTCTTAGTTCTGCCAGAGCCTGAAACAGCCACGAGTACATCTCCTTTACTCATAGAGGGCAAAATAGTCTCGCCAACGACGTAGACACTAAAGCCCAGATGTAGTAATCTCATAGCAAAGGCTTTAGCGACAAGACCGCTCCGCCCAGCTCCAACGATAAAGATACGTCTACCCTCTTTGTGCGCACTAACAAGAGCATTTATGAAGTTATTCTTTTCATCATCACTTATCAACTCTATTGCCTTCTGAACAAAGTCGAGAATTTCAAGGGCGGCATCTCTAGTTAAACCACTAACCATATAGCCCTGTCTAGAGATATTCTCTACTGGGATTTTTAAAATTAACTAGCGCAGTGTTAATATAGACGAAGCGAGCTTGAATAGAACTAAAATATTAAAGGCTATTTAATAATAAGAAGAAAACGCCCCGCCACCCTCACACCTTCTAGAGACCCCCGCTAGGGGGTATGAATATGAAGAAGGGCGGTCTGGCGGGGCACAGCTCTCCTGATTATTAAAGGGCTTTCCCTGAAATTAGTAACTAGGCTGTTGGGAGTTGGCGGCTCTCAGGGTTATTAGGCCCTTCGACCCGTGGAAATCCCCTCTCTGCACGTGTCCACGTAAATATTCTCTGCACCCCTACACGGGGTGTAGTCACTTTTGTCTATATTGCTACGCGACAGCGTACGTTGGTAGGAGAAGAAGTGTTCCTAAGGCGAGCTTCCTGAGGAGTGTTAAAAGCGATCTAGCTCTGCTCGAAAAAGATGCTATAATTGAAATGAGTACTAGTAGCGACCCATACCCACCCATCGAGGATATGCTCGAGTTAACGCGGAGAACACTCGTACTTTTAGCTAATTACTCGGTCAGGGTGTTAATTACCACGAAGTCTCATATTGTTGTAAGGGATGCTGACATACTCGTTAAGATGCCGTCAGCCGTCATGATAACCATAACCACACTCGACGACAATTTGGCGAAAATAATCGAGCCAGAAGCACCACCACCAAGTCTTAGACTAAAGGCTATTAAAGAGCTAAGTGCACGCGGTGTACCTATTGGAGTTAGAATAGACCCAATAACACCGGGCGTTAATAGTGATGAATACCACACCGCAGAGTTAGTTGAAAAAGTCGTAGAGGCTGGGGCGAGGCACATAGTAACGTCAACGTACAAGGCTAAGTGGGACAGCTTAAATAGACTAGTAGCAGCTTTACCGGACACAGCAAACAAATTGAGAGAGCTTTATGTGCACCGTGGAGTCAAAATACACGGATACATGTACTTACAGAGAGATGTGCGGGAGGGACTACTATCACCAGTAATTAGAGCTACTTTAAGACATGGATTAACAGTCGCAACGTGCAGAGAGGGTCTAGGTCCAGAGTTCTTTAAAGCTCTCTCCTGTGACGGTTCTCATTTAATTAGAAATCGGGTACAGAATTAAATACAAATTAACCGAGAATAAAAATTGATAAGTGCACATCCCGGGACGGATCGTTGTATGGGGGATGCTCAAGAGGTCTTTGGGAGAATACTCGAGAAGATATTCGAGTATACAGTGAAATGCCCTGTCTGTAATAGTGATATCAAGGTGTCTGATTACAAGTACAGTATACCCTACTACGGCGATATCCTAATTTCAAGTGGTGTGTGTGAAAACTGCGGCTACGTCTACAAGAGTGTCGAGCAGATCGGTGGGTCAGAGCCGCGTAGAGTCATATTTAAAGTTAGGAGTCCCAGCGATGTAAACGTCCTTGTAATTAAAAGCAAATATGCTAGAATAGAAATACCTGAATTGGAATTAGCTGTTAAGCCAGGAGTCTACTCGCAAGGCTACATAACAACTATTGAAGGACTAATAGTAGACTTCATCGAGGTACTCAATTCTATATGCAGGGAAAACGAAGTAGATATCTCGAAGTGCACCGAACTGCTTCAAAAATTAGAGAAGGCTCGAAACGGCGAATTAGAATTCACCGTTATAATTTACGATGATACAGGAATTAGTGATATTGTAAGTGATAAGGCTATACGCGAGAAATTAGATGTACAGAGCGTGCAAAACAATACATTTTAGGTCTAACCGCCTCCGCCTAGAACACGCTAATTATACAAAAACACAGACGTACTACCACTCGTGCTGGAAAACTAATATTTCAGCAATTACACTAGTTAATCACAAATAACTGACATCTGTGTACGAATTTTACCTTACAGCGTGCTCGGCTTGTATTCATTAAAAGAAATACACTCAAATATATATTTAATATCACATAAAAGAAGTTATACATAAATCTGTGCACGTGCAAATCATGTAAACAAAAAGGTAGGTTTATAAGCGCATGTGTTAAAGAATAATAGTGGATAGAATGGAGAGGGATAGTAGAAGATGCCAGAGAAGCTAAAGTTCTTTGACTTAAAGGCAAAACAGTACTTCGAGACAGACAAATACGAGGTCGTAATAAAGGAGACTAAAAGAGGCAAGATCAAAATAGCCTTTGCTGTCAGTCCATACACAGGCAAGAAATTCGCTAGAATACTAGGACCCGCTAAATAGACAGCTCTTCGAATTTAACTACTAAAAACTCGCTTTTTTAAACTCTCTCTTCTTCACATCCTTGCCACTACTATATTTAAAGCTCTATTTACGTTCCAGTGCAAATAGTGTCTGTTGGCGATCCTTTTAGGCTCTTTTTAAGCATTATTATCTTTTCAAGAGACTCTATGAAGTAGTCTATTTCCTCGAAAGTGTTGTACAAGTAGTAACTAGCTCTAACAGTGCCTTCCAAGCCTAGTCTTCTGTGAAGTGGGTGTGCACAGTGCATTCCAGTCCTCACAGCTATGCCAAACATGTCGAGAGCGGCTCCCACAGTATGGTGATTAAGGCCCTTCACATTAAATGCAATTACACCTGTCTTGTCAGCGGGACTTCTCGGGCCGTAGTACTCCACCTCGTCGCCTAGCTCTTCAAGGCGTTTTAGCGTGTACTTGACTAGCTCTACTTCGTGTTCTCTAATATTCTCCATGCCTATTCTCATTAAGTACTTTGCAGCTTCGGCGAGACCTATAGCTTCAGCGATATTTGGAGTACCCGCTTCAAATCTCCACGGTAATTCGTGCCAAACAACGCTATTGAGAGTTACGTCTATAATCGTATCTCCTCCTACTTTGAACGGCTTCATTTCTTCTAACACGTCCTCCCGGCCCCACAAAACACCCGAGCCTGTAGGACCTAGCATTTTGTGCCCACTAAAAGCGAGAAAGTCTACTCCCAGTTCACGCACATCTGTAGGCACGTGGGGCACGCTTTGAGCCCCATCGGCCACTACTATTGCGCCCGCTTCACGGGCTATTTTTACTATTCTCTTAACGTCGTTTATAGTTCCTAGAACATTACTGGCTATTGGGAACGCGATAACTCTAGTCTTCTCTGTGATGATCTCTTCGAGCTGATCGTATCTCAGATACCCATCGTTTGTTATATCAAAGTACTTAACTCGGGCTTTCTTTAACTGGGCTACAAGTCTCCAAGGCAACATATTGCTGTGGTGATCCATAATTGCAACTATGATCTCGTCGCCTTCTCTAATATTCCAGAGACCCCACCCATAGGCTACTGTGTTTAAAGCTTCTGTAGTATTAGAGACGAATATCACTTCTCTCCACGAGTAAGCATTAATGAACTTAGCTAAAACCTCGTGAGCCTCTTCATACATTCTACTGGCTTCTTGACTGAGAGTATGAAGACCTCTGTGAACGTTAGCGTAATGTTTTTCGTAGAATTCCTGCATTCTACGTATAACCTGTACGGGTTTCTGAGTGCTCGCGGCATTATCAAAATACACAATTTTTCTATTATTGACTGTTCTATTGAATATCGGAAAGTCTTTTCTGATCTCCTCCGGATCAAGCATGAAACACTGCCCTAGAAAAATAGTATATTTCAAGTACTTATTAAGCGTCTCCCCACTAACGGTACTTGACGGTATTTATAAATATTTGTATTCCGTTAGCGGAGTTGCACCTCTGTGTGGGTTCATCGGCTTCACCCACACTTCATGGGTGCCCGTCGAGCCCAACGCCACGGGGCTCCCATCTGAGTCTCTATGTCACCGCAGAGCGGATCATCCAAGAAACTATAGTGGGTGCAAAGGTATTTAAACACTACTCTATGATACCAAGTATTTATAATTATTCACAAATATTCAAACCCACCATCAGTTCTGTAACAGCCTATCATTGTTCTCATGGCTGATTTCACTTTGTCGGAGCTTATCGACCCACGGTACTCTC
>JBMSAO010000009.1:0-22157 GCA_049414425.1 Desulfurococcaceae archaeon
AGACCGGGCTCAGGCCAGAGGACTTCGACTACGCTGTCTTCCACCAGCCGAACGGGACTTTCCCGCTGAGAGTTGCGCGCATGCTCGGCTTTCCCAAGGAGAAGGTGCCACCGGGGCTCGTAACGCCGTATATAGGCAACAGCTACAACTCCTCAGCGCTAATAGGACTAGCCCGCGTTCTAGAACTAGCTAAGCCCGGGCAGAGGATACTAGTAGCTCCCTTCGGCAGTGGCGCGGGCTCAGACGCGTTTAGTATAGTAGTGACAGAGAGAGTAGAGGAGAAGAAGTACAGAGCCCCCACGGTAGAGGACTACTTGAAGAGAAGACACTTAATTAACTACAGCCTGTATGCTAAATACCGCGGACTAGTACACAGGATCGAGTAGCGGGTGGTGGGCTGTGAGAATCAGTATACCACCCTTCTGGAGAGCGAGAATTCACAGATACAAGCTAGTAGCGACTAAGTGCAAGAAGTGCGGCGTAGCACTTTACCCACCAGCTAGTATGTGTAGGCACTGCGGGTCTAGAGAAGTAGAGCAAGTAGAGCTGATAAACGAGAAGGCGCGCCTACTAACCTGGACAGTAATATACAGCGTCATGGAGGGGTTTGAGGCTCGCAGACCACTAATTATAGGTATACTCGAGACTTTAGAGAACAAAGCCAGGATACTAGCCCCACTAACAGACGTGTTGCCCAGCGAGCTGAAACCTGGAATGCTAATGGAGCCCGTTATCAGGAGAATACGTGAAGAGGGCGAAACGGGCCTAGTCTACTACGGAATAGCATTTAGACCAGTGCTCTCCAGCGAGTCGCCGAGACCTCGCGAGTAGGTGTCTTTAGGCCCTCCTAGTTCCTCCAATCCCCACTAGCCTCTTGAAGGCCTCGTACTGGCTGCGAGTAACTCTCTCTGAGACGTCGTCGAGTTTAATAAAACTCCACGAGAGCTCCTCTTCGTATCTGTAGCCGGTGAAGACATAGTCCACTGTAAACTCGCCACTCAGCTCTCTCATAGCCCTCCTCCAGCCCGAGAGCCCGCCTCCGTGTGTAGCCCACAGCAGTATTAGCTTGCCCATAGGCCTCGGTGCGAGTGCCAGCTGAGCCTGGACAATAGCGAGGTCTATGTCGTAGGGTCTCGCCTCGACGACTCCTCGTAGCCTACTCCTATACGCTCTCAACTGCGACTCCAAGACCTCTCTACTAGGCATACCCACCCACTGAAACACCGTACGGGGTTTGGGGACGAGTGGGTTGAGTGCAACTGAGACCCTCCTACCCCTACTCTTCGCGTACCTCACTACTCCTTGAAGCGTCTCCGCGTCGCGGGAGAACTCCTCGGCCTCAACGCCCTTAACCCCGTATATCAAGTAGAGTTTCAAGTTGAAGCCCGCGTCTAATAGGCTCTTAATGACTTCCAGCACGTAGTCCACGAGCCCGGTGTACTTGAAGAAGACACTGTGTAGTATCCTCGAAAAGGACTCGGGGGCGACTGTTAGTGTTCTCTGCCCCAACTGCTTGATGAGATCTAGTGACTCTACCAGCCTAGCACTCAGCCTGAGAGACGGTAGCGACGCAGTGAACCCCTCACTCGCGAGGTACTCTAAGAGCTTAACGTGCGCCCCGGTCACGGGGTATGAGAGCGAGTAGAGTATAACTCTCTTACCGCTAATAGTGTACTTCAAGCCCTCCTCAATTATAGCCTTGAGAGCGCCTAGGTCGCGCTCACGGTAGGGTTGAAAAACGCGTGTCTCAATGCAGAAACTACAGTGAAAGAGGCAGCCTCTATTGACTTCCAGCTTAAACCCCCTACCGTAAACGGGCTCGACTTCAGTGTTCTCGACTTGCCTCACTGGATACGGCGCGGAGTTAAAGTCCCTCACGTACTCCTTTACGACAGCACTACTCGTCAACCCTGGCACGTAGACGTAGCTGAGTTCTGAGAGCGCTTCGAGAAACCTCTTCTTGTCGTCTCCATACTCAAGCCACAACTCGACAGCTCTCGGAAGAGTTGCCTCGGCCTCGCCGATAATGAAGGCGTCTACTAGGTCACTGTAGGGAATCGGGTTATCCATCACTACTGGGCCTCCCGCTACAACCACGTGTCTCCTCCTCTCACGAGAGAGCACTTCTACTCCACCTGCTAGTAGGAGCCTAGCTAAGTTAACGGCGTCGAGCTCGTAGTGTAGAGATGTCAGTATTAGTGGAAAGTCCCTCAGTCTGCTCCCGGTCTCTAGGCTACGGGGCTCCTCTTCCGGTCCGTAGAGGCTCTTGCAGCAAAACCGCTCGAGGTAGACCTCCTCGTACTTATTCACCAGCGTGTAAACGATGTCGGGGGCTAGCCCGGAGAGCATGGCGCTGTAAGTACTGGGGTAAATGTAGGCCGTTCGCGACAATACCCTGGACACTCTCTTCCTGACTACATTGATCTCCATAGCTCTCCGCACTCATATAAACGCTTATATACCGTATATACCAATCAAGTATACTCGGTGTAAGCGTGCTCAATTACTCCAAGTACTATAGTAATCTCGCGAGGAGTATTAAGGCCTCTGAAATAAGAGAGCTCCTAGCCATTATCAAGGCGAGGAGAAACGTCATTAGCTTCGCGGGGGGTATACCGGACCCAGCTCTCTTCCCCAGAGCTGAACTCGCTGAAATAGCGAGAGAGGTCATTGAGGTCTACGGCGACGACGCCCTACAGTACAGCGAGACTAAGGGTGTTAAGGAGGTAAGAGAGACTGTATGTAGCTACTTGGCAACCAGAAAGGGGGTTAAGTGCGGCCCCGAGAACATTATTATAACTACTGGTAGTCAGTTAGCTATAGACCTCATAGCGAGGACGATGCTCGACCCGGGAGACATAGTTATAACTGAGAACCCCTCTTACTTGGCGGCTATAGGAGTATTCAGGAGTGTCGGCGCGAGACTAGTGGGAGTAGACATAGACGACTCAGGCATGAAAACTCACCTACTAGAAGAGAAGTTGAAGTCCATGCCCGAGGAGGAGCGGAGAAGAGTAAAGTTCATATACACAGTGCCAATTGCCCAGAACCCCTCCGGCGTCACGCTTATTAAAGAGCGCAAAAAACACCTACTAGAAATAGCCTCGAAGTACGATATACTAGTAGTAGAAGACGACCCCTACAGCTACCTCGTCTTCGACGAGAGCGTAGACAAAACTGTTCTCAAGGCCATGGACGAGGAGGAGAGAGTAATATACGTGAGCACTATTAGCAAGATACTCGCGCCGGGGCTGAGAATAGGCTGGATAGTAGGCCCCAGCGACTTAATTAGGAGAATTGAGCTCATTAAACAGTACGTAGACTTGCACTCGCCGACCCTAACACAGTACATTGTAGCAGAGGCCATGAAGAGAGGTGTTGTAGACAGAGTTATTTCCCACGCAACACCACACTATAAGGCTAAGAGAGACTTAATGCTCAAAGTCATTGGCGAGGAGTTCCCCGAGTACACGTGGTATTCTAAGCCTGTGGGAGGTCTCTTCGTGTTTGCATACGTGCACAAAGAGGGGTTTGACGCGGGCAAGCTACTCCCAGTAGCCATTGAGAAGTACGGAGTTGCCTACGTGCCCGGGGGTAGCTTTCACGTAGATGGTCGAGGAGCTAATAGTATGAGGATAAGTTTCAGCTACCCGACACACGAACAAATAGTTGAAGGCGTGAGGAGACTCGCGGCGCTAATAAGAAGTGGCTAGTCAAGAGCAACCACAGTTCCTAGCCCGCGTGGTGGTATAAGCCCTTTCGCGGAGTCTAAGTCGCCAGCTCTGACGACTTTAATAGCTCTGCTCAGCCTGTACAGCACTTTTTTACTCTTCCAGGCGAGCTCCTCTACTTCAACAACTCTCTCAACACCCACAACGCTGACTCTAGTAGTGTAGTTTCTCCTGACAGGAATCCACTCAGTTAGCGAGAATGCCGAGATTACTAAGTTGCTGTATTCTAGTTCGCGCATAACTCTGTACTTCGAGGCCGCGTTCAGACTAGTTACAACTACAGTTCTCCACTTCTTACTCAAATTACTAGTGTGAGATATGGGGTCGAGTCCTAGTGTGTATGCGTTTCTCTTATCGGTCTCACAGTATAATTGCACCTCTAAATTAGCCTCTCCCAGGAGGGTTCCCAGGGAGACCCCCACGAGGCCGCAGCCCTCAACGAGAACGGGCTCCTCACACTTGGAAGCCAAGCTCACTACGTGGTTTAAGAGCGGTCTTAGAGCGTCGTGGGGTTGTGGTGAAGTCAGCTTCTCCTCGAGGTAGGAGTCGTCTAGAGAGGCGTAATTTGAGAGTATCCCGTTAGTAGTAACACTTAGTATCCCCCACTTACCCAGTGGCGTGACAGTGTAGTATTTGCCTGTGTACTCGGTCCTGTCGCTCAAGACCTCAATTACCCTGACGACACCAGTAGACCCGAGCACAACTGGCTTGGTCAGGGGAATTAACCCCGAGTATAGAGCTTTCTCGAGGTCTCCTAGGTAAACGTAGAGAGTTTTAGCTAGAATATCTCCAGATATTACTACAGCAGGGTACTCAACAACCTCTACTGCACTACCACTGTATACAATAGATTTCCGCCTCACTAGCTACCACACTCTGACAAAACACCTCTCTGCATCAATCTTATAAACTCCCAGCTAGTTAAGTAGCTTTTGAATAAACTCTTGGTGATAGAAGTGTCCACGACTAGGCAGTCCACGAGTAAGTTTCCAGTTCACTGGGTGAGTAAAGAGGCTAGATACAAGTTAATAGAGTTAATGCTCAGTACGAGGAGTTTAACGGAGCTAGCGAAAATACTAGGAGTGACACCCACAGCGGTCAGGAAGTACATTAAGAGGTCTGCTCACCCCAGTGACGAGGTCTTGCTAAAAGCGATCGAGTCGCTGGCCCCCTACGAGAAGGACCAGGCGATGTCTATAATAATAAGCGACCTCCTCGGAGCTGTCAAGGTGCTCTACGAGAACGTGGAGGACAAGTACAGAGCAGAAATAAAGTCTAAGCTAGCAGAGATCATAAAGTAGTGGTCTCTCGTGGGCGCTAGTAGTGAGAAGCCATTTTTATCCACAGGTAAGCTCGTCGAGAACTATAGACTACTAGTAGACTACATGAAGAAGTGTAGAGAGAGCGATTTAGACTGCAGTAAGCTAATTCCGAGTTCAGACTTCTTACTAGAAGTGAAAGAACTAGTAGAGAGAGGTGTGCTGTCGAGGTTCTCAGACTTTATTAGTATAGTGGAGGAAAGGTACGGTAGTCTAGTAGACTGCGACTTGGCGCTGAGAGTTTTCAGCGAAATTCACAGTCACGAGGCTAGTTGCGACCTCGTGAAGAAAATACTCATTACTCAACTAGCCGGCTGGATACTCGAAATGCTCGAGTCTCTGGGCTATGTTAGAGTGAAGTTTTCTTGGAGATAGCGGCTTGAAGCCCGAGACAGTTAAGTATATTGTGGAGAGAGTTGTGGCGTACTTGAGGAGAGAGGGCTTTTACGTAGCCCACTGCGAGATCAAAGCGCGGAGAGGCGAGTTCGAGGTTTTTATGAGGCTTGAGAGGAACGTGGCCAACATCCCCTCAATAAAGGTGGTTTTTAGCAGGAGGAGTGGTAAGTTCTTTGTGTTCACTGGGAGGACTAGTCTGGATTTGAGGTTAAAGAGAATTATCAAGAGGCTACTCGAGGCGGAGAAGCGTGAAATCGCCCTACAAGAAGAGGATTCAAGTAGCAGTTAAACTACTGAGCGAGTTTACGAGGCGAATAGACGAGTTAGACAGGGCATCAGCAGTGGAGATTTTGAGAAAGGCGTACATAGAGCACGGCCTTCAGCCAATAAGGGGCAGAGCCACTCCTCCTGATATATTCGATAAGGAAATGACTACACTGTATGTTATTAGTAAGTACGGGCTTAAGCTAGACGAAGAACACCCCGAACTACACTCAAAAGTGTTCTACATAGAAGAGGCGCTCGAGAGCGCCCTGAGCAGTATTATGAGTGGTAACTATGAAGAGGCAAGAGAGAAATTGCGCTCGCTATCCCCTACAGGAGTAGTAGACAGTAATACAGTAGCGAGGCTCCTCCGAATACCACTAACTAAACTAGTACTAGGCTTTATTAGCGAAGACGAGTTCAGAGATGTACTTCAGGGAGTTCTCAAGGCTATACCGGAGGAGGAGAGAGCAGTAGTCAACTACGTGAAGTTCTACATAGGCTTGAGACTAGCAGAGGCTATATACAGGGGTGAAGTGAGGAGCAGAGAGGTCAAAGAAGCCTACAAGAAGGCCCTGGTGATAAGACTGGGATTCTCCAAGGCAACACCTAGTGACAAGTACGTGTGGGAAATAGCCAGAGCTGTTTTCAATATAAGTGAGAAGAGGTTGCACAGCGTCCTCAGCGTCGAGAAGAGCAAGCCTAGTAGCGAGTCTAGCTCTGAGCGGGCTGGGAAGCAGTAGCGAGCCTCGACTTAATTCTCTCGACGACCATGTCGTGTAGTTTAGCGAGCAGTCTCCTCATATCCTCCATTAATACGACGTCGCTGTAGCCGTGCACGACTATGTGGTGCGCAAATGGTGAGGGCACGTCGAGAGGCCCTATGAGCTTGACCTCTATATCGCCTCTCTGAACAGCCCTCAAAACCTCCACGGCCTCGTCTATGTGCACGTAGTCCATTAATATCTCCCTGTAAGTCTCCTTCAACACGGGGAAGTCCTTGATCTCTTCAACAGCCTTTAAGAGCTCTTCAGCGTTTACCTGTAGTTTGTGTAGAGATTTCTCAGTGTCCCTGTAGCGTCTAAGTAGCATAAAACTCCTCACAGCTACGTGTCTAAACCTCCTCTTTATGAGGTCAGTTTTCCTGACAACTCTCACTAGTATATCCCATGCGTTGTCAACTGGTATGGAGTAGAATAACTTCAAGTAGTCGGCGTCAATTCTCTCGGGCAGAGTTAACATGAAGCCGTTATCTGTCACAGTAATCCTGACGTTAACGCCCAGCTCAGAGCCGACTACGTAGGCGTAGAGTCTGGCTAGGGCCTCGTTGGCCTTCCTCCCGAACAGCGAGTGCACAATTACGTTTCTCCTAGTGTCCTCGTCGAAGACTTCAATTAAAATGAGCTTGTCTGAGGGGACGAGTCCACCCGTGTACTCCATCTGCTCCAGTATGTACTCACGTATAGCTTCAGCAGCGTGCCTCTCCAGCCTGTACTCTCTAATCAAGTACTCTACAGTCTCACTAAATCCCCTCTCTCTCAGCATCTCGGCTACTAGCCTCCGGAACTTGCCAACTTCAATAGCCGAGTCGTATGAGAGTGGGAGCATTTCACTAAACCACGTGGGCACAGTGGGTCTCTGTCCATCAGCTCTCCTCACGACAGCTACAAAGCCCCTGCTGTGCAGGAACTCGTATACGCGACCACCAAGCACGAAGAGGTCTCCGGGTGTCAGGTACTCCGCGAACCCCTCTTCGAGATCCCCCACGTAATTCTCATCAGCAGTGAACACTTTTACCTTGCTCTCGTCTGGTATGACACCGCTATTCAAGTAGTAGATTATTCTAGTCGACTTCTTCTTGCCTAATAACCCCTCCTCCTCGTCTAGCCAGATCTTGGAGTACACGCGCTGGTTCTCGTAGAAGTCGCCGAGCTTACCCGCTAGGTATCGTAGCGTGTTTAAGAAGTCTTCGTAGCTCAGCGTGTGGAAACTATACGTTCTCTTAACTAGCCTGTACGCGTCTTCAATTCGCCACTTGTCCTCGAGGGCTAATCCAACGAGGTGTTGTGCTAACACGTCAAGGGGGTTTTTGGGTATTCTTATTTTATCTATTTTCTTCTCCATTGCTAGCTTGCAGAGAACAGCGCACTCGACGAGGTCGTCTCTATCAACAGCTATTACATAGCCCTTACTCACTTCTCTAATGTGGTGTCCAGACCTGCCCACTCTCTGAAGTAGCCTGGTAGTGCTCCTTGGGCTACTAAGTAGCACAACTAGATCTATGTAGCCGACGTCTATTCCCAGCTCTAGCGAAGTAGAGCACACTACGGCTCTGAGCTGACCTCTCTTCAACTTCTCCTCTATTTCCAGCCTGAGATCTCTGCTTAAACTACTGTGGTGAGCCTCGATCTCGTCGACGTCCAGTATCTTCTCCCTCTCCATGATTTTTCTCAGTTTAAAAACAACTCTCTCCGTGGAGCTCCTCGTGTTTGTAAATATTAGTGTAGCTCTGTGCTTCTCTACGAGGTCAATAACGCTCCTGTATATGGCCTCGTTAATCACGTCAGCGGGGGTGTGCACAATGTCTACAATTGGCACTTTAACGCGAATATCCATCTTCTTATCAAATCTAGCGTCGACAATTACGCAGTCTCTCGGCTCTCCACTATCTCTATAGCCAACAAGGAAGAGCGCGACTTCTTCGAGAGGCGCTATAGTAGCGCTCAGCCCAATTCTCTGGAGTGGTCTCTGAGCGAGGTTTTCAAGTCTCTCGATACTGAGAGCTAAGTAACTCCCGCGCTTACTAGAAGCCAGTTCGTGGATCTCGTCTACCACGACTACGTGTACATTTCTGAGAGCCTCTCTGAACCTGGGAGCGTTGAGTGCGAGGGCGAGGCTTTCGGGCGTAGTAATTAGTATGTGTGGCGGGTTTCTCGCCATTTTCTGTTTCTCGTGCGGACTCGTATCACTCGTTCTCACAGCGATTCTTATCTCGGGGAGCTCCACTCCCATTTTACGGGCAGTCTCGGGAATCCCCGAAACGGGCTCGTGGAGGTTTCTCTTCATGTCATTGTTGAGGGCTCTTAGCGGGCTCACATACACGACGTAGACTCCGCTCGGCAGAGACCCGTTCTTCTCGTAGTACTCGTAGAGGTTATCAATAATCCCTAGAAAGACTGCGAGGGTTTTGCCAGTACCGGTAGGGCTAGACACGAGTACGTTAGCTCCGCGCTTAACTAGCGGTATAGTCTTCCTCTGAACAGGCGTCATCTCCTCGTACTTGGACTTAAACCACGCTCTAGTGTACGGTCGTAGCATAGCCAAGACTTCTTCTTCGCTGAGGTAACTAGTCGCGTATGTAAGCACCTCTTCAGACACCCCTTATAGCACTATACACTATACAAGTTTTTAAAGCAGTTGCCCAGAAAGAGCTGGCCCCCTACTCGTAGAAGACGTCTCTGGGGAATCTCACTAGGACATACGTGTAGGAGGCGGCGTGTAGTAGTAGGAAAAGGGCTGTTAACGGAGCTCCACTTACTAGTGCGAGTATACCAGAAACAGCGAAGAGAAGTCCTAGCAGAAGCTCCCAGGGGGCTCTTAGCTTAGTGTACACTAACTGGTAAGAGCCTTTAGGAGTTCTCTTAAACCCAGTTCTGAGTCTGAGGAGGGCTCTCACTGTGCCCAGGAGAGTGTAGAGCGAGACGACGTTCGTTACGGCGGCTAGTCTCCCCATAAGTGTTAACCTACCCCACGGGGACTCGGAGACGTCGCCAATATATCTGTAGAGTGCCAGAGAGTTGAAGGCAGTAGCCACCACGTAGAGTACTACTAGTGGGTAGAGAGCAACTAAATAGTCACGCGGCTCTAGGAGTTCTAGTAGTGCTAGTGTTAGGCTACCAGTGAAGACGAGAACCTGTGGTATATACTGGAGGAGGTAAGCGTACGCTTCGAGTCTTAGTAGTAGGGGGTATTTGGAGCGAAATATATGCCTAAACCTCGTTACAGCCGTGTCTAGAGCACCATAAGCCCACCTGTACTGTTGCACTCTAAAAGCCTTGTAAGTAGAGGGGTTCTCGACGTGTACAGCACACTCGTCTATGTAAGCTACTCTCAACCCCAAACTCATTATTCTCGCGCCGATCTCCATGTCGTCTTGCACTCTCTCCTCATCCCAGCCACCTAGAACTTCCTTTAAGAGATCAGACTTGAAGAGAGTGCCGGTTCCGAGTGGGTAAGTGTAGAGGCCAAGTCTACTGCGTGCTCTGTAGAGCACGCCGGCCATGTACTTTAAGGCCGCGGCAAGCGCCGCGCTCAGTCTACTCTCGTAGTTTAGAGGCTCCCACTTACCAACAACGGCTGCGTACTCGCTACTAGACTCTAGTATAGCAGTGGCTACGTCTAGAAAGCACTTATCGGGGTACGTGTCTACGTCTACTACGTATACATAAGGGTTCTTGGAGGCGAAGAGACCAGTATTAAGAGCACCAGACCTCGCACCTCGAGGCACACTCCTCCATATAAACCACACACTGCAGCCGGCTCTCCGTAGCTTCTCTACGACTTCTAATATAGTGCTTTTAGACTCCTCGTCGTCATCAGACACCACAATTATCTCGTAGCCTGGAATATTCGTCTCGCATATGCGCCTAATAGCCCTCTCAAGGTACTCTACGGGCTCTCTCCTCACGGGGATAATAAAAGATATGTCGTGAGCCGCCCCCGTAGCATACACAGGCTTTCCGCTCTTACCTCTACTCTTAATGACGAGGAGCGCGTAGAATACGTACACAGTTATTTGCGGTAGTAGCGCGAGTAGTGCGGCTATAACGCCGATAATGTGAGTGCTCTGCACTGGAGACACCGCGCTGACAGAAAAATCTATATACTGGGCCCCGGAATATTAAGTGCCTAGGTGGAATATTGCAGGTAACTTGGCACGGGCACGCATGTGTTTCTCTCAGTGTAAACGGCTATGTCGTGGTCTTTGATCCCCATGATGGTGTCAGTCTCGGCTTGAAGAAGCCGAGTATTCAGGGAGACCTGATACTCGTATCTCACGATCACTTCGACCACAATGCCGTGAGCGTTGTCGCTAAGAAGACTAGTAGGGTCTTCAAGATGTTCTACGGCGAGTCAGTAGTAGACAACATAGGAGTAGTGGGGCTGAGGACTTTTCACGACAAGTTGAGGGGGAGAAGGAGAGGTGAAAGCGCGGTCTACGTAGTCACAGCTGGTGATGTCAGAGTAGCCCACCTCGGAGACGTAGGTGACATACCAGAAGAACCCGTGCTCTCTAGACTCCGCGGAGTGGACCTCTTAATAGTCCCCGTTGGCGGGACATTTACAGTTGAGCCTGAAGAAGCGTGGAGAATAGTAGAATTGACTACGCCTAGAAACGTCATGCCTATTCACTACTGGGTGACTGGTTGCACACTGCCACTCAAGCCCGTAGAGGAGTTCTTAAAGCACGTTAAGAACTACAATATTGTCAAATTAAACACCAACACATTTAATCTGAGAGACTACGATAAGTCTGTTATCGTGACTGCTCCCCCGTGATGAGAATTGAGTATTCGCCATGCAGAGTCAGTTGCACAGGAACTAGAACTACTCAGTAAGTACACGCGGGCATTTCTAAAACAGTTTACGAGTATGAGAGACTACGAACTAGTGCAACTCATTAATAAGGCCACTACAATATATAACGTGCTGAGAGACTACGAGAGGTATGTAAAGAGAGTGATGAGGTTTTAGGTCGCAGAGCGGTGAAGAGGGATCAACCGGCTGAGGTGCTAGTTCAGTGACTTACACGTGGGAGCCTAAGTGGGAGGTCTTCGAGGTCGACGTTGAGGGCATAAAGTTCAGGACCTGTAGAGACAGGATCACGGGGCTTATAGCCTGCCCTATATGTATTCACGCGGCCTCAAGGTGCCTCGGCGAGAAGCCCCCCTCTAACTACACCTATGAAAACGCCTTTTTCTACAGTGTGGAGGACTTAATAAACCACTTAAAAGGCTATCACCTACTCGGATTAAAGAAGAGAGCGACTAAGTTAGCGGAGAAGCTGAGAGAGGAGGATTAATTCCGCTGTAAGGCAGGATGAGACTCTGAGATTCTGTCTCTACGGCAACCCAACAATAGATGTAATTATAGCAGGCGAGACGCTTAGGACTTTACATGGCGGGGGCGTTTACTACTCGGCTATACCACTACTACGACGCGGAGTGCAACTCGAAGTATACTCAGTGATGAGCCCTAAACTAGTGAGTCACCCCATAGCCGGGTACATTACTAGGCTACAGTACTCAACTAGAACTAATATCTTCGTGCTTAATTACACTAGTGAGAAGAGGTCTCTGAAGCTCCTCGAGAAGACCCCGCCGATATATCCCTGGAACACGCACCAAGACCCCTGCTACGTAATCGCAAACCCGGTTATAGGTGAAGTAGGGGTTTCACTGCTCAGAGTACTCAGGACTAAATCTGAAGTAGTCGCGCTAGACCTGCAGGGGCTTGTGAGGAGTGTTACTAGTAGCGGGGACGTGGTTCTAGCCCCCAATAGTGAAGCCTTAGACGCCCTCAGATTAGTAGATGTAGTTCACGCTGATGTGGAGGAGGCCGAGTGCCTAGTTAGGAGTCTCGGGGAGACTAGTTTGCAGAGAGGTCTTAGCGCTATTACGAGGACTAGTAGAGTGGTAATTCTGGTTACTAGGGGTCTTGGAGAAGTCACAGTGGCCTACGGCGGCTTAGTGAGAGACGTAGTAGTAGACGTTGAATACGTGGCTAGAGAGAAGACTGGAGCTGGAGACTACTTTCTCTCAGTATACCTTCTACACTACCTAGCTAGTAATGACTTAGTCGAGTCTGTTTATAGAGCTCACGAAGACGTCACAGAGTGGCTTATAGAGAGAGATAGAGTGCTTCATCGCGCCCCCACTACTCAATGAGAGAGCTCAACTCTCTAGTAATGCCTTAAGTGTGCGGCCACGTCTCTGCTACTAGTGGAGCTCTGAGCTCTGCTCGCAGTAGTTAGAGTGCGGAGGTAGCTGGCTGAGAGTACAACTGCAACTACGTGTAGTACTACTCTCCTTATTGAGTAGTGGGGGCGCTCTGCAGTGTTTTCTTTTGTATTAGCCCCTTATAAGCTTTATACTAGGTCTCAGCTACTTGCGGTAAGCCCCCGTCAAATGTCCTCGTGGGTACAGCCTCCCACGCGTTAGCTCTGCGCGGAGGCAGATTCACGTGTTCTAGTATAGCCTTTATTAACTCGTCTCTACGAGGAGCTCTCCCAATGAACCTGAGCCTGCCGTTTATAAAGATCTTTGGGAGGTCTAGCGCGCTCTGCTCAATAGGATCTGTAAACCACACGTGTACTGGTATAACTTCAACCCAGATGTTGTACTCATCAAGTAGCTCCTCAGCTACACTAAAAGCAACTCTCAGAGCCTCATCGCTCTCCTCGCTCAGGTCTAAGTGGAGTTCAACAATAACCTTAGTAATGTCTTCAGTAGCCACAAAACCACCTCTAGGAGGCTATTTCGAGAAATCAGCTTAAAAGATGGGGGTCTACGAGGGGCGTGAGAGGCTCAATGCTTACCTACTCTAGTTCTTTACGCGTTCTTTCTTGTATGGGTGTATGTAGTCTCTAGGCGCCTTGTCAAAGACCTCCAAGTACTTCCTCAGGACTTTAGGTATAGTGATAGTGCCGTCGGGGTTTTGGAAGTTCTCGAGTATAGTAGTAATAGTTCTAGTACTAGCTATAGCCGTGCTGTTGAGTGTGTGAACGTACTCTTTAACCATGCCTCTCCTCCTTACTAGTCTTATTTTCAGCCTGTAGCTCTGCCAGTCAGTTGTATTGCTACAACTAACCATCTCCCTGTAGAGTCCCTGCGCGGGCATCCAGACCTCTAAATCATACTTCTTAGCGGCCGGTGCGCCGAGATCTCCACTAGCTATATTCACGACTCTGTAGGGAAGCTCGAGCCCCCTGAACAGCTCCTCGGCGTTAGATATTAACTCCTCCATTATGTCCCAGCTCTCCTCGGGCTTCGCGAACACGTATTGCTCTACTTTGTGGAACTGGTGTACTCTGAAAATCCCCTTTAAGTCCTTAGAGCCCGCTCCAGCCTCTTTCCTGAAGCACGGCGACACTCCAGCGTATTTTAGTGGCAGTTCTTCTTCTGGTATATCCTCACCCGCGTGCAGAGCGGCTAGCGAGTGCTCAGCAGTAGCTATTAAGTAGAGGTCCTCTCCCTCGATCTTATATATGGCGTCTTGAAACGCGGCGAAGTCGATAACTCCAGATATTATCTTGTACCTCAGCATGTAGGGGGGTATGACTAGCCTGTAGCCCTTCTTAAATAGATAGTCAATAGCACACATTAGTAGTGCCATGTCGAGGAAGACTATGTCGTCGAATAAGTAGTAGAACCTGCTACCGGCGACTTCGGCGGCTTTAATTGTATTGCCGAGTTTAAGCACGTTCTCCATGAAGTCGGCGTGGCCAATAGGCTTCCACTCAATGACCTCGTAGTCTACTTTAAGTTCGTACTTCTCAGTCTGATTCTTAAACTGCTCAATATAGCCTACCCAGACCTTGGGTTTACCCCAGAATCTAATCGGAACATTGTACGAGTCGTCGGGGCCTATGGGGACGCTCTCGTGCACAATATTCGGCAGGCTGAGAAGAGCCTTCTCCCTCTCCTCTTCGAGGAGCTTTAGCTCCTCCTCAGCCTTTGCAAGCTCTTCGAGTAGTCTCCGCGCCTCACTCAACTTAGCCTCTCTCTCAGGGTCAGCGAGCTTAGCTATTTCGCGACTAATGATGTTGTGTTTGTGCCTGAGCTCCTGGACTTCTGCTAGCTTTTTACGCCACTTCAAGTCCAGCTCGTAAGCTCTATCTACGATACTCGTGTCCATAAATCTCTTTCTCACGTGTTCTTTAAGGACGTCTGGGTTCTCTCTTAGAAGCTTAAGTATACTCCAACTCAAGGCGGTTTCGCCCGCTACTCTCTATCTGCGCGCGTAGACTCCATATACATTGCGACGATGTCATAGCCAAACCTCTCTTTAAAGAGCCTCCTACCCTTCTCAGTCATTCTGAGAGGCGTCCACGGGGGGTCGTGGACTAGGTCGACGTCGGCGTCGATATTTAATCTCTCTTTAAGCTGTTCAATAATCATTAGTGGAATAGTATAAGCGAGTGGGCAGAGAGGCGTAGTTAGTCCCATTTTTATTTTAACTCTCTTCTCGTCTATAATCTCTATATCGTACACTAAGCCTAAGTTGTAGATATCTATACCCACTTCGGGGTCAATAATAGTCTCTAGGACTTCAATAATTCTCCTCTTTAAGTCCTCGGAGCCAGTCAATTCTAGTACCCCTCTACTGCGCAATAGCACCTTGTGAATAGTACTATCATCTTGTATATTAAGCATGTAAGGTAATAAGGGGTAAAAAGCCTAGTAGCTGGTCTCAAAGCAAGCGTAGCTATTTACTCATACTCGCACGCCAGTACTCTGCCCACAGCTCACTGGGTTTTTTCTTTGAGATCTCTTTTGCCACTCTATAGAGTACTTCGAGTTCTTCCAGAGTGGCATAGTCAATAGGTTCGCCCTGCCTATTATTATGCTCCCACGCCTCGATAACTCTGTCCATAATACTCTGAACTTCGGGTCTCGAGTAAAAGGCTATTTTGTAAATAACTTCTCTGTTCTCGTCGATTAGGGCTACGAGTTCCCGCTTAATTCTGTCAACGTCAACTCGACTACTTCTAGAAGACAACATTACACCACTCTCTATAACGCTACAATCTTATTTAAATCTAACCTCCCCTCGCTAGCGTGTAGTACTTCGAGAGCCCAGCCTAGTTTCTCAATTAGAATCAACACAGCCGCCTGTGGTGGTATAACACCGTGTTCTGTTATAATAGCGTCTATGTACTCTGGAGGCGTTACGTCGAAAACGGGGTTTAGTACTTTTACACGGGGGTGCTTTTCAAGCCACTCTCGCGGGACCACCTCCTCGGGAGATCTGAACTCTATTGTCACGAGCTCGCCTATTAGCGTGAGTGGTGAGAACTTGTAAGACTCGGCGGCGACGTAGACTCTAGTCCTCGCCTCTTTAGCTGCGAGAGCCACTTGACTAGTACCTATTTTATTCACCACAGCTCCATTACTCGCAACAGTGTCCGCGCCCACTACGACGTAGTCCACTTCATTGATCACGTACCTCACAGCGCTGTCTGGAATTTGAATGACGGGGACCCCGCTCTTAGACAACTGGGCAAAGGTTGTTCTGCCCTGGTACGCTGGCCTGGTCTCGGTGCTGTAGACCTTCACGACTCTTCCCTGCTCGTAAGCCTCAATAATGACTCCCACGGCGGCTGAGCTGTGACAGTGAGTTAGTATAGTAGAGTTCTCTCTTATTCTTCTAGCTCCAATTTGACTAATTCTCCGAGTAGCCTCCTCAGACTCAGATATAAATTTCTCAGCGCGCTCTACTAGGCGTTCCTGCGCCTCTCTAAAGCTCTGAGCGCCTCTGAGCGAGCTCAGAACGTACACGACGGCGTTGGGTAGACTAACGGCAGTGGGCCTCGTTGATATTATTAGCTCGCCCACACTGACCATGTACTTCTTATAGGCCACTAAGTCCCTCTCGCCGCTGTATTCTAGCGCGGCTATTTTCAAAGCCTCGGCGGCTGCTCTCGCTATTCTCCCTGCGCCTCGTATTCTCATATCTCTTATTCCATTGGCGATTTCCAGTAGTCTCTGTGGATACGTAGTCACTGGGCGCCACCTAGTAGAGATCTCAGCCTACTCACCACGTCTTCCAGCGGCACAGTCAGGTTAAGTCCAGATCTCTCGATAAAGCTCAGAACTAGTGGTAGTGCTTGAGGCGCGAAAAGCCCGTGCTCTGTGACAATAGCATCAATGTACTCTGGTGGGGTCATGTCGTATATTGGCACGCGTGCCCTGTAGTTCTCGGGTATTCTAGCGGCTTTATCGCTCTCAACGAGTAGTTCCCAGTCGTACTCGGGGAGTTTTAGTAGCTCTCCATAAAAGGTCTCGGGGCTGAACTTGACTGTAGGGGCTATAACGAAAACCCTCTTACGGGCTTCTTTAGCCACTAGGGCTACGAGGCTAGTCCCTATTTTAGAGACTACAGCACCATTAGAAGCCACAGCCTCGGTTCCAACAACCACTTTGTCGACTTTCTTCATGAAAAACCTCGCGGCGGAGTCTACTACTAAGTACACGTTAAAGCCGAGACTCTCAGCATACTCTGCTACTAGTAAACCCTCGTTACCTGGTCGCGACTCAGTAACGTAGAGCTCAATGCTCTTACCCTGCTTAGCGAGGTGTTCTAGTAGTTTTCTCGCAGCAAGACTATTACTGTTTGTCAGTAAAACCTCACCACTATCAATTCTCCTAGACGCGATCTCAGACGCTCTCTCCAGAGCTCTAATGTACTTCTCCTTAAGCTCTGAAATGTAGCTGTCTACGCCGCTAAAGCCGCGCTCTAAAATGTAGAGCCCCACTTGCCTAAGCATATTAATAGTAGCCATAGAAGCGGGCCTCTCGCTTAAAATGCTCTCTTTAAGCTGTATAATTCGCTCTACGAGCTCTCTACTAGAGCCCCGAGAGGCGGTGACGTAAAGCTCCTCGAGAACCCTCAAAGCCAGCTCAGAGCCCGTTAACCTCGAAGGCACAGTACACGCCCTTCTACAGACCAGTTCTCCTTGTTAGCGTAAACCATAAAAGTACACTCTTTTTATACTTTAACAGCGGTTAAGTCGTAGTCTTGGTGATTAGTGGTCATGAAGGTGAAGAGAGCCTCAATGGTACTACTAGTAGTACTACTAGTGCTACAGCTACTCGACATCAGTGTATACGCTCAGAGCAGGTTAAACTATATTGTCGTGGTAGTAACGCCGGGTTTGAGTCTTAATAGCGTTAATAGCACTCTCTCAGAGCTAAATATAACAGCTCAAATATTGCCACTAGGTCTAGACGGCCCGGCAAATCCAGACTACTACGCTTACTGGCTATTACTAGGTAGGAGGCCGGAGCCAGAGGAAGTATCGCTACTTATTACACCAGAGTACGAGTTAATGAGTAATTACACGGAGAGAATTCGCAGAGTGTGGAGTAACGCAGCGCTAGTAGATGTGGTGCTCGCTAATCCCGAGTTGAACATTACAGCGGTGAATAGCGGGTACAATTTAACTATAAACGCGATTAAGCCAGTAGTGCTAGAAGTCCCAGTTAACGGGACACTTCTCTGGGGGGAGCTGAGTACTAGTATTACTACTGAACTGGTAGGGGACATGTTGACAATTAAGCTAGAGAGGTTTAATGTGTCTTTTATTGTTAATGTCACGAAGACGAGGATTACGGGTCCAAAGCATATTCGAGTAGAGGGCTTAGAGGGTCTGGCTAGTGGTGAGTACTACGTAGCCTTCTATGTACTAGAAGTTAACGAGCTCAACGGGACTATTAAACTACTCTTTCCCGGCTCTCTGAGAACCAGCGGCTTCGCATCTCCAGGCATTAAGCCAGTGGGCGCTTTACTGGTTCCGTGGGTTCTCGTCTACGCGTACAGGGAAGTCTACGTCAACTTGCCGCTTGAAGCTAGAGAGTGGATTGCGAACTTGACAATTGAGACCACGAGGAGAGTAGTCGAGAGAGTTATTAGTGATGTGAGTACTAGAGTGTACATTGTCTACGCGCCGCACACGATTGTCGCCGAGGCTCTCAATATAACTAGCGGTGTCGGCGAGAAGCTTGCAAGAGAGGTCTTTACGCTGTTCACCAGGCGAGTTAAGCCCGGCTCTCTACTAGTCCTCTTCAGCCCTGTTGATACTAGTGAAAATAGTGGCAGAGGCTTTGCGGTCTTTCACGGAGAATACACTGGAGAGACGGACTTAGAGCTCACCGTGTCTCAGTTCACGTCTCTCGTACTCTCCTACTCGAGTCTCTCGCCACTGCCGAGTGGGAGGCTACTAGATGAGATCGTTGATCTCAGGAATCGTGTTAAGGAACTGGAGGGCAAAGTATCGGACCTGACTACCGAGCTTCGCGACTTAAACGCCACTCTCCAGGAGACTAGTAGTAGACTAGCTTACTGCGAGAGCGCTAGAGACTTGCTAGAAAACAGGCTCAGAGATATTGACAGAGTGAGAGCTGAGCTGGAGGAGTTGAAGAGAACAGCGTACCTCTACATCTCAACGGGACTACTAGTAACAGTCGCAATAGCTACTATACTCGGCTTCTTCACCGCGAGGACTTGTAGAGCTATTGTGCCGCGAGTAGTTAGAGAGGTAAAGGCGGAAAGAAAGTAGTAACTGAATTTGGATTAGTAAAGCTAAAGCACTATTTTTAAGTAGTAATCACCGCTCCAGCGACTTTAAAGCGCCTCACCGCTGAGTTACTTATCAGGGGGTCTCGTAGTGAGTAGTATTGAGGCCTGTAAGTTCACTTCTGCTATTGAGGCCTGTAGAATCCTAAGGACGAGCTACAGTAGTGCCAGGCTTATTGGACTTGGCACGGGCTCTACTATTAAAGTGTTCATTGACGTGTGTATTGACTACATTAGAGAGAGAGGTATTTACGCATCTTCAGTGGACACAGCTCTCTATCTCTATGAGAAGTACGGGCTGCGACCACTAGACATACAGACTCTAGAGCACCTAGAAGTTTATGTAGACGGGGCTGACGAGGTTTCTAGTAGACTAGACCTCGTTAAGGGCCGTGGAGGCGCACTGCTCAGAGAGAAGTCGCTCGCGCTCTCAGCTAGTACTAGAATATATGTAGTAGACTACACGAAGTATACGAGTGTTGAGTACCTCTACGCTAAGCCGATACCAGTAGAAGTAGTTCCCGTGACAGTTAACTACGTTCTGAGAGAAGTGAGAAAACTGGGCCTTGAGCCTCAAATTAGAACTGGTGCGGGTAAAGATGGTCCAGTTATTAGTGATAATGGCAATTACATCATAGACTTGAAGCCGCTCAGGCACGTAACTAGCGCTAAGAGTGTGCACGAGAGGCTTAAACTAGTACACGGCGTTATAGAGACGGGGATTTTTCCGGGCGAAGACCTAGTGGACGTAGTTGTAGTTGGCTACCCAGACCGCGCGGTCACCCTCAAGAGGGGCTAGTAGAGCTGGGTGTATGGGACTTGAAGAAAATTACACACATGTTTTTCGCGTTTACGCTAGCACTCTGGCTCCTCAAGAGCCGAATTTACCCCACTACTAGCCTCCAGCTCTACTATGCGTTTATAGTAGTGGCGGTCTTCTCCTCGACGCTACCAGATCTCGACTTAAAGCTCAAACACAGAAAAACGCTACACAATATTGTAGTCCCAGCGCTTCTCGGAGCGGTCTTCTACGCTCTGGCACCACAGGCGTTAATACTAACAGTAGCGTTTATAGTGGGCTGGTTGAGTCACGTAGTGCTAGACGCGCTCACAACTAGAGGCGTGTATCCACTATACCCACTAGTAAAATACAAACTAGCACTTAGACTATGTAGAAGCGAAAGCCCGCTCTGGAACACTACTATAATATTAGTCTCACTACTAGTTATCACACTTCTACTCATAGAGTAGGAGAAAAGACTACAGAAATTCTTTTAACCTCTCTCGCCAAGGAGAGGAGTGAGTGTGCGTCTTGAGGTATATTAGAGTAATTTTGATAAACCTGTTTACTCTGACTATGGCTCTACCTATAACAGAAGCGATTAGTATTACTAGTATGCTACTTAGAAGCAACTACTACAGAAGTATGTGCAGTAGTTATGGAGTCGGATACCTTGCAGGTACAGGTTACACAGTCTCCGAGGTACATGTCCGCGTGGAATACCAGATTACGCGTTTATACATATAGCGCAGTATGGATACGAGTACAGAAAGTACTTCTACTGGAGCTTTAATGTAACTATTTGCTGGGACGAGTACTGCTACTACACATATCCCAGAATTCCCCTCCCAGACTACGTTGTAACATATGCCCTCCACGTGTACCTCCCACACGGCGTCACAGTCTCTGAAGTGATGTGGGTGCAGGCAGAAGTATTCATACCTCCTCTGTGACTGAACACCACAGCCAGTACAGGCAACTCTAAGGGGCTGTTTCTGTAGATAAGGTGGGTTAGGGTTGTTTGAGCCCTTTTAGGGCTATAAGGTAAGCTGACGCCGTGTGTCTGTCTAGTCTAAACCTCTTCATAATCTCGTCGTGTTCTCGGGAGCTTGTTGTCCCCTTTGGGTCTACGTACTTGACTTCTATGCCGTATAGTGGTGCCTTCAGCGCTATCATCTCGATGACTGAGCTCCTGAAGACTGAGACCCTGTAGTTGTAGTTCTCGTGACCCCTATCGCCAATTCTAACCCAGAGGAGCTTCAGCTTGCCCAGAACCTCCGGGTTCTCTAGAAACAAGACTTTGACTCCGTGGTGGTGCGCGTACTCAAGCATCTCGTGAACTCTCATACCAATAATACTCCTAGCCCTGCGTCTACTGCAACCCTTCCAAGAACAGCCACTCTCGGGTGAACGGCCAATTTGTATGTATTAATCTCTCAGTAGAAGTCGTTAGTGCGACGCCGGTTAGACAGAGAAAAACACAGGTTTTCTTCAATAATACTTTAATTAGGAATAAAAGTCTCCGCGGAGCTAATAGAGCCCTGGCGCTTGCGGAGTGAAAGATCAAGTAGTAGCAGAGATAGATTGTACTTCGTATTGCCTCGCACTCAATACTCTTGATCTAAGGTGGTTTCAGAGTAGTTTACTGGTGAGGTTGCTGGGTGGTCTGGGATAAGTTTACCGGCTTGCCTTCACGTAGTATGAATTCTGGTATTTTCTCTCTATACTTCTCAAGGAACTCTCTGTCTTTATCCAGTTTCCTCTTACTGTCCACTAACATTACTACAACGCCGTCTCTCACTGGATACCAGTGTTTACAGTCTGGGCAGTAGAGCAAGGCTGTCTTAATAGCTATTTTTAAGCACTCGTAACAAGGATATGTCTTGCCCTGCTGTATGTTTCCTCTCAAGTAGCCACAGAAACTCTTACAGAGAGGGGTCTCAATGCCTGTTACTTCTACGTTCTGCTTCTCCTCTTCTATAACGTATAGTTCTAGTGGAAATCTCTTACAGTACAAGCACATTAGTATGTCTAGGCCCCAATACCTCATCACGGAGAGCTCACCTCTCTAATAATGCTCTCAATTCTCTCGAGAACACTCTTAGCGACCTCCTCGCTCTTAGCCTCGAGCATTACTCTCAAAAGGGGTTCAGTTCCACTTGGGCGCACGAGCACCCAGTAGTCTCTAGAGATCACTTTGACCCCGTCAACGGTAATTAACCGCTCGCTCTTGAACTCCTCTCTTACCCTCTCAACTACTCTTAGAGCGGAGTCTCTGCTCATTGTGTACTTCTTCTTCACAATGTAATA
>JBMSAO010000010.1:0-8756 GCA_049414425.1 Desulfurococcaceae archaeon
TGAGAGGCATAGCCATGGTGTGGAACTGGGGTGAATACAACCCGCTCTCAGATTACAGAGGTACATGGAAAGCAATGAGCAAAAATATTATCGAAGGCTTGTCATATCTGGTTAATGCTGGTTCTGGTAGTTCTAGTCGTGTTAGGGTTTTGCTTGATGATGCTACTTCGCTGGGTAAGCTTGGAGACGAGAAGTTCGACCTTATTGTTACTGACCCGCCTTACAGGGACGACGTGGCTTACGCCGAGCTCAGCGACTTCTACTATGTGTGGCTGAAGAGGGCTCTAAGCGATAGTGATGGGGTTTCATTGAAGCCTAGGTTCCACGGGGATGTATTCTTCCCGGGTGGCGTTGAAATTTCTACTCAGTGGGAGTGGTTTGCTAGTCGCGAGGTATCATTGAGTACTGGTAGGTGTGAGTACTTTAAGATTGGCTCTAGTGACGAGGAGTGTGAGAGGGCTTATAGAGAGCTACTTAAGGCTAGTTTTAGAGCTATGGTTAGTAGGCTCAGCGAGAATGGACTACTAGTTACATACTTCGCTCAGAGCTCGCCAGAGGCTTGGACTGCGCTATTAGAGGCCGGTTTGAGTAGAGGGCTGTACCCGGTCGCCGCGTTCCCCGTCCTCACGGAGAGCGAGGAGAGCGTTGTTGCAAGGGGTAAAGCGGCTATTACTGCTAGTATTGTAGTTGCCTGGAGGAGGATTAGTGAGCTAGTATTTCTAGATGTTTCCGTCAAGTACGAGGAGCTAGTCGAGGAGGCCGCTAAGGCACTGCGCAGTGTTGAGGAGTCTCTCGCGAGGGCTAGTAAGGGAGTTGTCTCGGAGCTGTATGGTGTATCAGTCTACGTCATGGCCTACGCTAAGGTATTGAGCCTACTAGCGGGGAGGGGTAGAGCCGTCAGGGCTGGTAGAGAGCTGAGCCCCGAGGAGATAGCCAAGCTGGCCTCCGAGATACTGGCTAGAGCCTACGTTAAAGAAGCTGGCGCGGTGTTAGCACATGGCGACTCAATATTCTACCTACTAGTCAAAAAGGTATTCCCGCGCGGCGAGGAGGGCCGCAGACTAGCCAGTAGTAGCGACTTGATACTACTAAGCTACGGTATTGGAGTAGAGAAGGAGAAAGCCCTAAATGACCTAGTGAGGCGGGGCTTACTGAGAGTCTATGGCAGAGAAGAAGAGACAGAGGTAGCTAGTAGGAAGACGTATGTGCTAATTGAGCCCGCGAAGAGTAGTAGTGAGGCTGAATTAGCCGAAGTGCTCAGAATGCACGGCGTTAACCCTGAGAACCCGCTCTCCTTCAAGAGCCCTGTTCACGCACTTCACGCCTTAATGCTCTACGCGTTGAAGCCTAGAGAGGTGTTTATGAAGTACTATGAGAGAGTGTACTTGGCGAACCCGCTACTAGTCTCCGAGGCAGTTGAGCTAGCTAAAGCCCTGACTACTCTAGTTGGAGACTCAGAAGCCGAGCTTGCATCACGCATCTTAGAGTATCTTGGAGCGCAGGCTTCTAGGAGTAGGAGGGGTGTGAGTCTCCATGACTTCGCAAAGCGCTAAGCCATTTACGAGAGTCTTAAGGCCTAGACCCGAAGTATTAGAGGGCGAGCTAGTCGAGGCTGTAAACCTAGCAGACATCTACATCTACAATGAGCTCAGAGACAAGGCTTCAGGTGCACAGTTACTAAGACCCAACCCACTCTACGATCCACGGGAGTTCCTGAAGAGGACACACTTCAGTGAGGCAATAAAGCAGGTCGTTGTAAAGGTCTTCGGGGGGCTAGCTGGATTAACTAGTGTATACGTCGACGAGAGAGGGGCCACGAAGCCCATAGACTCCAGAGTCTACATTATTCCAAGCCACATCGGCGGTGGTAAAACACACCTACTGGCAACACTCTACCACTTAGCAAAGCTCTTTAACGAGGGGGGAGTCGAGGAAGTACTGCGATACATTGACGACGAGAGAGTTAGATATGCGCTGAGGCACGCTCTAGGCCTACTAAGAGAAAGGTATGGAGTGATAAGGATAGTAGCATTAGTTGGTGATACCAGGCAACTCGCTCCATCACCAGATAACCCAGTAGAGATAGACGGAGTTAAAATCTACACTCCGTGGGGTCTGCTAGCATACCTACTCGGCGCATATAGAGAACTAGAGGCTAGTGACAGGGGCTTCTACGCGCCACGTAGAGACGACTTAGTGAGAATTCTGCACGGCAAAAGCGTACTAATACTACTAGATGAAGCAGTAGAATACATGGAGCTAGCTGTTAGAATAAGCTCTACGTATACTGACTACGAGAAATCATATATCTCATTCATTAGAAACCTAGCCGAGGCGGTCAGGGCAGTTCCCGGCGTCGTCTTGGTAGTGAGCCTCCCAGCTGAGTATAGAGAGGGCAGGCTAGTCCCCGGTATACAGAAACCCGAGTACGTCGAGCAAATAGATGGAATGCTGTCTAGAGTAGAACACGAGTACATTACTCCGCTGGAGAAGAGAGATCTAATCGAGGTGTTCAGGAAGAGGCTCTTCGAAAACGCCTACTCTAAAGAGGTTGCTGAGAACGCTAGACTAGTCAAATACGAAGTGGAGAGCAAGATCCACGGAGACTCTACTCTACTTGAGTCTATTAAGGCTAAATACGGCGATGTAGCGGGATTCACTAGGCTCGTATTAGAGTACTATCCATTCCACCCCGCGTTTATAGAGGTATTGGTAAATATCGCTAGTACTATCCCGGGACTGGGCACTACGAGGTATCTACTAGCCTATGTAGCGCGGCTCATTAGGCACATCTATGAGTCTAAGCAGAGGCGCGGGAGAGACTCGCCAGTAGCGCTGATTACGCCGTGGCTTATACCACTAAACAGAGTGGAGTTTAGAACAGAGCTGTTGAGGGGTCTTTCAACTCAGTACCAGAGCGAGTTTCAGAGGATATACGAGCAAGACGTGAAGCCCTGGGCTACTAAAATTGAGAATTACGTGTGGGCTACTGAGTCTGCACCTAGACAAGCCGTAGTGGACTTTATAATGGGCGCTCTCGCCGAGACTATTTGGCTGTACACTATACCAGGGCGCGGCATGAAGACCTCGACTAAGCTATACCCAGAAGTCAGGGAGCTATCGGTCATACTCTACGAGCCAATATTATTCAGCACTATACCCTGCGCAGACGTGTTAAACGCCCTCAACGAGTTAAAGGAGTCCTCGACTTACCTGGCCGAGGTGGATGGCAGGCCATTCTACGCCCTAGTACCGGATATAGAGAAGCTTCTGAGAGAAAGGTATCTCTCAACTGGAGACGAAGTAGCACTGCTCACTCTAGAGCAGAGGTTCATTAATGTAGCTGGATTTAAACCGGGGCGTAGAATCAAGCAAGTAGTACCCATAGTCACAAGTAGAGTAAGCGAAATTGAGAGCCAGTTGAGAGAAGTACTAGCGTCAACTCAAGACCCCGTGTTATTCATATACCTGGGGCTCACCGAGCCGCCTAGTGAACTCGAAGACGTAGTGCTCATTAGGAATAACATCGTGCTCCTGCTACCAGACTACAAGGCAAATCCCAGAGAACTCGGGCTATTCTACCCCGAGAACCTTAAGCGCATTACAGGCTCTGAGGCTCAATCTCTCCTCGAGTACTTGAAGAGCCTGCTCAGACTCTATAAAGTTGTCAGCGAGTTGCACAGTAACAAGGAGTTACTCCGCATGGAGTTCGGCGAAGAATACTTAGAGTTTATAGTGTCCAGGCTCAAGAAGATTAAGGAGGACACCGAGAAGCAAATAGTCACGGCGATCTACGCGTCTCTCAAAACGGCAGTAGTTGGTAGGCAGAGAATTACTTACAGCGTCGAGTTAAAGCCTATTGGCGAAGAAGAGATCAGGGACTTATCCAGCCTCGCGAAGCTAGTTGAGGAGACCCTGGAAAAGCGCGGCGTACTAACCTCGTGGAGCTGGCAGGATCTGTACAATCAGCTAAAGCACATGAGTGAGCTATGGGATCCACTAGACAGGAGTATAAAGAAGCCCATTAGAGTCGGCGAGTTGTGGGAGCAGATACTCATATCAAACGCGGTTAAACCACACTTAACGGGCTTTAACGAATTCAGGGAAATGCTGAAAGCAGCTTACTTGAACAACGACGTGGCATTTAAGTACGGAGACCACTTACTCTGGCTAGACCATCCCTATACTGTTGAGGCCGCCGCTCAGTACTATAGAACTAGGTTTAGTAAAGAGGGTAGACTGAATAACTGGGAAAACGACGTCGAGAGGAAACTCAGCGCTCTCGGAGTTAAACTCGTTGATGTAGAGGTAGTCTCGCCGAGCTACATTATAGACAAGTGCATTGAGAGGGTAAAGGGCAAGACCTCAATTAAGCCTGGCGAGAAGGTAGTTAGAAGGCTACTAGTGCACCTCCCCGAGGGATCTCAGGACTTCGAAGTATTCATTGCTAGCTACAAGAGTAAGAGAGAACTTGTAGAGGCACTGTCGAAATACCCAGTCGTACTCGTCGAGGAGACTCCACCAAGAGTATTTGACGTTAGAGTAGTAGGTGTCAACGGCGCGCCATTCACTGGAAAACCCGTAAGTGTAGAGGGGGACAAATCGGCTACACTACTCATTGAGGGGGTAGTTGAGTCAAGCGAGGAGTTCGAAGTGATCGTCGAGGCCAAGGCGCGGAGCGAAGACGGCGTAGTCGTGGCGAGAGTAGATAGTAAAGTGAGGACGCCCGGTAACTATAAACTACAGCTAGTACTCGATAAAGCAGGGGAATTCAACGTCTTCGTGTCTGGATACGAGCCGAAGGGCTATAGATCACCCGAGCTACACGTAGCTTACGTGAGAGTGAGAGGCGAGCTCTGTAGAGATATACAAGTCAGCGGCGTTGAACTAGCTAAATGGCTTGAGAGGGCACAGGAGGCCCTGCGGATAGAAGTCAAGTCTATAGCTGTTAAGGGTAGAGTAGCGAGATACGCTATATCACACCTCAGAGAGGTCTTAGAAGACCTAGCGAAGCTCAGAGTTACGGCTTCGGGTAGTATTGTACAGAGGACTAGTAGTGGCGAATACGTGAAGGCGGAATTCAAAAACGCCAATACCTCGAAGATCGCCAAGGTTATCGCGTCTCTGGGTGTAGAGGAGGATCTAGAGGTAGACATGGAATTCGCCAACATAGCGCCGAGTACACTGAGCTCAGCGCGCTCAGCTAGGGAAAAGTTGCTCGGATACCCACTCGCACCACTAGTTACAGGAGTTATAACCGAGTGTAAAAAGGTCTAGTGTCGGGGGGCTACTTGAGCGGAGTAGCGGGCACTAGGAGGCTCAAAGTAGTCATACAGCTAGTGCAGGCGAAAAAGCCCTACTACCTCGTGAGGTGCTACGACGCTGGCAGATTAGTATTTCAGGGTAAGAGGCTAGTGAAGCCTGATTACGCTCTAAAGTGGCTGCTCTACAATCAGGCACTAGTAGAGCAGGGGCTAGTTAGAGTCAAGAGTAAAAGCGACGTGACGCGAGTAGTATTCAGCGAGCTGGCTGAGCGCCACTTTAAGCTATTCCTGTTCCACGTCTACAGCGTGCTTAATATAAGATCCGCGAGGAGAGCGGACTGCCTAGCTAGGTGTTGGAGTAGAATAGACGCTATAAGCCCAATTATAGACCTGCTCTGGGACCTCATGAAGATCACTGAGCTTAAGAGGTTTTCTTCTCTACTAAGAGGATACTGTCTATGCAAGTAGGCCGTGGGGACCTCGAGAGTATCCTAAAGCTGTTGCTCGACCCGCTCTTTAAGTACAATCCGTTTTTTACGCTATACTACAATCCTCTCTTGACGCCGCCCGCCCCTGAAATACCCCGTAAACAGTACTTCAATTACCTGCACCAAGTAGCACTAGTAATTAGCGCTGTTCCCAGGAGGAGTATTAGGGTTTTAATAGGCGACGAAGTAGGCTTGGGCAAGACTATAGAGGCGATTAGGCTAATAAAATACCTGGTTTTAACGGGCGAAGCCAAGAAGATCTTGATTATTGCCCCAAAGAGCCTAATAAAGCAGTGGCTTCACTACGAGATAAGAGACTTACTACACGCGCCTCAAGTAGTCAAGAGGATCTCGAGGAAGAACATTGAGTACTTAGTCCGCGAAATGGAGCAGTCCATGGGGGATAAACCAGTCATTCTACTAGCCCCCATAGACTTAGTGAAGCGGGGTAGTATGGATAGACACGCACACGGGTGGTTTAAGCCGTACTACGACTTCATATCCAGCGTAGACTGGGATCTAGTAGTAGTAGACGAAGCGCACCACATAGGCTTTACTAGAAGTAGGCCCTCGCTTAGAACAGAGAGACTAGCCCCGCTCTGCGCTAAAACCAAGCACTTGATTCTGCTATCCGCCACGCCTTCTCGTGGAACACACAGAGACATGATTAATAGAATTGGGCTTTTAATTCCCGAAGTAGCTAAATACGCGAATGAACTAGAGATGAATCCGCATAGGCGTAAACTACTCTACGAGGCCCTCTCAGACTACGTTGTCTATAGAAGGCTAAAAGAGCAAGTCAATCAACTCGAGAATAAAGAGGTATTCAAAAAGTTGCACACGTTTCTAGCACTAGTAGAACTCGATGAGTACAGGGGGCTGTATGAAGAGCTCGGCGAGTTCCTCGGACTACTACTCAAATACATGGATCCCAGCGCGCCACCTCTCCTCAGAGTAATTGTGTTAAAAAGGGCCTTGTCAAGCCCCTACGCATTTCTAAAGACGTTTACTAGAGTAGTTGAGAGTAGGGTGCAGGGAGAGGCGAAGATATTACATAGTGACTACGCGCTCGAGCGAGACCCGGATAGAGTAGTTGAGGCGGCGCTCACTGCGACTCTGAAGTTTACTCCACGAGAGCTACGAGATAGAGCAGTGGAACTGCTAAGTACGTTCAAGGAGGTGTACGAAGCGGGCGACCCAGCGTTTAAGGCACTCGCGTATATGCTGTACTACGTAGCTGTTAAACCAGATGAACTACCGCCAGAGCTACGTGGAGACTACATTGTGTTCAGCGAGTATAGAGACACAGTAGAGTACTTGTATATGAAGCTCGTAGAGTTCTTTACTAGTAGAGGCTTTAGAGTAGACGACGAGTTAAAGCGCAGAGTAATGAGCGTCGTCGCGAAGAGGCTTAAAGAAGAGTCTCCATCTAGGACTCTACGTAGAGGCATAGGTCTCCTCGACTCGTCTACTACTATTCTACGCGGAGATCACGTGGTAGTCTTTATAGCGAGGATTTCCTCGGAAAACCAGGAAGTAGCCTACTTAATACCAGACCTCATTGACTCGCTCCGGGAGTCTACTAGTGGAAGAGTTTTGAGAATACTAGTCTCCACGGACGTTGCTTCTGAGGGTCTTAATCTGCAGGAGTTCAATGTAGTAGTAAACTACGATGTCTCGTGGAGCCCTATTAGGAGGGATCAGCGTATTGGCCGCGTGTATAGGTTGCGCCAGATGAGGAACTGCGCCGTAGTAGACGTTGTACGAGATACTAGCGTCGAGTACTCCTTCTACACTAGGCTAGTGTACAAGCTAATGAATATAGTGGAGCAGAGGATCGCCTCTAGGCCTATAGAGGGCGTTCTAGAACTCCGCGTCGCGCGCAGGGGACCTGGTGGAGGCGAGTACCTCGCTATCTCCGAGAAGAGCGTTGGCTTAGCACTCGCCGAGCTATACGAGAAACACTATGTGGATAGAGAATCAGTCGAGGTGGTCTTGGATAGGGCTTATAGAGAGCTACTCGAGAAGCTTAAAGAGTATAGAGACTTAGTAGAGGAGCTCACGTCTAGAGTCAACGTGGACTCGTTGAGGAGTATAGTTGAAGACTTCACTGGGTGTTCTAGTCACGTCGAGTTCGAGGAGGTAGTAAGTAGAGTCTTAGATGTATTCTTTAACGAGAGAGTGGGTGATGTAGCGAGAGCTATAAGAGAACTCTACGAGAAGGTATCGAGTGCTGGTAATCCCCCGACTGATGCGCTACTAGTAGTCGACGACCCGGACCTAGAAGAGGGGTATTTGGGCGTAGTGGACTTCCTACTAGATGGTAAAACCAGGTACTCTCTACCAGTACTCGCTATTAGAGAGCGCGGTGAGACCGAGTTATACTGGGGAGTAGGGGTCTTAGAGTGGCTAGTAGAGCACAGGCCTCTCGGAGTATTGACTACTAGTTCTCTACGAGGAGGGCGGAGAGAAGCTACACTACTTAGAGACCTAGTAGCCGGGCTCGCTAAGAGGCTTGAACAGGACATTGACAGCTGGGTTAAGACTAGAGAGCGGGAACTCGTGAAGCTACTACAAGGCTTCGCGGGGTTTACGGGGCCACTAGAGTATAGGCTACGAGAACCAGTTATAGAGCTCGCGGGGTCTCAGGATTTACTTGGCTACGAGGCGTTTAGAGAGACTTTGCCAGAGGAGCTCAGAGAGTGGATGGAAGAGGCCAGCGTAAACTACGTGGCTAAACTATACGAGGAGAGGGGTTGCCGAGTACTCGAGAGAAATATAGGCATCACTAAGCCATACGACCTACTCGTAGAGTGCCCTAGTAGAGAGGGGTATGAGAGGCTCTACGTGGAGGTGAAGAGCCACTTGAAGAGAGTGCTCGTAGCTGAGTTAACGGACTCCGAGACGAGGTTCGCTGAGTCTAATCCACACAACTACGTAGTATGCAACGTCATGGGCTTAGAAGACAGAGACCCCGCTTCGTGGACAGTTATTTGTGGATTAT
>JBMSAO010000011.1:0-5997 GCA_049414425.1 Desulfurococcaceae archaeon
CATACACCTCCTAGTCGAAGTCGCTGGCGGGCTCGAGGCTCTAAACTACCCCTCTACGAGTAGAGTCATTGGTTACAGAGTCCTCTACTCCGAGGCGCGAACAATACCCTTTAACGTGACGAGTATTACTAGTTACGAGGCTCTCTACACTCCAGGCCTCTATGAGGGCGGGTTTTTCGAAGTTAGAGGAGTACTGCAGTGTAGTAATGAGCTAGGCGAGTGTAGAGTTCTCGTAGGTGTTCTCGAGGAGCGCAGCTTTATGAGGTATAGAGAGTGTTGAGGCTAATTACAGTACACGACTTACAGGGCTCGAAAAGCCTAGTGAGAATTCTCTGCTTTCTCGCGAGATTCCTCGGGGCGGACGCGGTCGTACTGCTCGGTAACACAGTCTCGCCAACTATAATTGAGTGGCTTAGTTCTAGTTGCAGAGTGCGCGTCATGGGTATTTTGGGGAGTTATGATAACGCCTCTGTAGCCGTGGCTCTCAATAGAATTGGGGGTCTCGCAGAGTGTAGGCTTATTAAACACGGCGAGCTGAGACTACTCGGTATAGGGCTATCTAGTTGCCCAGACGCTTATATCGAAAAAGTCGACATAGTGGTGTCTAGCCTACCGGGGCTTGAGTATACTTGCTGTAGAGCGTGTAGTGACATACTCGACAGCGCTATTAAGCGCTTAAAACCACGACTAGTAGTTACGGGTACCTGCAAAAAGCCCTGCTTTAATCCTGAGAAGTCCGTGTTTTCTCCCGGTAGCTTAAGACTGGGTTTTCTGGGGCTAGTAGAGCTCTCTGAAAGCGGTGAAATTAAAACACAAGCTCTAAACGTAGAGAGCACTATTGCTAAGCTTGTGTAAATACTAGTTAAGGCAAATCTAATTATTTAAAAAGCCTTAACTTTGCTATACACCACTCGGGACTAACCGTGGGAGAGCTGAGCGCGCTTAGAGCTCTAATAGAGCCTAGAAGTATTGCTGTAATAGGTGCTAGTAGGAGTCCAGGCAAAATAGGCTATACTATACTCAGAAACATCGTAGACTACGGATTTAGAGGGAGAATCTACCCAGTAAATCCCTACACGGCTGAAATTCTAGGCTACAAGGCATATCCAAGCGTGCTCTCTATTCCCGATGAAGTAGACGTCGCCGTAGTAGTAGTGCCAGCACCGGAGACGCCTAAAGTCATTGAGGAGTGCGGTAAAAAGGGCGTTAAAGTAGCTGTTGTAATATCTTCGGGGTTCTCTGAAGTCGGAAATGTAGAGCTAGAAGAGCGCATTGTGAAGATCGCGAGAGAGTACGGCTTGAGAATACTGGGTCCTAATATCTTCGGCTACGCCTACACACCTCTAAACATCAACGCGACGTTTGGGCCGCTCGAAGTAGCCAAGGGAAATATAGCCTTTATTACACAGAGCGGGGCCCTCGGAATAGCACTAATGGGTTGGACAATAATGAATGAAATAGGGCTCTCTGCGCTCTTCAGCGTCGGCAACATGGCTGATATAGACGTAGTCGAGTTGTCGGAGCTACTGGCAGAGGACCCCAATACGCGAGTAATAACGATATATCTAGAAGGGCTCAAGCCTGGTAGAGGTCGAGAATTCGTTGAGAAAATGTCTCGCGTTACGCTAAGAAAACCCGTTGTAGTCATTAAGGCTGGTGTAACTGAGAGGGGTATGAAGGCTGTAGCCAGTCACACTGGTAGCCTAGCCGGCTCAGACGCTCTGTATGAAGCCGCGTTTAAGCAGGCGGGCGTGATTAGAGCTCGCACAATAACAGAGCTCTTCAACGTGGCTAGAGCGCTCGCACAGCAACCATTACCAGTAGGCGAGAACACTGTGATTATTACTAATGGTGGAGGGGTCGGCGTTTTAGCTACAGACGCCGCCGAGCTCTACGGTGTTAAACTACTCGAGCCTAGTCAGAAACTAATAGAGGAGTTCAGAGAGACAATGCCGTGGTTTGGAAGCCCTAAAAACCCAGTTGACTTAACAGGACAGGCCGTAGTGGACAACTACATTAAGGCGCTAAAAGTGGCTGTGAAATCCCCTGAAATACACAATATCGTGATACTCTACTGCAGAACAGCTATTCTAGACCCCAGGGACTTAGCTAGAGCTATAGTTGAGTTCTACCGGGAAAACAATGTATCTAAGACTACTCTAGCCGCGTTTATAGGTGGAGTCGAAGTGTACGAGGCTATGAGGTATCTAAATAGGCACGGCATACCAGCATACCCCACGCCAGAAGAAGCTGTATTCGCGTTGAGTAAAATGTTGTGGTATGGGAGGTACTTAGAAACGCGGTTAAAAAAGCGAGAAGAAGTGGAAGCGGCTAAATTAATTTTGAGCCAGGCTTGACTTCCGAGGCTACAGTGGCTATTACAGGCGGGTCGGTGTCGGTAGCTAAGAGCATGCCCTGACTCTCCACGCCCACAATCCTCTTCGGCTTCAAATTAGCGACCACGATAACGTATTTTCCCACGAAGTACTCTGGCGGGTACCACTTACCAAGTCCCGCGACGATCTGTCTCTCTCCGAGCTCTCCCAGGTCAACTACTAGCTTAATGAGCTTGTCAGACCCCTTAATTCTCTCCGCGCTCTTTACTAATCCCACTCTCAAGTCTATTCTCTTAAACTCCTCAATATCTACTAGCCCGCTCACACACCTGCACCCCGCACACTACGCTGGCTTAGTGATGAGCAAGTGAAGTAAATATACTCACTACATAGCGTAAACACACTCATAAATTTACTTACATAGGTCTCCGCACATCTCATAGAAGACCTCGAGAGGAGTGTGCTCGAGGAGCCTTATACTTCTATTCTTGAGATCGCTTTCAATGTAGGGGTCTAAACTCTCAGGTAGCCGAGCTCTTAAAATCTCGTAGAGTTTTTGAAGCCTCTTTTTACCCTCAATTAGCGCGTTATTAAAAGTGGCCAAGAGCTCTTCAACTTCCAGTTCCGAGATGAGACTAGTGCTCTGTGTTCTGAGTAATTGTGCCGCGTATACTCCTGTAACTAGTTCTGTGAAAACCCCTCTCGCAGGGCTGATGTGTATAATTCCGCTGTGCTTGAACCCTGCTGTTCTCGCTTTTCTGAGTATATCTAGAGCTTTTCTGAGGCTTGCAGTTGAGAAGTGTATAATTGGCCCTGTGACTATGAGCCAGTAGCTCCGGTGTGGAGTCTTCTTAAACACGAAGTCTACTTCTAGTCTAGTAACGGGAACGTGTGATTTGAAGACGACACTAGTCTCTTCTCTAATCCACGGCACTGGGCCATCTACAACTACTATTCTACCACTACAACTACTAGTAGTGTAGATGTCTCTGTCTCTATTGAGTAGTACCAGTAAAGGAACTAGATCTCTGTCCAAGTAGCCTATTTCGTAGTCTTCCCACATTCTAGACCAAAAGTGCCTTTTTCTTAAACTCCACTTCTCGTAGTGTACTCTCATAATTTCGTAGTCCCAGTTAAACACATGAAGAGCGGCTCTTTAAATCGCAATATCTATAAATGACTTAGACCAGCGTGTTAGTCGAAGTGGAGATGCCTGTGATAGGTCTAGTCTACAGTACTAGAGATCCAGCTGGGCGCGGTATAGCTAACTACATAGCGAGCGCGCTCAGAGCCAGTCCCAGTGCTCTGTGTACTAACGCCGAGACGTGTTCTACCGGGGAAAACTTCATTCTAGCCGGCTTCAGCGAGGATGTTCTGTACTTCGATTTTCTCGACGAGAGACTACCCTCTACTGTAGAGTTCTACGTTGTGCTCTCGAGGCACTCCAGCGAAGCTGGTATTAAAAGCTACACTGTTCACTCAACAGGCAACTTCTCCGAGGAGGCCCTCTACGGTGGGCGTCCCCGAGAGCTCGGAATAGCCCACCCCGTAGTAGCGTTTAGGTTGCTAAGAGCGCTAAAGGCTGTTTCCACTAGGTTTAATAGAGAGGACTACGAGGTTAGCTACGAAGCTACTCACCACGGCCCTACAAGTCTTGAAAAGCCACTAGTGTTCATAGAAATAGGTAGTAGCCACAGCGAGTGGATTGACCCAGTTAACCACGTAGTTGTCGGTGAATCTGTAGTTGCACTCCTCTCCGAGTACCCAAACCTACCAACATGCGCAATTTCACTTGGTATTGGAGGTGGACATTACTCACGTAAATTCACTGAGATGTCGCTAAGCGAGAGTGTCTGTTTTGGCCACATAATGCCGAAGTACGCGCTAACACACCTGGACTTCGAGATCTTGGATAAAATGCTCTACAGGACAGTAGCTAAGCCTGAGCAAGTAGTCGTGGAGAAGAAGAGCACTAGGCGAGAACACAGAGAGCTCATAGAGAAGTATGCTGAGATGAGAGGCGTCGCCGTGAAATACGTCTAGTAGTGCTCTTTCCGTGTTTCTAAGTGAGAGTGACTTTTCTATCAATAAACTCCGTTCTAGTTAGTTTAGACCACGCAACTCTCACTGTTAACTCAGATGGTTGTTGCTGAATTGGAATTACCAGCTCCTCCTCTACTAGTTCACCCGGCTTGTATTTAGTGTGATCACACCTCACAGTGCCAACTAAGAAGCCTCTATTAAACACGCTAATTACAACTCTATCAGGTACAGAGTCTCCCACATTTACTACTCTCACCTTGATCTTGACGTCGGAGCCGCGTCTAAGAGCCTCTACACCGTCTAGCTCTAGTCGCGGCACCTTTAGATCTACAGTGTAGGTAGTTATACTCGAGAGGACTACGTAGCTTTGAGCGTCCTCTTCGAGTAGGAGTTTAATTTGAGGAGTGAATCTGCCACTCAGCACACTATACTCTTCTGCTTGGTTGTGTTGTAGTGTAAGAGTCTCAACAGAGCCCCCATACGCAATTCTAGCTCTAGTTGCTCTCGGCGCGTACAGTATTAGTTTAGTGTGAATGTTACTACTGTTCTGAAACGCTGAGTTTAAATTATACGTAAATTCGTCTCCCCTCTCCACTAGTAGTAGCCCTGTTGCATAACTATATATAGAAGAAGCCTCTGAATCCTCGTAGATAACATTGAGGAGTAGGCCTTTAAGGCTCAGCTGGTCTCCGCCACTGTGCTTAATTATGATATTAACCCACTCTCTACTAGTAGCCTCATCGGTGTTAAGTAGTCCCGTAATGTCGTAGACGAATTTAAAGAAATATCTATTTAGTTCTGGTATTTCCAGTGCAAATGAGGGTTTAAACTCGCGCGTAATGTTTACTCCACCAGCTTTTAACCTCCAGTCAACGTGTGTACTACTAGCCTCTACTAGTAATTCGAGAGCTCCGTGAGCAACTCTTCTAGTTCTTCTATTGTGTAGATTTAGTGTAATAGTAGTCCTCGCGTTATGACTACCTAGAATTTCATTTAGAGGCTTCCACACAGTGTAGACGTCTCCTTGTGTTTTTATCAAGACACCTTCACTAAAACTTCCTCTCAAATTCCACAGCCTCTTCAAGTTTAATTAAATAATAGTGTTTATAACGCTTAACTAGAGAGCGGGAAAGAGCGCTTAGATTTTTCGCTGGGGCATTCTAGTAATGTAGTTAGCCAGCTTAGCTACAACAAAATAGCTCAATAACACTGTTAACGTGACTAGAGTAAACGATAGCGCTAAGTCAGCTGTACTTGGTCCTAGTCTACGGGGGGGAAGGCACTTCTCGGGAAACTCCTTTGCAGATGCTTCTGATTCTCTTACTGAAGTAGAGAGAGTTATTTCTACTTGTAAACATCTCACAGGGCTGGGAGTGTATATAAGTACTGTATCTTCGAGCTCGTAGTGAGTAGCGCTAATGCCGCTAATTGAGACATTTACCCACAAGGGTATTTGGCCAAGGAGTAGAAAACACCTCGTTTCATTACTAAAAGATATTACTAAGGTGTTACCCCCAGCCTCGATTTTGGACATACTCGAATTAGCTGGGTGTATAATGAGTAGGGTTAACGGGATATTAGTAGAGTCAGCTTGAATCCAGTATACACCAAGCGTACT
>JBMSAO010000012.1:0-4258 GCA_049414425.1 Desulfurococcaceae archaeon
CTCGCGTCTATACCAGTTCTCGTCTACACTCTACTACCCAGAGCCTACCTGTACTTGTGGTATAGGAGTAGAAGGAAGTGGCTTGTATCGAGGTGGTGACTTCGTGCTACTAGACGAGGAGGTCTTCGCGGTAGTACTCGCAGTCTCAATAATAGCCTCAGCGCTGGGCATAGCACTAGTACTTAGACCGGGAAACCCAGAGCCCTTTACAGCTATTGGCTTACTAAACGAGGAGTGTAGAATCGGCGAGTACCCTAGAGTAGCGCGTAATGCTAGTAGTCTCCGCCTCTGCGTCTACGTGGCTAACTACTTGAATAGACCAGGATACTTCAAAGTAGTGTATAAAATAGCTACGAGAGAGACCCTGCCAACTGACACTACTCCTTCTCCTGAGAGCGCTCTTAGAGAGTGGAGGCTTGTTCTCGGAGACGGAGAGGACGAGGCTTTCCCAGTCAATGTCACCGTGTACTCACTGCGCGGAGAGACCCGTGTAGCACTTGTATTTGAGCTCTGGCTCTACAGGAGTTCTAGTAGAGAGTGGATTTACACGGGTAGGTGGGTTCACCTCTACATTAACATTACGGTGTAGTGGCGTGAAGAGAGAAGTTACACTTGAAGAGTACGTAGAGAGCCTCGTTGAGAGTAGAAAACAGAAGTTCTGGAGTGCTCTGCGAGAAGTCTACGAGAAGAGTAGGAGTGGCAGTATTAGACTGAGAGACCCGAATCCCCCTAAAACACTAGTTGAGTACGCGCTGAGACTAGAGTACTCTCTGTGGTTCTGGGCTCTAGTAGTACTAGTAGCTTCAACACTACTAGTAGTCTACGCTACTAGTACTCTGCCGCAACTCCTCGTAGTCAGGTACTTTCTCGGCACGCTCTACGTTCTCTACTTGCCGGGCTACGCTCTAGTAGAAGCACTGTACCCTGAAGAGAGGGATTTAAAGCCACTTGAGAGGCTTGCACTCTCTATTGGCTTATCACTCGCAGTAGTCCCCCTTATAGGACTAGTACTAAACTACACACCGTGGGGTATCAGGCTGGGACCTGTCGTGGCCTCCCTAGCGCTCTACACACTCGCTACTAGTATTCTCGCGCTTGTGAGAAAATACCGCGTCTTCAAGACTAGCAGGGTTCTCTACACCGAGTCGAGGAGGTAGTGATTAATTTAAACACGCTACACTCATAATTAAGAGTTGAGGAGTAGTGTCTTGGAGTTTCTAGTAGCAGTAAACACACTACTAGTTACGGCTATTAGGAGAGGATTGTACACTACAATTCTAGCCTCAGTTCTAGCACCGGTCCTACTACTAGTTGTGCTCTTCTCGCTTCCGAGTACTAGTAGTCTAGAGTACTTCCTCTTAGAGCAGGAGAGACAAGTACTAGTAGTTACTACTACTAAGACTAGTGGAGACTGCTACTCGGCTAAACTAGTAGAGGGGCTTCTAGTAGTGAATACTAGTAGTCTCAGAGCCCACATACTACTAGTTGGTGCTGAGTCCTCCAGGGTGCTGAGAACACTGGGTTTAACTAGAGGAGAGATCAACGCTACTAGCAGTCTCATCTTACCAAGAGACGTCTACACAGCTCTCGAGAAACCCCGCGTAGTCAGAGTAGTAGTTAACAATACTACTCGCGATTACACTGTCGTGGGTTTTTGGAGTTCAAATATCGTACTCCTAGTTAGCAGTGAAGTTGCGCTCGACTCGAGTAAATACGCCTGTATAGCTCCCCGTAGTAGAGTTCTACTAGGTGTTATTGAGAGCGCTGAGAGTAGTCTACTCTCAACTGCAGAATTGTGGATACTAGTTCTCAGTTTTACTTACTTACCAGTTATCTACACTGCTCAGAAACGCGTAGTGGAATCTCTGAGCACTAGTTTGAGAGTCCTCGCTAACAGCGGTGTGGGGCCCCGATCTCTCTACTTCTCCACCCTCACAGCTCTAGTAGCTCTACACGTCTTAGTAGTTCTCTACGTGTGTGCTCTCGGCGTAGTACTAGTCTACACTGCGTGGGCGGCACTAAGCTACGTTACAGTACTACCCCCACCAGTAATTAGAAGTCACGTTGCCTCACTAATTCCAGTCGAACTAGTACTGGGTGTTCTCGTAGCGCTTATTACTAGTAGAGGTGCTGTTAAGTGTTGCTAGTTACTTACAGAGTACTCTTAACTACGAGAATACGCGTCTTCGCGTACTCGCTAATAGTTCTCACACTGCTGAGCTGGCTTTCACTCGTAGCCCTGGGACTGGTGTCCTCGCTACTCTGGCTCTACGAGGGTGTTTTCGGTGTGGGGGAGGGCCTCGTGATCTCTAGTAGGGGCTTCTCGCCTCTAACAGCACTAGTATACCGCAGTGAAATTGAGAGTAGACTTGCAAATATTAGTGGTATTACCGTAGAGTACTACCTCGTAGCGCCAGTTCTACTCGGCGATAAAGTCCTCGTTCTGAGGAGTACTAGTAGTAATCTAAGTGGCGACTGCGTGCTAGTCGGTATAGACATGGCTCGTGAACTAGGAGTTACTAGTGGAGACTACTTACTAGTCTCATCTCTCTTCACTAGTGAAGTCTACTACCTAGAAGTCTGTGGGTACACTAGTGGATACGTAGTAGAGGGCTCTTACGACCTCGTAGCGAGAATTAGAGGTGTCTCTCACGGATACTACTCCTACGCGGTAGTTAGAGGACCCCCCGAGGCTCTAGACAAGGCTCTGAGAGCTCTCGGCGTCGAGCCGGGCGAGTATAAATTAGCTGGTCTACTCGTAGCTGTTCTCTCGCGTGTTGGTAACAGGACTCGCGCAGCGCTCTACAGGGCTCTCACAGAGGCCTATATTAGTGGCCTCGGCTTTCAGAGAGACTACATACTCTACTTCGCGTACACGGTCGCGGTGGCTAGTGTGCTCGGCTCGCTCCTACTAGGTTTAGACGTAGCTAGGAGAACTAGTAGTGTTCTCGGAGTCTTTAGACTAGTAGGCGCTTCGAGGAGACACCTTACTCTAGTAGCAGTACTACTAGGACTCGCGCTCTCTACTATTGCGTTCACAGCCTCGCTACTACTGTACAGGCACTTCGAGATTTTCACTCTGAACATTCAAGGCTACGTCTTCAAGCCCGCTGAGCCGGGAGTACTAGCACTAGTAGTCTACTCGGTGCTAACACTACTCTACACACTAGGACTCGCTCTCGGTGTTCACCGTGAAGTCGAGTAGTGTTCTACTAGTACTAGCACTCCTCCTAGTGTCCACGTCGCGAGCTATGCCAGCACTACTAAATAACGCGGTGTTTTCTACTGACTCGTGGCCGCTGATCAGGCTAGCGAGACTCCTACAGAGTAATCCTGAAATTAGAGTACTGGGTCTCAGTGAGCACCACGCCAAGTGGCCTTCAGCTGTTCTCGCGTCGCTAATTTACACACTAGTGACTAGTATAGATGTCTACTCTTTCTACGCCTACGCGGGGGCGCCCATAGTGGTATTTGCACTAGCTGTTCTCCTCTACGCGTCGCTGGAGAGACTAGCTGGAAGTGCGCAGCGCGCTCTCGGACTACTAGCTCTACTAGTCTACACTCCATTTCTAGTCTTCACCTCAGCGTATTTGAAAGAAGTCTACGCGTACCCCCTAGCCCTGCTAGTACTCTACTCCGCGCTGGGGTTGAGAGGGGCCTCTAAGTGGCTACTAGTACTCTTAGCTACTACAGCGCTGGTTCTAAGCCACCCGCTAACAGCCCTCATTACACTCGTCTTCGCGCCTACGTACTTATTCACAGAGCTAGCTGAGAGAGTCAAGTACGGTGGCGTGCTGAGCCTCAGCTACAGGAGTACACTACTACTCACACTAGTACTCGGAGCACTCTACTCGCTACACGCGCTACTAGTAGGTGTCTACTACGCGTTCACCCCACAGGACATTGTTGTTCTTGGGGCTTACGGCGCAGTCTTCTACGGCGTGTACTTCGCTGTGTATGCTAGTAAGCAGAGCTCCGCGACTACCGCAGTGCTCTTCGTCGCTGTGCTAGCTACTATGTACTCTCTCCTCGTAGAGGGCTTAGAAGTGAGCTACAGTATAATACTCCACGCCGCTCCAGTAGCACTCCTCGCTACTAGTCTACTAGACCCCAGAAGCGCGGAAGCACGGCTCTCAGCGGGCGTTTTGTTACCAGTAGTCGCGGGGGTCTCCTACACGCTTACTTATGCTAAGTGGCTTGTCACTATTACTCACAGACTTCTCAACTACCTAGTCTTCCCTCTAACACTACTAGCACT
>JBMSAO010000013.1:0-18648 GCA_049414425.1 Desulfurococcaceae archaeon
AGGGCTCTTCGGGCCTACTGGTAGCGGTAAGAGCCTATTTAGTGTAATGTACGGACTGGACAGCGTAGTTACAGGCAGGTACAGGAGGTTCATAATTACGAGGCCCATAATTGACGTAGTGAGCGGTAAGGAGCTCACAGCGGCTGATCTCGGCGAGCTCTACTACAAAATAGTCCAGTCGTACATTGAGGACTTAGTGTCGGGCTTCGTAGAGTGGAGTAAAGTTCAAGAGCTGATTAATAGGGGTCAAGTAGTAATAGCTGATAGCCACTACTTAAAGGGCAGGACTTTCGACGACTCAGTAATACTCCTCGACGACGCTCAGAGCCTCCCAGTTGAGAGCGCAATAGAAGTCATTACGAGGCTTGGCAGGAACAGTAGGCTAATAATAGCTGGAGACCCAGTGTTTCAGAGGAGTATTGGTAGCCGCGACTCGGCGTCAATGCTGAGAGAGCTACTACTGGGAGAGGAGAACGCGAGAATAGTGGACCTCGGGTTAAAAGACATTGTGAGACCGGGCGCGAGGAGGGGTATTAAACTACTACTAGAGTCTAAAATGCGGAGTAGGCAACTAGACGAGACAGAGAGACTCGTTCTCAGCTCTGCGCGCGTACACGCGCCAGATGTAGACATAGTCACAGTGGTGAGCCTGATTGACTTGAAGAAGATCTACGGTATTACTAGTGAGCACACGCCAGATGCGCTAATAATATCTAAAGAGGGCTACCAGGGCAGAGTTATTGGTAAAGGCGGCGAGAGAATACAGGCTATTGAGAAGGACACTGAAATGCGAATCAGAGCCGTGGAGTTGACACTGGACTTCAAGCCGTTTATTAGAGCTGTACACCCAGTCAGCTGGATTTACAAACACGTAGTAGACGTAGACTTCGCGGGCCCCAATATCGCCGTTAAGGTGGAGAGTAGTGCTTACGGGGCTTTCGTGGGGCAGAGAGGGGCTCACGTGAGATTCCTAGACCACTTCTTCAGGAAAATACTCGATACTGGCGTTAGGTGCTACGAAGTAGAAGTAGAAGAGAGGGAGTCTAGGAAGAGAGAGAAGTCTAAGAAATAAAATAATTCTACAATGCCCCTGCTTGACTCCTTCTTCTCGAGAGTATGATTACAACGCCTAGTAGAACTACTACTGCTATTAGTAGTGGGTATATGTCTCTTACTAGCGCCTCCACGTCTCTGAGCGGGGTTGAGGGGCTGGTAGTGAGTGGAGTAGTTAGGGGGGCTGTGGTGGGAGTGGTCTCCACTTCTCTCTCTAAGTCTCCTCTCCCGCCTCTTTCTCTCTCCACACTCTCAACTACTCTCATGAAGTAGTCGTAGAGACTCTCGAGAGTCAATTCTCCTCTAATAGTACTATTAATACTCTCCTCTGTGAAGATAGCTATTACCTGCACAGCGCTGAGAGCTCTGTGTAGCTCTAAAAAGCTCTCTACCTGCTCGCGAGGCACAGCTGTTTCTCGCGCATAGCCCTCTACTACGGCCGGGCGCAGTATTAGCGAGCCGGCGAGAAAGTCGAGCGAGATCCAGCCTAGTCCAGCTATGTAGGCTAGTGTGAAGGCGTGGGGGCCATTGTTAATGAACTTATACGTCACGTTTTCAACTGGTATAGTCATGCTGAAGTCTACAAGTGGGTACCCGTAGACTATGAGAGCTGGGATCTCGTGGTAGTTTAGTAGCTCGACTAGAACTCTAGACATGTCGTCGCAGTCGCCTCTCCTAGTCTCAACAACCTCCTCAATAGACCTCGGAGTAGTTCCAGCCTCGTACTCTATGAACTCTAAGTAGATGAAGTAAGCGGCAGTTACAGCTAAGCCGAGACTACTAGCACTACTAGTGCTCATGCCGTACCGCGACTTAAACCACGACTCGTACGCGGGGACAACGCGCTCGACAACTACTTTGCTAGGGGTTTTTACATATGCTTCTCTCACATCACTCGGAGTACTCGTCTCGCTACTAGTAGTGAAGCGGGGGTCTTGAAGAGCCCTCAACAAGTACTCTCTAATCGCGCTCATGGGTCTCGCGCAGAGCTCAACTCTACTCACAAAAAAACCTGTAAAGTTCCCGTCCACTTCTACGTTGAACTCGTAGAGTCCAGTAGTCTCGTCGTAGAGTAGGTTGTAGTGTACTAAGTGCTCTACGCTCTGCGTGAAGCCGCCTGGTAGAGTCGTATTGCGCGGTGTCTCTAGTGCGAGTGTTTCCGTAATTGTAGAGTTGTAGACTACTATGCCATTAAAGAAGTAGAGTACGTGACACTCTAATTCCGAGTCGCTACTCCACGTTTTACTACTCTCTACTTGACCTAGTAGAGCTGAGAGTAAGAGAATAGTGGTGAGCACTACTAGCGCCTTCCTCATACTCTTACACCACTACTACTCAGTGCTTATGTATTAGTGACTATTATACGTGCTTAATACACACATCTACTACTACCTGGTTTAGTCTAGGACCCACATTTCTAATTTTCCTCACGAAGCTAATAGTGTAGCTCTGCACTGAGATCTCGTGCAGTCTCTTCTCGACTAGATCTCGCGCTTTACTCCTCCAGTGCTCTCCGCGATCTGTTCTCACGTGGAGGTATACGTGGATCCAGCCGCTACCTCTAAGAGAGCTAACAGCGTAGGGTAAGTACTCTAAGGCCAGCTCGGGGTAGGGCATTAACACTCTGTCAGCGCTCCTAGTGAGCCTGGACTCAGCTACTTCTCTAGCGTCTCCTAGTATGGGGACTACTCTGTCCTCCACGCGGTTCAGCCTAATGTTCTCAGCCATGTAGTAGTAGGCGTCGGGGTTAATGTCAACACTGTAGACTCTACTGGGCTCGGCGTGTCTAGCTATAATTATACTGAACAAGCCGGCTCCCGCGAACATGTTAAAGACCACTTCGCCGGGCTCAACGAGCCTAGCTACTCTTACGTGCTCGTAGTTGAGACTCGGAGAGATGTACACTCTATTAATATCCACTTTGAATACACAGCCGTGCTCTCTGTAGAGCGTCTCACTTCTCTGCTCGCCAGCAAGCCACACGTGTCTCCTGAGCCTATAAGGGCCCTCAATGCCTGGTAGAGACGCCCACACAGACTTCACGTAAGGCAGTCTCCGGAGGATCTCCTCTGCGAGCGGCCTCAGCTCCTCGGGGCTCATTCCTAGTGGCGTCCTGATTAGTGCTATGTCACCGATAAACTCAATTCTCCTCCAAATTCTCTTAGAGAAGTCCTCTCCGAGAACTTCTCTCGCTACTCTCTTTAACAGATCTCCTTGAGTCATTGCCTACTCCTAGCGTACTCACACATGTCTAGTAAGACACACGCCTCGCAGGACGGCTTTCTCGCTCTACAGGTCTCGCGGCCGTGCTCAATAAGTAGCAAGTGGAGCTCTAGGTACTTGTCTGGGCTCGTGTTGCGCATCCAGAATAGCCTCATCTCCTCGTAGTCTCTCTTCTTAACAAAGCCTAGTCTGAGAGTGATTCGAGTAATGTGAGTATCTACGGGAAAAGCAGGCTTGTTAAAGTACATCAACAACACGACGTCAGCCGTCTTAAAGCCCACTCCCGGCAGTTCGAGCAGTATTCTCCGAGCCTCTTCGACACCACCGCTCAGAATAGCCTCTTCGAGAGTCTTTTCAACGCTCTTCTCTAAGAACACTCTAGCCAGCTCTACTATTCTCTTAGACCTAGCGTAGTACATTCCAGCGGGTCTTATAAGCTCAGCCAGCTCCTCTGCGCTCAGCCCGAGTGCTCGCTCGGGCCTGATCTCGCCCAGCCTCGCCTTGAGATTAGAGTAGGCTCTCCACGCGTTTTTATCACTAGTATTTTGACTCAGCACAGTCGCGACTATGAACTCGAAGAGAGGGACTCTTCTGAGTCTAGGAGCTACGAAGTCCTCTTCGCTGAGAGTGTACTCGCCTCTCAGCCTCTCACAGATCACGTCTCCGAGGAGCAAGGCTCTAGACCTACGGGTATATTCTCTCCCTGTACCTCGGGAACGGCGCGGCCTCTCTAATGTGGTCTAACCCCGCAATCCAAGTAACAGCTCTCTCAATGCCGAGCCCGAAGCCGCTGTGAGGCACACTACCGTACTTTCTAAGGTCTAAATACCACTTGTAGTCCTCGGGGTTTAGGCCCTGCTCTACTATTCTCTGGTAGAGCGTCTCGTAGTCGTCTTCGCGCTCTCCACCACCAATAATCTCGCCGTAGCCCTCGGGGGCTAGGATGTCGAAGCCCAGTACTACTTCGGGGCGAGACATTTCTACCTTCATGTAGAAGCTCTTAATCTGCCTCGGGAAGTGAGTAAGGAAGAAAGGAGCTTCAAACTCCATTGTCAGCACCTTCTCCTCGTCTGCCCCCAAGTCGTCACCCCACTTAATGTTAACGCCCTTCTTCTGGAGGATTTCAATGGCCTCGTCGTACTTAACTCTAGGGTAGGGTGTGTTTAAGGCCTTCTTGAGGGTGCTAATGTCTCTGCCTAGGTCTTCTAGATCTCTTCTCCTCTCCCCTAGGACTCTCTCTACGATATAGGCTACTAGGCCCTCGGCCACTTTCATCATGTCCTCCATACTGTGCCACGCGGCTTCAGGCTCGAGGTGCCAGTACTCGGCTAAGTGTCTACGCGTTCTCGACTTCTCAGCCCTGAAACTAGGAGTTAGGCTAAACACCTTCTCGAGAACGTAAACAAGGGCCTCGAGGTATAACTGCGCGCTCTGACTCAAGTAGGCTCTAGACCCGAGGTAGTCTACGGAAAACAGTGTAGCACCCCCCTCACAGGCAGAGGCCGTGAGTATTGGCGGCGTTACTTCCCAGTAGCCGTTCCTAATGAGGTACTCGCGGCCGGCTGAGAGAACAGCGTGCTTAATTTTAAATATCTTCGCGTAGCGCGGACTTCTAATCCACAAGTGCCTGTTATCCATTAAGTAGTCTACGCCCTCACCACCTTTAATTGGAAAGTCCCTGCTGTAGCTAGTAATGGCGAAGTAGTCTGCCTCCAGCTCGTACCCTCCAGGAGCCCTCTCAGACTCTCTTACAACTCCGCAGGCCACTACACTGGCTTCTAGTCCTATGTCTTTAAGCTCGTCAACTATTTTCTCGCCTAGTTTACCAGCATCTACTACAACTTGAATAGCGCCTGTAGAGTCGCGAACGCGGACAAACGCTTTTTTCCCCACAACGCTACGCCTATAAATCCAGCCGCGAATACACACACGCTTCCCAGTGTACTCGGGCTTCATAATGTCCTCTACGTGTTTAAACTCCAAACCCGCCACCACTAACCAGCACGCCGCCTACTTAGTACACACACGTGCAAGCGTTCACCACCCGCCAAGACTCGAGTACTTGGCTGGTGGTTCATTACGCTACCCCTCGGGCCCCCTCACCGCAGTAGCTCACTGATAGTCGCCTAGCAGTTCACCACCCTGCGGGTCTCGGAAACCCGGAGACACCAGTAAACCCATAAGCTTCTGAAATTTATAAGTACAACACCAGCCTACACAACAGCCTCGAGGAGTACTTAGAAATATCTACAGTTACATACAAAAACACTTCAAACCTGCAACAGCCTCTAATTAACTCTCTAAGGCGGAAGCGCGTTGATTAAGAGAGGTGTGCAAGAGTAATTTAAGCTAGTTAGAAATACCGTGCGCTAAAATGCAGTTGAAGTAGGTTAAAGAGGCCCCGCCCGCTACTTTAAAATTTAAAGCTTATAGTTAATTGCCAGCTCGCTGAGAACCTGGTACGCAAGAGTTCTCACAACTAGTTTTTTATCTCTTTAGTCTAACGAGCTCATGGCGGTGTATTTCTACTTGAGAGAGGACTGCTAGCGTATTTTAATGAGTTATTAGATTTGTAGTTATTGCGGGTTGTGTACTTTGAAATCACTATTACGGCAACAGCCACTATGGTTCACCGGGGTTTTTGCAGTATTACTAGTTACACTAGTTGTAATTGTATACCTGTATCTCTTCTCTAGCGTTGTCTACGCTCAGCGCAGAGTAGTCTTTGTGGTGTTTGACAGCTGCGGCTTTGAAGTCGCCAAGGCGGTGAATAGACTTTATTTTGCAGACAGAGGTGTTATAGTGTTCTTGCGAGAGGTCAGTGACATTGATCCAGGCTCATACTACGTAGTGTTAGCCACTAACATCTCGTCTCGAACAGAAATCAGCCGCATTCTAGATCTCATTTCAACACGTAACGGTAGATACGTGGCGACAAGTGTAGTGGGGGCTGGAGAGAGTGTTATTAGTCACGAGGACTTGTGGAGCTACTGCCTCTACGGCGACGAAGACGCACTTAGACGCGTAGTAGAAGCTATTAGAGTAGAGGAGGGATCACAGAGCCCGCCACTAGTACTCCCACTTCTAGTAGGAGCAGTAGCGCTGATATCTGTAAGTTCAATTTCGCTGAATCAGAGTCTTAGAGGTAGAGTTAAGTCTTTACTGGAGAGAGCGTGGAGTGCTCTGGCAGTATTCTTCTCTATTCTGCTTGGAATTAGAATTCGGGGGATGGATGTACTAGAGCACCCTGTTAGAAAAGCCATCTATGAAAGAGTCTCCTCGGAGGGTGCTGTACCTGTGAGTGCCCTCACGAAGACGTATAGCAGAGGTGTCCTCGAGTGGCACTTGTCAGTTTTGATTAGGGCTGGATTTCTGCGCGAGGTAAGAGTGGGTAATAGGAGGTTTATTATTGACGCTCTTAATGCTCAGAAATCACTGAGTAGACTCGCAGAGATAGATGCTAGAGTTGAGTGCGTTCTAGAGAACATTAAAAACTCGCTCTCAGTCCAGGAGGTCTCCGAGAAGTGTAGAGTAGACGAGAGGGCGGTATTTGCTATTCTAAACTCGGTTACAAGTAATCACATTGAACTCCGTGCTCGATGGTAACCTTTAGTTCCTCTAACTTGTAGATTTTAGACTTAATGTGACTTGCTCTTAGTGTACAGATACACTGCTTGGAATAGTGGTTCGTAAACGTTAATTTCTCTTAGTGAAATGAGCCTCTTAACAGCGTTCTCAAGGAGATCTCTACTAACACTTAAAGCATACCTGCCCTCTCTAGCTAGTTTGAATACTGTGCTGTGCATTTCAAACACCGTCTCCACGCACTTCACGTCTCTAGCACACTCAACTGGATCTACGTAGTAGAAGTTCTCGACCCACGTGAACCCGAAGAGCACTAAGTCGTCGGGGTCGCTCTCCGAGAAGCAGAGAGTACCATACTTACTACAAATCTCGCTCGCAATTAACCGTAAGTCACGAACACTAAACATGAGAAATCACCACCCCCTAATACCTAATAGTAGGGTATTTAAAGAGGCGGGCTTCGTACGGATCTACGCGCTTCACAGCAATTCCAGCTTCTCTCAGGATCTGTGGGGGTGTTGAACTACTGGGCAATTAGCAGTCTAAGCAGTACGAGTAATGAGTACACAGAAGAAAAGTACTTTGAGGAGCTCTATTCAATACCCTGGCGTTGGAGTTACCTATGGCTAGGCCCGCAGTAGCCTTCGCTCTCCTACTAGTAGGTGGAATTCTAATAGTAGTGTTCGCTGGGCTATACCTGCTCGCTAAAGACTGGGTTGAGAGCATACTGCCATCGGGCTGGGTCCCCACAATTCCAGAGCTGACAAGGACTCTCGGAGGCAAGGAGAACATGTATATTCTCGGGCTAGTGTGGGGTATACTAGTTATAATTGGGGTACTCGAAGGTTGAGATTGTTTAAGTAAGCTCGCTAAATGTTAGCGTAACTACATTTGGAGACTTGAAATCGACTTTACCTATTCTCGCGCCGATGAGTATTTTAATGTTTTTCTCCGATGATATGTCTATTAGCCTCTGTGTAATTATGCCATCTAACACTACTGCGTAAATAGAGTCTTTCTCCGCGCTACTAATCTCGTTCACTAGATCTCTCACCGGTATTCTCTTGATCTCTTTCCACTCCCTAGTATACAGTACGGCTTCAAGTGCACCTTGAAGAGATCTGATAGTCTCAGTTATAGTAATGGGAATTGTGAAAGTCTCTTCCACCACTTCCTTTACAATTCCGTGTAGTTTCTTCTGCGACTCTAGCAGTAACTGCGCGTCTCTATTACCCTGTTTAAGCAGACCCTCTAAATAACTAAACACGGGCTGAGCTTTATTGAGTACTTCCTCGAGCTCCTTTCCAGTCAGATCTTCAACTTCTCTATTTGGTGGAGCTCTAGCAACATAGTCTACTTTAATAGACCTTAAGACCTCTTTTAATACGAGGTCCCCGCCGTGATCGCCATCGACGAGGAGGATAATCTTCTTCTTAGTAGAGAGGTCTTTTATAGTGTTGGGAACTCTCTTAGCACCACCGAGCGCTACTATGTTCTTGTACCCATATCTTAGTAAGTTTATGACGTCCGCTCTGCCCTCTACTAATATTATTGTATCGCTCTCGTCGACTCCAGGACCCGCGGGTAGGCCTTCTGGCCCATAGTTTACGGGTTCTGGGACTTTTAATAAGTCCTCTATTCTCTTAATGATCTCCTTGACATCAGGTGTTTTCTCTTTTCTCCAGGACTTTAATAACTCAACTGCACGATTAATGATTTTTTTAATCTTTTCCACTCTCAAGTCAATTATGTCGACGACTTTCATCTCGGCGTCGTAGGGCCCCACTCTCTCAACAGACTCGATCATAGCTGCTAGTAGAGCCGTTTCTGCTCTGTCTAAATTGCAAGGTATTAGTATTTCTCCCTGCGTTTTTCCACTGTGTGTTTTTATAGATACTTGTATTCTCCCCACTCTGCCCTTGTCTTGTAGTGTCTGCAGGTCAAACTCCTCGCCGAAGAGTCCTTCTGTCTGACCAAATATAGCGCCTATTATGTCGTGCTTCTCTACAATTCCATCTACTGCAATGGTCGCCTTAATGAGGTACTTAGCCATACACGCACACCTAAACTACTAGGTCACCAGACTCCCAGCCTCTCATAGAAAGTGCTCGTTTTCGAGAAAACACCGTCTTTACAGTTGCGAGTTAGACAACTCGGACTCTATTAACTTTTCTGTTCTGCCAGCTATAACGCCTAATTCTCTTACTTCTACCGAACCCGCACGCCGCACAATAGCCCTTTGCTACGTTGAAACTGTGCCTCCCACACCTTCTACATCTAATGTGACTTTTACTCCTTCCGCGTTTTCCGAAACTCGTAGTACCCTTAACCAAGTGTTATCACCCTAACTCGTCGACATGGGTGACACTAGGATGATTGTATCTCCCCGTATAATGACCATGCCTAGTTTTCTAACTGTACCGTCTTGCCTTAACTCCTCAGCGTTTTCTAGTACTACGTTCAAGTGCTGATCAAAGCTTTTGAGCTTACCTCTAATCATTACCCCCTCCTTTGTCTTTATCAACACGTTGCTACCCAGGCTTTCTTCGAGTATTTTATGCGCTGTTTCACTCACATAGCTACACCTTAAATTAGTCGTCGAGTTCCAGGCTACGGATAAGTGCTCTTAGAGATAGTAGTCCAACGTAGGTTTATAAGCTTAGATTATAGTGAGGAAAAACGGAGACTCAATACAACAGGTGTAAGAGATATGCCGTTTAATAAAGGCGACTTTGTACTAATAGAGTACACAGTGAGAGTTAAAGAGACGGGGGCTCTACTAGACACAACTAGCGCCGAGCTCGCGAAGCAGGAGAACATATACGACGCCAACAAACTCTACGGTCCCACTCTAATAGTGCTCGGCAAGAACTGGATAAACAGTATTGTAGAGGAGTGGATACTCAATGCTAATGAGAACTCTGAAGGGGAAATTGAAGTACCGCCGAGCAAAGCTTTTGGCGAGAGGGATCCCAGTAAAGTAAAAGTGTTTAGTCTACGGGAATTAGTGCGGCGGGGGTATACGCCAAGTATAGGCGACGTGGTTGAGATCAACGGGGCTCAAGGTATTGTTAAACAGATTAGTGGTGGGCGAGTCATTGTAGACTTCAACCACCCACTTGCTGGAAAAACTCTGGTGTACAGGGTCAAAGTAGTCAAGAAGCTAGAGGGCTTTGAGGAGAAGGCTAAAGCTCTCTCATCGCGACACTTAAGAATACCGCAAGAAGAGATCACAGTGAACTACGACGAGTCGGAGAAAAAGCTAGTGATTACCGTACCAGGCAAGTACGTTTCGCGAGGAGACATAAACTTCGCCAAGATCACTCTTACTAGAGACGTATTTGAGCTATTCAAAGATCAAGTGTCTGTCCTCGTATTTAATGAAGTCTTTAAGCGACCGCAGAGCTAGTTTAGAGAGCGTGGTTCAGGAGTAAGGATATTGCATAAGATATTTTCAAGCTCTGCGTGTTAGTTTAACTACTACTAGTCTATTACACCTATCTCCTTGAGGATTTTTGCAGCGGCTTCTCTACTAATACCGCCCTCTCCTAGAATTGTATACCTCTCAGGTCTTATAGTGTGAGCTATTGTTAGTGCTTTGATAATCTCTTCGCTGGAAACCCCCAACTCCTCTGCTCTTACTGGTAGCCCAATTTTGCTCATTACCTTCTTAATTTTCTTCCAGAGAGGGTCGCCATATATATAAAGCATTGTTACTGTGCCGAGGGCTACTGCCTCTCCGTGAAGGACTCTCCCCGGCGCTATTAATTCGAGTGCGTGACTGAACAAGTGTTCACTCCCACTCGCTGGTCTACTCGAACCCGCTATACACATTGAAACGCCACTACTAATGAGAGCTTCAACTAGTATGCGAACACCCTCTGAAGAGCCGCTCGCAATGATCTCGTGGTATTTTAACGCGTGCTTAGCACTGAGCAGTGCTAGTTGCGCCGCGTAGTCTCCGTAGTACTCTCCTTTAAGCCTGTGAGATAGCCTCCAATCCTTAACAGAGACAAACTTGCCCAGGAGATCTCCTATACCCGACAGTATTAGCTTCTTTGGGGCTTTCGATATTAGGTCTATGTCGGCAATAATAGCGTACGGAGTAACGACGTGAATGCTATACGGCTTAGAAGTGCCTTTTAAACTAGCAAAGGGACTTGCAATGCCGTCGTGACTGGGTGCTAGAGGAACACTTATAACTGGAATATTAGCTCTGTAGCCTGCATATTTAGCTACGTCAATGGACTTGCCACCACCAACGCCCAGAACGAGTTTTATTCCCTCGCTCCTGATCTTTTCAGCTACACTCTCGGCCTCTGAGAGAGTTGGTGTTTTAACTAGTAGTATCTTCGGCTCCGCACAAGGACTAATAAGGCTCTCTACTAGGGCTCCACCAGCTCTATAAGTATTCTCACCCGTCACTATGCCGACAACACTACCTCTGCAATTAGTGATCTCTTCTACAATATCTCTCACTTTTGAAAGAGCTCCGCTACCGATAATTACCTTCTTGGGCAACTCAATATTGTGGGTATTTGACACGGATTAAACCCCTCAAGCTTATTAGAGCTCACATGTGTCTAAAAAGATAAGAATTGAGGTGCTAGGCGTGAACACCCTCGCCTCGAAGACCACGACTGTGGGGCTTGTAGCCGGAGACTACGTGGTACTAGCCGCTGATAAGAGAGCTACTGCGGGACCCGCTGCTTACCACAAGGCCGTGAAGAAAATTCACTTAATAGATAACTACTCCGCACTGACTGTATCAGGACTTGTAGCCGACGCTCAGTTTCTAGTTGAAAACGCGAGATTTATAGCGAGGAGATATGAACTCCAAATGAGAAAGCCCATTGGAACTCGCAATTTAGCCGAGTACTTATCACTGCTCCTCTCAGTCTATCTCAGGGCATATCCGTTTATAGTGCAACTACTACTAGGAGGTTACGATTCAAATGGGCCCAGTCTCTACTACTTGGATCTCTACGGTACGCTAACGCGCGAGAAGTACATGGCCACGGGTAGTGGCTCGCCAGTAGCTTTCGGTGTTCTCGAGTCTCTTTACAACGACGACATGTCACTAGACGAGGCCAAGAAACTGGCAGTAAAAGCCGTAGTAAGTGCTATCTCAAGAGATGGATTTAGCGGTGAGGGCGTAGACGTAGTGGTTATAGGCAGAGATGGCGCGAGAGAAGAGGCTATTATATTGAAGAAAACTCTCCAGTAAGCACGCACTTTTTAATTAAAAATAAGTAATTGAGATGCTCTCACTGAAATCGCGGCGTAAACTTTAAAGCCACCTGAGACTATTTAAAAACCTGCTTGAGAATAAGGTCGTAAAGAGCTCCTAACTTCGCATTTAAACACTATTCAAGGGGCTTGAATGTGGAGAGTGGAAGACCACAACTAGATAAAGACAAGCTCAGTCTACTAAAAAGCATAGTAGAGGAAATTCCACCAGAGTTAGAACTAGCTAGCATCGAGTTTGAAGGCCCATTCATAACGATCTACGTTAGAAATAGGAAAGCTCTCGCCGAGCACATGACACTAGCTCAAAATATTGCCAAGAAAGTCAGGAAACGAATAATTATTAGAGTAACTAGTGATATGAGATCAAAACCTCACGAGGCAAAAGCAAAAATAGTAGAGCTGGCGCCTGAGGCTGGAATAGATCCTAATAGCATGTTCTTCGACGAAGCCCTGGGAGAAGTGTGGGTTAAGGCTCTTAGACCTGGCTATTTAGGAGGCAAGGTCAGAGCAGCTATATTAGCTGAAACAGGCTGGAGGGTAGTAGCACAGAGAATCTCACCACTGGAATCTAAAACCCTAAGAGAAGTAACTAACCTCATACTCAAGCAGGCATCTTACAGACTCGAGTTCCTGAGAAAACTAGGAGAGAGAATTCACAGAGATATTGTAGTTAAAAACAACTACGTCAGGGTGACTGCTCTAGGAGGATTCAAGGAGGTCGGCAGATCAGCTATACTAGTTGAGACCCGAGAGAGTAAAGTCCTACTAGACTTTGGAATAAATATAGGTGCTCTGGGAGATCCCAACAAAGCATATCCAACTGTGGACCTGGACTCTCTGAGACTAGATGAACTAGACGCTGTTATAGTCACTCACGCGCATCTCGACCACGCTGGGCTCGTACCACTGCTCTACAAGTATGGGTACCGCGGCCCCACCTACGTCACTGAGCCTACGCGCGAGCTCATGGCAATAATGATCAAAGACTTGATAGACGTTGTGAGAAGATCTGGGAGGTATTTGCCATTCAGCGAGAAGGATCTAGCCACCACGTTAATACACACGATTACTATTAGCCACGATGAAGTCACAGACGTAGCTCCCGATATAAAGGTAACAATGTACAATGCCGGACACATTCTCGGCTCGGCTATGGTGCACTTGCATATAGGACCGGGGCTCTACAATATAGTGTACACGGGGGACTTCAAGTACGCTGATACAAGACTACTACCTAAATCACACACAGTCTTTCCGAGAGTAGAGGCTCTCATAATGGAGGGGACTTATGGTGCAACTCTACAAGAAGAGCGTCAAAAAGCCGAGCAAAGGCTCGTTGAGATAGCTAATAGGGTTGTGGAGAGAAAAGGCGTCATGCTGATACCAGTATTCTCCGTGGGGAGAGGTCAGGAGGTCTTACTCGTTCTCAACGAAGCTATAAAAGAGAAGAAGCTCCCAGAAGTCCCTATATACGTTGAAGGGCTCATTAACGAGGTTACCGCAATACACTTGCAGTACCCTGAGTACTTAAATAAGCGAATACGAGACCTCATACTTGAAGGCGAAAATCCATTTATTGGTGACAGCGTAAAGCTAATAGAGGGAGAAGTGGCTAGACCTGATATAGTAGAAGACCGGCCATGTATAATTATCGCCACGAACGGCATGCTCAACGGAGGTCCCGCAGTGGATTACTTTAGGCTAATAGCTAGCAACCCGAGGAGCGCTCTCGTCTTTGTTGGATACCAGGCTGAAGGCACTCTAGGCAGGAGAATTAAAGACGGAGCGCGAGAAGTACCAATAGTTGTTGAGAGTAGAGTTGAGGTGTTAAATATTCAGCTAGAAGCTCACAGCATTGAAGGATTCAGCGGCCACAGCGATCAGCGAGAGCTCATATCGTATGTTAAAAGCATATCACCCAAGCCCAAGAGGATTATACTAAACCACGGCGAGCCGAACGCTCTACAAGCACTCTACACACTGTTAAAGTCTTCTAAAGAGATTAGGCAGTTCGCAACGAGCATATACATACCATCCAATCTAGACTCGCTGAACTTAACATCGCAATAAGCGAGGAACGGGAAAAGCGGGGACGGTATCTGTGAGTGTTAAGAGAGTCCTCTTTCCTGGGAGATTTCAGCCATTTCACAATGGGCACTTAGAGGCTCTACTACAGCTTCTCGGCGAGTACGACGAAGTAGTAATAGCAGTGGGGAGTGCCCAGGAAGGTTTTACCTGTAGAAATCCATTTACAGCCGGTGAGAGAATTGAGATAATAGACTACCTTCTCAGGCGGAGAGGGTTGCGCGACAGGGCGTGGATTATTCCAGTACCAGATATTAACATGCCTCCTGCCTGGACAGCTTACCTGCTCTCTCTCGTTCCCAGAGTAGACGCCGTAGCGTCTGGTAATCCACAAGTGCTCTACTTGTACGAGTGGCTTGGCTTTAAGACTAAGAGAATTAAGCTAGTGGAGCCTGAAAAATACCACGGGTCTAGAATAAGAGAACTTATAGTTCGCGGAGCCGACGACTGGAGAGAACTCGTGCCACCAGAAATAGCGGAGTTTATTGATAGTATGCGTGGTGTAGAGAGAATTAGGAGGTTATGCGTAGATGAGCATAGCGGAAATAGATGGTAGTTTCGGAGAGGGTGGGGGGCAGATACTCAGATACTCTCTGGCGTTCTCGGCTTTAACGCTGAAGCCCCTGAGAATATACAACATCAGGGCTAAGCGCGAAAATCCCGGCTTAAGACCACAACACCTTACAGCTGTCAAGGCGATAGCTACACTCACAAAAGGCGAAGTAGAGAACGCCTATGTGGGTAGTACTTCTCTCACTTTCAAGCCGCGTGAGAGACTATGTGGAGACTTTGAATTCGATATTGGAACAGCTGGTAGTATCTCACTAGTAATTCAAGCAATACTGCCAGTACTCCTGAATGCTGATTGCAAGTCTCGAGTAGTACTTCGTGGAGGTACAAACGTCCCGTGGAGTCCCCCAATAGACTACGTGATCCACGTCTTTAAACACAACTTAAAGCTCTTTAACGTAGACAGTGCGAACACAGAGCTCAAGAGGCGTGGTCACTACCCCCGCGGCGGCGGAATCGTGGAACTCACTGCCACACCTCTAAAAGAGCCTCCCCGACCTATCAATATTACTAGTCGCGGAAAGCCCCTCTCGCTCCGCATTATAAGCCACGCTGTTAAACTACCACACCACGTAGCCAAGAGGCAGGCAGATTCTGCTTTGAAACTACTGCGCAGTGTTCTAGATGTGGAGTACAGTGTAGAATTAGAGACGTACCCGCCGGAGAAAGACCCCCATAGAGGGCCCGGTAGTGGCATACTCGTGTACGTGGAAGCTAGTAGTGGTAGTAGATTGGGAGGAGACGCTGTGGGCGAGAAGGGTAAGCCGGCTGAGGTTGTCGGCGAAGAAGCGGCTAGAGTTCTAATCGAGGACTACGAGACTGGAATGGCTTTTGACAGGCACATGGCTGATATGCTAGTACCCTACCTCTTCCTCGCTAAGGGAGTTAGTAGTGTAGGAGTTGCTAGAATAACTCTCCACACTATAACAGCTATTGAGGTGGCAAAAGCATTTATGCCAAATACCACCGTCAGTATTCAGGGAGAGCTGGAGAAACCAGGAATAATTACAGTAACTAGCGCTGGACTTTCTTCATAAAGCTCTCTACTAGAACACTCCTAACTCTCTCTAAGTTTATATTGTGGAGCGCAGAGATCGGAATAGGCTCCAACCCCGTTACTTCTCTAGTAATTCTAATAGCCTCTCTAAGGCGCTCTTTCGAGAGCTGATCAATTTTATTTATTACCACAGTCGTTAATTTGTCTCCTAGAATCCCCCTCAGCGAGAAGAAGACATTAAACTGCTCTCTAGTAGAAAAGTAAAAGTTCTCGCTAAAGTCGAACACGTAGAGCATGTGGTCTGCTAAGTACTTTAACGCTAGCACTGTCTTGTACTCAATTATGTTCTTCTCTTCTAGTGGCGAGTCTAAAACACCAGGAGAGTCTAAAAGCACTATCTTGCCGTAGTGATCTACACTCATGTGCCCGGCTATCAGGGTCTTAGTAGTAAAAGGGTATGTCCCTATTTCTGGCTTAGCATTTGTGAGTTTTGAAAGCAGTGTTGACTTTCCTACTTGAGGTAAGCCAGCAGTAACAACTACGTAGTCCCCCATGACATCTGGCATTTTAGCTATCTCTGCTAGAAACTCTCGTAGTTTTAAAATACGCTTATTAACTCTCTTATACACTGAAAGCATTCTCGCAATACTAGTTCTCATTAGTTCTGCTTCGCTAACTTTACTAATTCTAAGCTCTCCTAGAGCACTACGATATATTATTTTTAGCTGCTTTATAGACCTCTTAATCCTAGTACTTAGTACTCCGATATCCTCTCCGGTAAATACTCGATAGAGTTCTATGTAGAACTCTCCTTGGGACTTTAACTCAGAGAGAACTCTGTGTATCTTCGTGAGCTCACTATTTATAGTGGTGTGTGCGTAGTTGAGTTTTCTCCTAACTAAACTAGTAAAGCTCTCCCCTACTTGAGGCCTTAGCTTCTTTAACCCCTTATTGACGTGCTTGTATAGTTCACTGTAAGTCTTAATGTGTACATAAGCCACGCTCACAGCACACGTGTCTCGTCTTTTTCCGAGTTGTGTTTAAGTCTCTACGTGCTTTTAAGCTGTGCAAGTGCTGGGTGGTGCTGTACGTTTATAGCGATTTGTCTAAGTCTCCTATAACTTGTGTCACTCACATTGAAAATACTCGTGACTTCTTCCTCACTGGGTATTTTGCCCGTTTCAACTATTCTCGCCACCATGTAGGCGAGCGCGTATTTACACCTCTCACTTCTCGCTAAGAGAGCTGGATTTATCGACTCTAATACTCTGAGACCTCTATTAACTACTTCCCAGTACTTGTGCTTCTCAATACTCTCGCGCGCCTTCTTAGACGCTATGGAGGTTATAGTCTTAATGAACTTGCCTGTTGCAAAGAGCTTATTGTAGTCTACTTCCAGCCACGGTCTACTACTGACTCTCCTGTCCGCGTTTAAGTAGAGCTTTAGTAGTCTCTTGTATTCACTCAAACGCTTCTTGAAGTCGTAGCTTGCATAGCGCTTCTCGGCGAACTCCTCTTGATCGCTTCTCCCGCTCTCGTAGCCCGGAATGTCACTTGAAAATATCTTCTCGTGGACAACACCGCACTGTGAACACACGACCTCGCCGTGCTCGTAATCCCAGACTAACACGCCACCACAGAATTCGCACTTCATGACTCTACCTCCCTAGAGTGTTTCCTCCTCAATTAACTTTATGCCGAGAGTTCACGTAACTAGACTCGGAGAGGTGGGTGAAAGTATTTCATAACCTCTTAAGCTCTGTATAAATACCTCTAGCACACTATAGTCACACGAGAAAGGGCGATGTGAATTGCTACCCGGGACAGCTATAGGCTTAAAGACTAAGGAGGGAGTTGTATTAGCAACTGATAAGAGAGTTACATACGAGGGATTTGTCCTCAGTAGAATGGCTAAAAAAGTACACATGATCACTGGGAGAGTAGGGGTGGCCTTTGCCGGGCTCTTAGGCGATGTAGGCTACTTGACTAGGCTACTAAAACTCGAGTCTAAGTACTACGAGCTGAGAGTGGGTAAAGACATTAAAACGCGTAGTTTAGCTAAAATACTCTCAATAATACTCTACAACTACAAGCTCTTTCCAATGTTCACAGAGATTATTGTAGGAGGATGCGATGAAGAGGGCGCCTCGCTCTTCATTCTAGACCCAGTGGGGAGCTTAATAGAGGAGAAATACGCTGCTGTAGGCTCGGGCTCGCAACTAGCACTAGGCTATATTGAGCCAAAATACCGCGAAGACCTCACACTGGGAGAAGCTGAGAAAATAGCTATAGAGGCTATAAAAACTGTTATTGAGAGAGACGTCTTATCAGGAGACGGAGTAGACCTAGTAGTAATAACTAGAGAGGGCTACACTGAGAAATCCTACCTCTTCAAGACCACACCTGAAAAATAAGAGTCCCCCTATAAAACTATCCTCCTAGGGGCCCGTCGCCTAGCCAGGACAGGGCGCCGGCCTTCGGAGCCGGAGGTCCCGGGTTCAAATCCCGGCGGGCCCGTGATCCTATATTCAATTACTTCAACTCCAGCTTACTAGGAGTTGTGGTTCACGCTTCTACGTGGGAGGCGCGAATCCTTGGGTGTACTCACGAGTGGTGATGTATCTTCTACGAAGTGGTTTCATAGAGTAAACGTTAGGGCGCATAGTGGTGAGGTTAAGAGGAAAATCCTCGAGAAGATGAATAACAAGCTCGACATAAAGAATTGAATGTTCTCAGCGATATACGAGAGTACCGTGGGTCGATAAGCTCCGACAAAGTGAAATCAGCCATGAGAACAATGATAGGCTGTTACAGAACTGATGGTGGGTTTGAATATTTGTGAATAATTATAAATACTTGGTATCATAGAGTAGTGTTTAAATACC
>JBMSAO010000014.1:0-22263 GCA_049414425.1 Desulfurococcaceae archaeon
CTTCCGGCCCTGTTATAAACATGTAAGAGCCCTTAACCATGATCACGAAGTCCATTAGTGCGGGGCTGTAGGCGGCAGCCCCCGCGCAGGGACCCAGTATAACGGCTATTTGTGGCACAACACCGCTCGCCTTGACATTAGCGTAGAAGATCCTCCCGCACCCGTGGAGCGCGGCGACGCCCTCCTGTATTCTCGCGCCGCCCGAGTCGTAGAGGCCTATTACCGGGGCGCCGGCTTGCACAGCCACTTCAATAGTCCTGGCTATTTTCTCGCCGTGAGCCTCGCCAATACTCCCGCCGAGGACTGTGAAGTCCTGTGCATACACGTAGACGAGTCTACCGTCTATTCTCCCATAGCCTGTTACCACTCCATCCCCGTAGAACCTGACCTTGTCCAGGCCGAAGTAGGTTGACCTGTGCACTCTCAGCCACTGGAGCTCGACAAAAGAGCCCGGGTCGAGTAGCTTTTCAAGCCTCTCTCTAACCCACAACTTACCCTTCTGCTTCTGCTGCTCGATTTTGTCTTTCCCACCACCGAGAATAGAGAGCTCTCGTAGCTCTTGAAGCCTCTTCAGCAACTCCTCGTGAGAGCTCATTTCACTTAACCCTCTTAAACACGGCAACAGCGGCTATTGTGCTCACGCCGCCTATATTGTGAATTAGAGCGGTCTCCGGGCTACTTGCTTTAAAACCGGGAAAGTCGCCTCTCAGCTGCATAGTGGCCTCGGCGGCCTGGTAGACTCCCGTAGCGCCAACGGGGTGCCCTCTCGCCTTTAAACCCCCGCTGAAGTTGACTTCTGGCTTGTCCCCCTTCTGGAACCTCCCCTCTCTATAGAGCTTAGCTGCCGCGCCCTTGGGAGCGAAGCCCAGGTCTTCGAGCGACGCATAGGCTGTGATGTGGAAGGCGTCGTGTAGCTCTACGTAGTCTACATCTTTAACTGTTAACTTCGCCTTAGCCAGGGCTTCTCTAGACGCGATTACCGTAGACTCCATTGTGAGGAGGTCACGTCTCGTAGTCATGTCTACACTGTCAGTGACCACGCTCACGCTTGCGAGCTCTACTAGTACGTCTCTCCCCACAGCTCTACTGATCTCTCTAGCCCTCTCCTCACCTCTAACTAGTAGGACTACAGCCGCGCCGTCACCTATTGGAGCGGCGTGGTAGAGTCTTAGTGGGTCTGCTATTATCGGGCTCTCGAGGATTTCCTCGAGCGTGGTCTTTCTGGGTAGCTGAGCGTAGGGGTTATAGCTAGCATACTCGTGCATTTTCAGCGGCCAGTACGAGAGGTCCTCGTCAGTGTAGTTAAACATGTTCATGTAGAGCCTCGCGAGCATTGCGTTGAGCCCCGTGAAAGTCACGCCGTAGAAGACCTCGTAGTCGGCGTCGGCGGCCTGGGCGAGGGCCCTAGTCGCCGTCTCGGTGTTGGCCTCCGTGAGTTTCTCCACGCCTCCCACAGCCGCCACGTCCACAACGCCAGACTTCACTAGAGCGTAGCCAGCGTATAGAGCGACGCCGCCACTACCACAAGCGGCCTCCACCTTGAAGGCGGGAATACCTCTAAAGCCGGCGCAGTCTGCTAGTAGAGCGCCTAGACTGTCCTGCTGCATGAGCACACTAGACGTCATGTTGCCTACTACTACGGCCTGAGGTCTAGTGTCCCCGGCGTCCTCAATAGCCTTCCAGAGGGCCTCGGCGAAGAGCTCTTTAGCGTGCTTCTCGAAGTGACGCCCTATTTTAGTCACGCCAACGCCGACTAAGAAGACTCTGTCCAACAACTACACCCCTAAACTCAGTAATCACTACTCACTATACCGCGCGAGGTATAAAAGCCGTGACCGATCTATAATTAAGATAACTGTGAATATCTGGCTTATATTTACTAGGTTCTCTACGTGTATACAATTGTGGATGGTGAGTTTTGGTGTTTGAGTTGTTGTCTTCGATGCAGATGAGGGGCTTGGGGGTTGCGTGGAGCCCTGATAGCCCGGGCTGTAATGCAGTAAAAACCCGAGCAGAGCCCGGGAACCCCGAGGCAAGAAAAAATATTCACAACTACTTACAACTAACTACAAATGACTGCCTCGGGGAAACCCGCTCACACCTCAAGTACCCGGGGGGTTTATGGACGTGAGCTGGGTTGAGGAGCTGAAGGCGAGCCTCCTGGCTATTGCGGAGGAAATAGGGGACAGCGAGGTCAGGAGAGTGGTGATCGAAGTAATAGAGAAGCCGGAGCTCTCCTACTCAGCTACTACTCCACTCATAAAGCTAGAGGAGTCGCCAGCGGCTCCTCGTAAACACCACTTCTTCACTGGCGGACTACTACTACACACGCTCTCAGTAGTGAGAGTGGCTGACGCCGTGTCTCGCGTTATCGAAGAGGTCTACGGAATTAGAGTTAACAGGGACTTAGTAATCGCGGCGGCTTTACTCCACGACATCTACAAGTACTACCAGTACGCGAGAGACGAGTTGTACGGGGGCTATAAAATGCGCGATGACTGGTACCTCGCACACCACTACTCAGTAGTGGGCGAGCTAGTTGTGAGGAGAGCCCCGGAGAGACTTATCAGAGTAGTGTCGGAGGTACACGGAGACACCCCCTTCACGACAATTGAGGGGCTAGTAGTGCACTTAGCAGACTCTCTCGACGCGAGGCTCGGGGAAATACTGCAGAACACTGTGCTCGGCAGAGTGAGAGACCTAGAGGCCACTTGTCACTTGTACAAGGCGCTGGACAAGCTCATACGCGAGAAGGGGCCCCGCGAGCTCTTCTCACTACTCTTTACTAAGCCGGAGGAGCTCAGAAGACTTCTAGTTGAAGCGTGCACGCCCACTGCTAGTGGGCCGGGAGAGAGGAGAGAACAGTAGAGTCACTAGTACACTCGCGCAGTAGGCTCAAGTACTCCACGGAGCCTCTGAGCTCACTGTACGCCTCAGTGAGGTCTCTACTAGTCAACACGTAGTCGCCAATGTACTTAACAGCCCACTCAACGACCTCGCCGATATCGCAGTTCCACGTAATCACCCCGCTCTTAACTAAGAGGAGCACATCTAGTGGTGTCGGGATGAAGTCCTCTAACACTACTACTTGAGCAGGCTCTCTTCTCTTCTTGACTAGTAATGCGTAGTCGGTAAACCTGTCAACTAGGAGAACGCCTCTCCAGTCCAGCGGAGCTCTCGTGTCGGCTCTCTCGGGCAGCGCTCTCAGCCACTCAACCGGGTCCACCTTCTCGAAGACCCTCGCCTTCACGACTAGCACTATAAGCCTAGTAGACACGTTAACGGACTCTCTCACGTGATCTAGTGTCAAGTAGCAGGTGTAGTTTGCACAAGAGCGCAGAACTTCCAGCAAGACGCTCCACACTCTGAAAACCCCCAGAGGCCGCTGGGCAGATACCCGCTCAGCAGAGGCTCTCTGCAGAGCTCTACTGGTAGCGGTAGGTACACGGGTGGAGTAGTCCTCTCCAAGTACTCGGCCAGCCTACTATACCCCCTCTCGTGGAAGGGGACTAGTAGGAGAGTCTTCTCGGAGAGCGCCACCACTAGTAGAGCCCCCGCTCTACTTCAGTTCTAGACTCTCCACTCTAAGTCTCTTCGAGAGCTCCTCAATAAGCTCTCTACTCCTCTCCTCGAGCTCACCTGGACTACTCGCTTCAATAACCACCACGAGTTCAACGGGGGTCTTTGCGTGCGTCTTGAAGTACGCCCACGTGTACTTCGCTCTCAGGGGCTCAACGAGCCTGTCTACTTCTGACTCGACGACGTGCCCCGTCTTCACAGTAATAATCCTCGTGTACCTCCGCGTTGAGAGCAGTAGGGGGGCTACGTGGTCCTCGAAGAGAGCCCTCATTTCGCCCGGCACTCCAGGTAAGAGGAATACGTGTTTAGAGCCGAGTACTATGTGGACTCCGGGAGAGACCCCGACTCTATTGTAGAGCGGCCTAGAGCCCTCGGGTATGTACGCGGCTTTAACCTGGTAAGTCACTTCACCTCCAACTCTACTCCTAATCATCTCAAAGGCCTCGCTCGAGAACACGAGTTTGAGTCCCAGCGCCTCGGCAACAGCCTCTACTGTAACGTCGTCTCCCGTGAATCCAATGCCGCCACCCACTACTACAATGTCTGCTACTTCGAGACAGCTCTTTACAGCCCACGCCATCTCCCCTCTCTCGTCGGGAACGCTGATAATTCTCCTCACTACGACTCCGTAGCTACTGAGTCTACTGGCGAGCCACGGAGAGTTCGTGTCTTGGATGAGCCCCCTCGTGATCTCTGTGCCGACAGCCACGATGCAGACACTAGTCAAAAACGCTCACCCGGGACCCTCACGGAGAGGCTCCAGAGAACTCTAGCTCTCTCAGCCCCGTTAATCTCCTCGATAAATTCAGCGACAGCTACGGGAACGAGACTCCTCCAGTCGCCGCCCCGAGCCATCAACTCCCTCACAGTACTACCACTGACACCGGGTAGTAGGGGGGTCTCTCTCACATTGAAGCCGTGTGCTCTGAAGAGCTCCTGTACAAACCTGTTATTAGTGAACACGGCCTCCACGCGGGGAGTGTACTCGAGTACGCGGCGAGTCCACAAGTAGTTACTCGGAATATTCTCCACGGGGACTACGTAGGCCCTGTAGTACAGGTCTCCTAGACCCCTCTTGATCATCTCGACGCGCTCGCCAGCCGTGAATGGGTTGTCAAACGTGTAGTTGTACTGGGCGGCCGCGATGACTAGCACGACCTCGTCGAGCTCGCGCAGTATGCAATTTACCGCGTAGAGGTGCCCGTTGTGGAAGGGCTGGAATCTCCCAATAAATAGTGCTCTCTTCACCTCCAAGACACCGCTACTTAGACGCGCGACTAGAGCTGATTTTTAGCAAGTACTGCTCTATGTATTTAACGCACTCACTCAGGCTCTTACAGCTCTCCCAGGCCTCAATGTACAGGAGGTTCTCGAACTCTCTTCTCATCTCCTCGAGATGTATGACTCCGTCTTCGATGTAAAGAATTGCCACAGTGTCTCTGCACTTTTCATAGCGCTTCTCTACTTCTTCAACTACGCGCTTAGCCATTAGCGCCTTGTTCGGGCGATCTGAACTAGTGCCCGGGCATCACCCGATACAGTCTCGTAGATAACCTTCTGAATACTGGCTTGTTATGGTTGCTCCTTACTAGCTGTTTTAACGAGTGCTAGGGCTTAGCTGTGTTTCTCGCTGTGCGCTTTTAAATACATATTTTCCGAGCACGTTGTAAAATAACCAGCGTGCCTAAGATTCATTGAGAGCAGTATGCTGAGCGGTGATTACTAATTGTTGAGATTTTAGACGTAGGAGAGCTAGTAGAGTGCAGAATTGTTAAGAGAGCTTCGAGGTTTACTGTTCTCGTCGAGGTTAACGGCGAGAAAGTTCTCGCTCACACTAATAATACTGGGAGACTAGTGAGCTACTTAGTGCAGAGCAGAGTAGGATACCTCGCTAAGAGCACTAGTGGGAAATTAAAATACAGAGTTATCGGTGTCGAGGACGACGGCTACGCCGCGCTAATAGACACGAAGTTGCAGGAGAGCGCATTCGAGAAACTAGTGGATATGGAGTCTCTTCACTGGCTTAGGGGGTTTAGAGTAGTTAAGAAGTACCCGAGAGTCGAGGGCAGGTTATTCGACTTTCTACTGCGCGGAGACCACAGGGACTGGCTAGTTGAGCTTAAGAGCGCGGTGATGAGACTCAATAGCCACGTAGCCGGCTACCCCGACGCCCCCACTAGAAGGGGGAGTGAGCAGTTGCTACTACTAGGAGACCTCGTGTCAAGAGGTATCTACAGCGGCCTCGTGGTGTTTATAAGCGCGCTACCACGAGTCAGGGTGTTTCAGCTGTACTGCGGCGCGGACAAGCTAATAGAGAGAGCGGTAAAGTACGCAGCTGAGAGAGGAGTAGTCTTCAAGTCCATTAGCTTGTACCTAGACCCTTCTCGGGGAAAAGTAATACTAGAAAACCCCGACTTGCCAGTTATACTCAAGTGTAGCCAGTAATCAGCGCGTCCCAGAACTCTCAGTTTAGACCAGAGGGCTTCTTCTAGCAGTTCTCCAAGTAGTACTCTTCTACGCGCGCTAACTCAGCCTTTGAATCTAGCTCTACTGCATTATTAACAAACTCAGCGTCGAGTAGGCCACTTTCTAGTAGAGGCCTCGCTACTTCAGCGTAGCCAGCAGGTTTTCTAAAGCAAGTTCGGTTAGAGAAGCTCTAGTTAGTAGTCAATATAAAATTCGCGGCTCACGTACTAGCAGAGTTTTACCTCAATTAGTGTTAGTCTAAGTGACTGGTGGTTAAAAATGAGTGTGGAGAGCTCAGCTAAGTATCAATTGCTACTGTACTGTGCAACGCACGCTAAGGATTTAATTGTAGTGGCGACGTGTGATGGTGCGGCGACTGTAGGGCAGATCGGTAATGAAGTGGCAAGAGGCTAACAGGAGGAGGTGGCTGAAGAGACCCACACTTAGTGAAATGCTCACAGTTAAGCGCGTACTCGAGGAGAGGGGGCTTAAAGCAGTCATTGTGCAGACCGAGCGCGGGCACGTAGGCCCTGGAGAGAGAAAGCTCGGCTTCTTCTAGCCGGCTACTACCGTGTACCAGGTGTACGCGAAGAAGAGCACTCCGAGTGCTAGTGGGAGTAGTAGCCTGTAGGCTGAAGACAGCCTCCCCTTGAAGTATTCAACTGTGTAGATGAGGCAGAGGTGTACGGGCGAGACTAGGTATGCTATAGAGGCTGATATGTATACTAGCGACACTGTCTGTAGAGTTAGTCCCACTGTGCGCGCGGCTAGCGGTATAGCGAGCACTACTCCGGCACTGGGATACCCGCTTACAAGTGAGAGTAGTGCTGGGAGGAGTACACACACAGCGAGAGTGCTGGAGCCCAGTACACTGGCCAAGTCTGAGATGTCGAGAAGCTTGAGGAGAGTCCTAAACGCTACCGCTACGAACGCGACACTCGAGACCTCTAGGACTTTCCTGTTCGTTGCGACCTCGAGGAGCCGGTGTCTACTAGTCCTGTTGAGCGAAATGAAAGAGACTAGGCCCACTAGAGCTGCTACTAGTGCTGGTAGCCTCGGATGCGAGCTCTCTAGGGGGGAGAGTACTAGTACTGTAGCGGCGGCCACGAGTATTGGAGCGAGGCTCTTTGCGAGCACGCGTGTATCTACTCCGCCGCCGACTCTACTAGTACTCCAGGTCAGAGGTAGCCCCGCGAGGAACATTACTACTGCTACTGGTAGTAGCGAGTAGACTAGATCACTAACAGTGTAGCCGGAAATCGCCGAGGTCAGTACTAGTACCGGTGTTAGTGGGTAAATAAACACTGTGACGTGCCTGTACCACACGTTAACGAACACCTTTGTATCGTCTCTGAGTCCAGTAAGAGAGCCCACGGCGTCGACTACTGGAGCGGACATTAACGCGCCGCCCGGTATGGGGAGTAGGCCGAGAACGCCCGGTGGAATTGTGAGTGCTAGTAGACCACTACGCGCAGCCTTAGAGAGCTCACTACCGAGAACTCTGGCGACACCGGTACTCCCGTAGAGTACAGCCAGCCACGCAATAAGAGCAACACTCGCAATTAAAAGCCACGTCTCAGTGGCGAGCACAGTGTTCACAAGGACTCTCACCGTTAACTCTAAGCCCCCGCTCAGAGTGGAGAGCACTAGGAGAGAAGCTATGAGGGCAATGTAAATAGGAGTCTTTAAAGCCAGCAACACGATTACCACGACTAGAGCTATAAACAGCGACGCAACAGCGTTCATCGCGACACCCATCTCGAAGTCTTGCTTAATTTCGCAATACTACACTAATACTATACATAAGTATTTAAAGAATTCAAGACGGGCTGGTGGGCCGTGAAGAAGAGTCCTCATGTTTGGCGGAGGACTAGAAATTATAGCCTTAAGATGTAGATTTTTGCTGGTAGTCCGCCGTGCATTACTCTTCTCGAGTGTAGTATTGCCGCGTCTGCTTTCGCGGCGGCTTCTTCGAGCTGTCTTGTCGAAGCGGTGATTAGAACTACTCGGACTCCGCTGTACGCGTCTCTCAGAACTCTAAGTAGCGTCTCGTAGAAGAGGCCTATTTTCTTTAAGCTGTGAGACCTCATACCGTAGGGGGGATTTGTGACTACTAGTTTCGCGTTCACGTCCTTGTAGGTCTCGCTCCGAGTAGAGTCTCTGTTGAGTACTCTCACGGTGTCTTCTACTCTAGCACTCTTTAAATTCGCGAGAGCCCCTTCTACGTGTTTCGGACTGATCTCGATACACGTGATCTCGTACTTGCCCCTGTTAACCGAGCCGAGTAGCCTCTCACGCACAGCGCTCTCCACTGCGGGGTCGTGGAGTGGGAGCTTAGTGAAGTAGTAGTCTCTCCTAAAGAGCACTACTGGGTATCTCCTCGCCATGTGTGCGGCTTCAATAGGTATTGTGGCGCCGCCGCACAGGGGGTCTACTAGGGGCTCTCCGCGGTACTCGCCTAGTCTCAGCATAGCGGCCGCCAGCGTGGTCTTTAAGGCGGCTGGGTGACTGTACACTCTGTACCTCCTCCTGTGTAGTGACTCGCCAGTCGTGTTCACGCCTATTAAGACCTCGCTAAACCTCACGAAAACACTGATCTCTACGTCCGGCTCGTCTAGATTAACGCGCGGCCTCGTACCGCGAGACTCCATGTACGAGTCTATTACAGCCTGCCCCACTACTCTCGCGACGTCAATGCTGGTAAAGTCGTGCTTACCCACGCGCTCACACCTTACAGCAAAGGACATGTCTGGAGCTAGCAAACTAGTGTAGTCAACGCTCTTAGCTATTCTGTAAATATTGCTAAGAGAAGTGAATTCTTCGCGGGCTAGTAGTAAGTAGAGCCTGTTAATAGTCCTCGCAGAGTAGTTGACAGTGTACATGGCCTCTAGAGGTCCTCTAAAGAAAACCTTGCCGACATCGACACTAGTGCTCAGCCCAGTAATCTCCGCTAGCTCCCTAGCAGACACGTCCTCCACTCCGAGGGGCATAGTAGCAAACCACTCTACTAGAGAACTCCCCCGAATACTACTCGCCCCTCTCCTAGTAATGCCAACAACTACTACTGTGTATGCTAGTAGTAACAGAGAGTCTTAAACTCCGCGAAGCGAGTAGGAGTAGACTGGCGAGTATTGTTTTCCCACTAGTAGTCCACTAGTAGTTAAATGACTGCGCGGCCGCGGCGCAATTTAAGCGCTGTACTCAAATAGTCACTTACGCGAGAGCGTGTCCTAATCCATAATCCAAAAGGCTCTTCTCGTATAGAAATGCCCACGTAGCCGGAATCAAATCTGCCTGGGGAATCGCCAGTAACATTGATGCGTGTAAAGCAATTAGAGCGTTCAAGTGACGCAGAGCTGGCACCACTAGTAGTGCCGACATCAATACCACTGGTATCGATAATGTTACGGTACTCACACTAGCTAGTACAGCTCTACTAGTAGCTGTGGGGAAATAGAACTCCTACTTAACTCTTCTCTTATCAACCGCGCCTTTACTGTCTCTAGACGCCCCTACTCGCCTCTACTACTGCGAGTTCACATGTCTCCTAGTTGACACTAGGGATCACTAGTCCCCGCAAGTCTACTCGCAGTGTCAAGTGCGGATTTAGAGTATTTAGTCGCAAGCTACCACTACTGAGTGAGAGTTGATCTACTCTAATGCTCCTCGCTGGTTTCACTCTCACCCTCTTCCTCCGCTTCCTCGCTCTCTCCTGCTACGAGCCCGGCGACGCGGTCGTGCACGTCTGTGGCTAGAATGTCTAGTAGTGCTATTAGCATTAACTCCTCCTCTAGGCTCTTCTCGCTCTTTAATAGTAGTTTTCTCGTCAAGTCGAGTATTCTCTCGACTAGTTCTCTGTTCTTTCCCGGCTCTACTAGTGCTTCAAGGTACTTAGACCTCAACTCGTTGTAGAGAGTGTCTAGCTCGTCGTAGAGGTCTAGTGCGCCGTCTTCTGGGAGCTCGAAGTACCTGCTCAGCTTCTCAAGTATACTCCGAGTGGTACTCAAATTTAACACCACTACTCGCTTAGTAAACTAGGTGCTTATTAGGAAACCCCAGGCGAGTGTGAGCGGGGTAGGAGCTCTTGAACGTGGGTATTATTGGAGTAGGTATTATGGGGTCTAACCTCGCTAGGTGCCTGCACAGCAGGGGGGTTAGAGCAGGCGTTTACAATAGGACTAGAGAGAAGGCTGAGAGAATAGCTCGCGAGCTACCCGGAGTGAGAGTCTACGAGTCTCCCAGTCAACTCCTGAGGAACACTGATGCAGTAGTAGTCTTCGTCTCCGACGATGAAGCCCTACTAAGTATAGTGGGCGCGGTTACTAGTAGCCAGCCCGGCACTACTGGTACTCCGCCACTACTAGTAAACGCCAGCACAGTAACACCTATGACTAGTCTCAGGGCTATGAGGGCTCTCGGCGAGGTCAACGTGGTCTACAGTGAGGGCCCCGTATACGGTAGCGCGGATGAGGCGCGTGAGTGTAGACTAGTAAGCTACATTGCGTGTAGTGAGGGTGTGTACGAGAGAGTTAAGAGTGTAGTCGAGCTGTACAGTACACGTGTACTCTACGTGGGAGAGCCCCCGAGGGCCAGCATATTAAAGCTAGCTCTGAACAACATAGGTCTCTCGGCGCCGGCGCTGCTGGCAGAGTCGCTGGCTCTACTGAAGTCGTGGGGTATTGAGGAGACGCTACTACTAGAGGCCTCTGAGAACCTCTGGTTTAAGCCCCTAATTGAGAGAGCCTGGCACAGGGTTTTCGGCGAGAAACCACCTCGCTTCACAGTCAGGCTCGCCGCTAAGGACTACTCGTACATTGAGAAAACTCTACTAGAGCGGGGTGTTAAACCACTAGTTTCCGCGGCCATTAGGAGATTCTACGAAGAGGCAAGCAGGGGTGGATTTGGCGAAAAAGACTACCCTAGAGCGGCCTACTACTTCATCGAGAAGCTGACGGCGGGTGTGGAGTAGACGCGTATACTTCCAGTAGCCTCTCCGCCGACTTCTCCCACGTGAACTCGGAGGCCCTCTTTATACACGACTCTCTAATCTCAGCGGAGAGGGGGTCCGGGCTCTCGACTAGCTTAATTAAGTGCGCAGTGGACTCTACGAGGTCTTCTCTGTCCAGGGGGTTAAAGAGAACGCCACTACCCCTACTCCCAGCTACCCTCACGTCTACTACTATATCCTGTAGTCCATCAACTCTAGACGCGGCTACGGGCGTTCCGGCAGCCATTGATTCTAGTGCTACTAGTCCAAAGGGCTCGCTCCTACTGGGTGTAATAGTGGCGCTGGCAACGTAGTAGAGGCAGATCGTGTCTTCTCGTGAAATGTAGCCAGCTAAGACTCGGAGGTTATCTGGAAATAGTAGAGTGTGCTCTAGTAGCTCTCTGAGGACGTCGGCTCCGTGCTCCATGGGGGCCGCTACGAGCACTACTCTAATACTCGGTACTTCTCCCACTAGTCTGTCCAGGGACTTGACCAGGAAGTCGAAGCCCTTCTGCTTAGAGGTCCTCCCCACGCCGACTAGTAGTGGACCGCTCCTCTTAAAAGGCCTGCACGCGGCGTCGTAGTGGTTAATTAGCCTCTTAACCTCCTCCTCAACCCTCCTGCTGGGGTGTACTAGTTTAACTGAGCAGATCCCTCTTAGGAGCACCTCGGCGCGGAGCTCGCGCCTAGTCTCGGGGCGCGAGGGGTCTCTCGCAGACCTGCTCTTAATTACACTCGCGACCTCGCTCCACGTGAGTGGAGATGCGTTGTATACGTAGCTCACTCTACCCCAGGAAGCGGGCCCCACGGCTCTCATAACGCTCTTAGCGTACCTCGGACTCACAGTCACGACTACATCGGCTACTAGCCCGGCCAGCCTCTCCACGTACCCACGAGACTCCCTATAATACTCCTCCAGGCTCTTAACTCCGAGAGCACCTCGCAGAGGCGTGCCGGGGCTTACTCCAAGCCACCTAGTCAAGTCGTCTAGGCTAATCCTCGCCTTAGACAGCAAGTGGACCTGGTATACACTGCGCAGTCTTAGCCTCTTTTCAGCGGCCCTAGCGCTCAGCGCTAAGAGCACTGGAAAACTGTGCCAGTCGTGGGCGTGAGCTACTACTAGCTCTTCTCTACTCAGCTCCCTAGCTAGGTACTCCGAGGCGACTCTAGCGTAAACCAGCGACTTCACTAGTAGTCTCTGAGGGCTGTAGACCTCTGGGTCCTCCAGAACGCCTCCTCCAATAGCGTAGTGTCGAGGCCTAGTCTCTGGGAGTTCAGCAACGCAGTACTCACTGCTATTTAGTGTCAGTTTGAAGACAGGGTCTCTGCACGCGTCTACAGACCCGTGTGCTGGCGTGTAGACTTCTACTCTCACACCTCTACTAGCGAGTCCCTGAGCTAGTCTAATAGAAGCCTCCGCGAGCCCGCCTACTTTCCTCGTGTAGAGAGACTCAAATGTGAAGAAGAGGACTCGCACAGCTAACACGCTTAGAGCTCTACGTAGTGCTCTACTTCCAGCTCGTAGACACCTCCCTTCTCGAGCTCAACGTCCTCTACAAACATTACTCCAAGACCCTGCGGTATCTCTCTAACCCCCCTCTCCGTTCTCGCGTAGCTAGAGAGCCTACTAATCCACGCACCTACGCCTCTCGACGCTTTGAGGACTATTAAGGGGTACACGCCCGAGTCCACGGCGACTACGCTAGCCCCGCCTACATACGGCTCTGAGACACTGTACTTCTTCCCGTTGACACTGTAGAAGACCTCCCTCTCCCTCTCCCTGTCTACTTTCCACGCTAAGTGGTACTCAAAGCCGAGCTTACCCCTCAACACGCCTTCGCCGAGGTTTTTAACTGTGTACTTGACTCTGTAGCCGCTTTTCTCAACTCTCACAGCCTTCTCGACTAGCACGGTGCACGCCTTAACCCCGTAGTAGTAGACTCCGCCAACAGCTCTGAGGTGGAGTTCTCGCGGCTCCTCGCTAAAGGCGACTCTGTACTGTGCTAGAGCTAGGTCGCTCATGTCTTTAAATGGAGTGTTAGACACCCAGTCCTCTAGCCTGGTTTCAAGTCCCCACACGTGTACTCTCCAGCTGACACGCCTATACCAGTCTGGCCTGAACTCTGCCGGTAGGTAGGGCTCTGGGTACCTCGTCACAGTGTCTTGGACGTTGTGCTCTAGACCCTTTCTCTTCACGTCGAACTCGAAGAGCGTGCCTCCATCGCTGAGCTCAATATAGAGGTTTACAGTAGGCGTCTCCACGAGTAGCTCATCTCTCCCATCCAAGTCGAAGTCCACTAGTGTCCTCTTAACGGGGGTTTCGGAGTAGTACCCGGCGATCTCCTCGGCCTCCCTTTCGACTCTAATGAGAGACTCGTATATAGCCTGTCTCAGGTGCGCTAGGTACACGCCGCCGAAGAGTCCGTGCCAGTACGCGTCGTTACACTGAGCGAGGTAGTAGTCTAGTGGTATTTCTCTCTGAGACCTGTAGGCACTACTCAGCTTCTTCTTGACCCAGAGTGCCTTGCTATACATGTTCTTGCTCTCAGCGTACTTGTACAAGAAGTTCCTCACAAACCCCCAACTCCACTCCAGCATTTTATCGTAGCTCCCAGAGTCGAGGTACAAGTAGCCGCGAACACCGCTTTCTCTGAGGTACTCTGAGGGGTGGACGAGTCGAATTCTCCCGTCGCCTCTAAGCCTCTCTAAGAACTCCTCCAGCCACGCTCTACTCGCCTCTCTACTCATCCACTCTCCGAACTTCTCCGCGTCACTACCCCATATAACCACTGCTGAGGGGTGACTAGACCTAGACGCTATGTAGTCCAGTACTACTTGAGGCCTCTTCCAGGGCAGAATATACCTTACTCCCTCATCTATGAAGAGGACCTTGACGCTGTAGCCGCCCTCTTCAACTATCCACGCGTAGAGCGCGCTGTCACGTGGATAGCCGGACTTGACTAGCACGGCGTCATCTACTAGAGTGTACTCTACTCCAGCTCTAGCCATAGTCTCCGGCATCCAAGGCTCCCACACTCTCTCTGGTAGCCAGACTCCGCGAGGCCTAATCCCAGAGATCTTCTCGAAGAGCTCAAAGTACCTGGTCACTTGCTCGACTCTGTCGTTGCTCGGCACTAGTGGTAGAATAGCCTCGCCAATAGTGCCCCCCATGAACTCTACTGTGCCTATATCTCCGAGCCTGAAGAGCTCTTCAAGCCACTCTGAGTGGTTGTCCTTGAGGTACAGTAGTAGTGGGCCACTAATGTGTACTGTGAACTTTAAGTCGCTGTACTTCTTCAACACGTCTAGTAGCATCTCGTAGCTGTTCTCGAAAATCCTCTCAGAAACCCACTTAAACTGGCCGTGAGGCTGGTGGAAGTGCAGTGCGAATATGAAGTTCACGGGCACGCTTCTCACCTCACTAGTCCTCAATAACACTCCTAATTATTTTCTTGAAGTCGCTCAGCTTCTCGTAGTAACTAGCAGTTCTAGACCCGAGCTCCTCAAGCACACCTCTCAGCTCGTCTAAGAAGAACACGTCTACAAGCCACTTCTCGAAGTCGCCGCGGTGTAGGTGGTGTAGGAAAGACTCAGCCGGCACTCTCTCTACTACTTCGAGTAGCTCTCTCAGAGACCTCGCTGAGAACCCGGTGTACTCGCCAGTGGGCTTATTGAAGTAAAACGCCTTGTGCGGCGGCACTACTAGTCTAGAGAACACGCTCTTCCTCTTACTCTTAACTCTCTCGGCTACAATGAGCCAGAGAGTAGCAATAGCCTCCATGTAGACCCCAAAGGCTATAGCGGAGTCTTTATAGGGCGAGAAGTAGCTGTGCACTTCGCCTGTGGGCCCGCTCTTAGTAGCCATGTAGTAGAAGTGATCACTAATTGTGAGCCTCTTCCAGAGTGAGAGGATTTCCGGCTCTCCAAGCGCCACTACGTAGGGCCTCAGCTCGCAGAGGGCCGAGAACGCCTTCTGTTGCATTCGATTACCCAGCCACGCTGAGAGGTCTCTCTCGTCGGCCCAGCTAATAGTGCTCCAGGGGGGCACGTCGTAGCAGTCAACAGGCCTGTACTTATCCACGGCTTCTCTCGGGGTTAGAAACTCCAAGTTCTCGCGTCTTAGCACCTCGACTGGTAGCCAGCGGAGGAACTCGAGTATGCCTGTCTCGGCTTTGTGGTGCTCGCCGAAAGTCTCGTAGTCTACAGCTATTAAGACAACGTCGCCCGGCGTCTTAGAGAGCCACTCAGCGTACTTGTCGGCTGTTAGAGGGTACTGATCCCAGCGCCTGTCACTAAACCTAAACCCCACGTCATCGCTTAACCTGTAGTTACGCGTGAGCACCGGTACCTCGCAGCCCCTAGCCCTATAGACGTAGTTGGGACTACGCCACCCTAGCACCCAGTCCACTCCCTCGGTTAGCACAGCTTTGAACCCCATGTTCTCGAAGAAGCACGCAATGTCGTTGTTGTAAGTGAACTCGGTGTTCTCTACACTGACGGGCTCGTAGTTGAAGAGCTCACGTATAATTCTCCTGTGCTCGTGCACCTGGTCTCTGAGCTCCTCGAAGCCGTAGTGCGGTATAAACGCGGCTAAGCTGTGGTAGTACGTCTGCTCAATTAACTCCACCATTCCCGTGTTGACAGCTCTCTGAAAGACCTCCACTAAGTCTCTACGCCACATTAAAGCCTGCTCTAAGAAGACGCCACTAATACTAAAACTCACTTTGAACTTCTTACTACTACTCTTAAATCTCTCAATGCCTTCAATTATGATCTTAGTTGCGGGTATGTAGCAGTTATCAGCTACGCGGTTAATAACGCGCCTATTCAACTCGCTGTCAAATACAGCGTCCTCCACGTCTTTAACGTCGAGAGCGCCGCGCAGGGCCTTCTCGATGAGCCTCTCGTGTAGCTGGGGGTTTAACCTGTAGGGCTGGTGAATTTCAAACATTAACACTACGCTTAACACGATATTCTCGCCTCTACTCAATAGCTGTCATTACTCTGATAATCCTTCTGAGACAAAAAATGCGAATTTCAAGGACTTTATAGTAGCGTTTAAGTTTATAATGAGTGTTCAGGAGCATTTTGTGGGCAGGTCTCTCGAAAACTAGTTACCAGTTTTACTGACTTTGAAGGTCTTAGTTCTAGTAGGAGTTCTAAAGATTTTAAAATGGTCTAAATTTTTCCTTATTTACTGTTTTACGCTTTTGAGTACAGCCAGCAGGCAACAAAGTGATCTTTTTCTACCTCTATTAATTGCGGCTCTCTTACTTTGCAGTAACCTGCTAAGTTGGGGTTCCTATCTAGTGCTACACATCTCGGGTGGAATCTACACCCAGGAGGTATGTTAACGGCGCTCGGTACTTCGCCCTTTATCTCGGGCGTTTTAAGTTCTTTTCTCCTGCTTGGATCAGGCACTGGAATAGCCTGAATAAGCGCTCTTGTATATGGGTGTAGTGGATTACTCAGGATTTTCTCCGTGGATCCTAGCTCGACTATTTTACCAAGGTACATAACAGCTATTCTGTCTGCGATATATCTCGTTAGAGCGAGGTCGTGGGTTATGAATAAGTAGGTTAGTCCAAGCTTTTCTTTAAGCTCCATCATTAATTTAAGTATATCAGTTCTAATTGAGACATCTAGCATTGAGAGGGGCTCATCAGCTACTATGAACTTTGGTCTTAGAATGATAGCTCTCGCTATGCCTACTCTCTGCCTCTGCCCACCTGACAAGTGATGTGGGTTTCTGTGTAGGAAGTCTTCGGGGGGTACGAGCTTAACTAGCTCTAGGGTTTTCATAACAATCTCTATTTTCTCTCTCTTAGTCTCTCCAATACCGTGAACTTCGAGAGGCTCCATGAGAATACTGAGTACAGTCTGTCTCGGGTTGAGGCTTCCGTAGGGATCTTGAAAGATCATCTGCATCTCTCTACGGAGAGGCTTCATGTTCCTAATCTTAGGCACATCTACGTGTATTTTAGACTCGAGGAGGATTCGGGGGCCCTCAGCTCTAATAAGCTCTTTTAAAGTCTGTTCGCTTGGCTTATACGCCACGGTGCCGGATGTGGGGTCGACAAGCCTCAAGACAGCTCTTCCCGTTGTAGTCTTGCCGCAACCAGACTCTCCCACTAGGCCGAATACCTCTCCCTCGCTTACAGTAAAGGTAATGTCGTCAACAGCTCTAACGTACTTTGTCGGAGCCATTGTCAAGATCTCTGTAATGCTCTTGCGTAGGGGGAACCAGACTTTTAGGTTCTTCACGTACAGCAGTGCGCGCTGATCTAGTTCACGAGTATCTACAGGGCTCACAGCTCTCACCTCTTTACGTGAAGCCAACACGCAACCCTGTGTCCATGTTGAAACTCCACTGTAGGCGGCTCTTCTCTCTTACATATATCCATGGCGAATTTGCATCTAGGGTGGAATCTACAACCCGGAGGCGGGTTAATAAGGTCGGGCGGCTCACCTGGAATGCCTACTAATTCGGATTTCTCACCTGTGATTCTAGGTATACTTCTCATTAAGCCATCCGTGTAGGGGTGTAGTGGGTTTTTATACACAATCTCTGAGGACCCGTACTCGACTATTTTCCCAGCATACATTATTGCTACTGTGTCTGCTATTTCAGCCACTAAGCTGAGGTCGTGCGAGATCAGTATTAGTGTGAGACCTCTCTCTCTTTGAATAGTTTTTAACAAGTTGATTATGTGAGCTTGTGTAACAACGTCTAATGCTGTAGTCGGCTCGTCTGCTATTACTAGAGACGGGTTTAGGGCGAGAGCCATTGCTATTACTGCTCTCTGCTTCATGCCGCCGCTAAGCTCGTGGGGGTAGTTCTTTACCTTATCAGGTTCCATGCGAACAGTTTTTAAGAGCTCTCTAGCACGCATTAACCCCTCACGCTTACTTAGTCCCAGGTGTAGGCTGTATGCTTCAGCGATCTGGTCGCCGACTCTTATAACCGGGTTAAGAGCGTTTAGAGCGCCTTGAAAGATCATTGATATTCCTTTCCACCTAATTTTAGTTCTAAACTCTTCTTCACTCATACTCACTAGGTCGATACCCTTGAACTTTATAGTACCCCCTGCAATTCTCCCTGGCGGGGGTACAAGCCTAATTAGAGCGTAACCTAGTGTGCTTTTTCCACAGCCGGATTCCCCGACTAGACCTAGTGATTCTCCTTTACGAAGCGAGAAGCTCACGTTATCAACTGCTTTGACGACGCCCTTAATTGCATAGTAATAGACTTTTAAATTACTGACCTCCAGTATGTGTTCTCCCGTGGATGTCTCAGAGCTCTCCATTCTATCAACACCCTATAATAATACATTAGCGGCTTCCTAATTTATATACTCCCCCTCAATGATCAATATTCAGTAGCTACTTGTTTGAGATCAGAGTTGAACTTTAACGTGAACGGGCTGAAGACTGCTCAGGATTTTCTCCCGTTTAAAAGTTTTTAAACGTTAGGGTGCTATAAATAGAATACCGGGGGTATTTCATGAAGAGAGCTCTAGCAACGACTCTACTACTAGCTCTAATTTTAACTCCAGCTATATTTGAAGTAACTTATGCGCAACCAACAGGGGTAGTAAAGTTTGAAATAGATAGGACAATTGTATATAACAAATACCAGTATATAGAAGTAAAAGCATATCTACGTGGAGCGCCCACCATAACTAGGGCTGAGGCGACTCTAATAGCGGGCATAACAGTCGTTACTACTTTGACACTCACTGTGTTGATGGAGCCTATAGAGGTAGACGGTGTTCCCGTAACGAGAGTGTTAATAGGAAGAGTCTTCGTTCCCGAGGCCGCTTATATAGGCCCTGCACGACTCAGAGTAGTTGTCGAGGGCACTGTTGGCGGCGTACCATTTAGTAACTCAACAGAATTCGGGATTACAATTTTGAGTAGTAGATTTGTTGAAGAAGAGAGGCTTAGTGCTCAAAGAGCGTATGATAGAGCCCTGCTCTTAGTACAATTAGGTATGATATATGGTATTAACGTTACTAAAGCCATGGAATTACTCGAGGACATCGAATCGGTGCTCAGCGAGGCGGATATATTACTATTCCTTGGCGATGTTGAGGAGGCTTCAAGCTTATACGCATATGCCAGAGAGAAAGCAGAAGAGTTAATATCAAGCCTACTAGTTGAAATAGTAACTGTACACAGGAGTATTTCGAGTTCGCTAGATGAATTAAGAATACGCACAAGTGCTCTTGAAGAAGCAACTATTAGATTAGCTAATGAGACTAGTATGGCTATTACAGAGCTTTCGAGTGAAATAGCCCGTCTCGCCAAGTATCAAGAAAATACCTCGAGCAGACTAGATGGTGTAATAGAATATATTAATAAATTAGTAGCGGGTCTCGGTAACTACACTGCCAAAACTAGTAGTGCTATAGAAGAGCTAACAAAGAGCGCGATTATTCTCTCAAGGCAGCAGGAGAACATTACTGCGAACTTAAACGCGCTAGGAAAATCAATAGAAGAACTCAACAAGAAAGTAGACTCAACATCACAGTCACAAAGCGACATGATAGCTTTAGTAAACAACTTGCAAATGTCTATAGTAGTATTAGCCGTAACGGTTCTAATAACAGTAATAATAGTGGCAGTTAGACGTTAAAAACCCCGTAGAGAGACTGCGCTTTTTTCATTAACTCTCCTCTTCCCCCTGCGCTTAGAAAGTATTTAAACTCGCTCTCCTAATAATACTATATTACGAGGGGGAGCCTAGCGATGTCGTCTATTGTAAAGAAGATCGCGCCTTCACTAATACTAGTATTAGCTATACTCGTGGCCGTTCCTACTGCATTAGCAGAGAGGCCTGCAGTGCCCAGTTACGTCTATGGGCCTCATATAGACAGACTTACATTTCCCGTTATGAGAGTGTACACTATGAGAATACTTGCGTTTGAAGCAAACGAAATAGATATGGTAGGTGTTTTACCAATACACTTAGACAGAATTAGGGCAAATAGACCTGATGCCCACATATTCTTTACTGTAGGCATTAATAGCTTGGGTGCACTGCACTTTAACGTGGAGCTATGGCCTGTAAAGTACCCCGAGCTCAGAAAAGCTATTGCTCACCTCTGGGACAGGGATAGAATTATAGCAGACTCGCCTCTCAGAGGTATAGCTGTAAAGTGCACTACTCTTCCACCACCAACACACGGGCTATGGGTTAACCCGGAGGCAGACTACGAGCTACTATACCCATACAACCCGGAGAGAGCGGTAGAGTTGCTGAGGGAGATATTTGAGGAGTGCACAGGTGCTGATGGTAGACCAGCTTGGTGTGACCCCAGGGAGGGCGGCAGAGTCGTTGAAATAGAAATACTATCACTACCCTTAGCGGTATCACCAGTACTTTGGTGGATATCTCAGTATGCTAAGTCTGAGCTTGAGAGCGTAAATCTCAGAGTAACAGTCACAGCGGTAAGCACGGCAGAGCTAGACGCGAGAATATCTGCTGGAACGGCTCAGGCGTGGATTATAGGGTGGAGTTTTGGCAGATTCCCACTATTTATGAGGTTTTTCTTCCACAGCGATGAAATAAGACCCGGCGGCTGGAACGAGTGGAAGGTCAGAGACCCCGAGCTCGACGAAATACTAGATAATTTCTACTTCACTAAAGACATAGAAGAAGCAGTATACTACGCTCACTTAGCCCAGGAGATCCTAGTAGAGAGGTGGTTGCCGTGGATCCCAACATACACGGGAGTAGGCATATCAGCGTGGAACAGTGCTATAGACAGGGACACGCTAGTACTGAACTACGCGCCACCCTTAAGGGATCCTGTAGGCTTTAGCTGGTTCTGGTGGAAGAACGTCAGATTTAGGGACACTAGGTTCGGTGGGACATTTAGATTCTTCTTCACGGTAGACATCACTACTCTACACCCAGCATACTACCTCTGGGCTAGTGAGGCGGACTTCATATTTAGAGTCTACGCAGGCACTATGATTGTGAGGCCCGAAGACATATACGCAGAGCCGAGGATACCACTACTCTTAGAGAGCTGGAAAGTAGAGGAGGTAACACTACCTGATGAGACAACTTGGTACAAATTCACGTTAAACTTGTATGACGGAATATTATGGCACGACGGAGTACCCATGACAGCCGAAGACTGGGCCTACACAATATCAAAATTCGGCCTCGAGTTAAGGTCTAGGAGGTATTGGAGCCCAATACTCAAGAACGTGGTAGAATTAAGACCTATTAACAAGACAGCACTAGAAATAGTGTTGACAGATTACGGCTGGAGCGACATTTACCTATTTACTGAGTACACAATACTACCAAAGCACATCTTTGAGCGCCTGCCAGACCCAACGCGAGACCCATCGCTCCTACCACACCCATTCATACCGGGACTAACAGCTATGATTGGTCAGGGTCCATATGTAGCAATTAGGAGAGAAATTGCATACGCTGAAGCTATGTGGAACCCGATCTACTTCTGGAGACACCCAGAGAAAACAGTACAGTTCGAGAGAGTAGACGTCCCCGAAACAGTAGACCCAGGAACTCTGTTTAAGATCACTGTGAAGCTCGTAGACTGGACGGGCAAGGCTGTCACCACTGGAACTCTCAGAGTGACGCTAACCGGGCCCACAACTATAGGGCCTCTCACCGCCACACATATAGGTGGTGGAGTCTACGAGTTAACACTGCCAGGTCTAGAGTCTGGAGAGTACACAGCTGTAATAGAGGCTTCAATGCCCTACATGCTACCAGTATGGACTCTACGTAACACGTTCACGACAAAGATATATGTAGGAGTAGCTCCAACTCGAGAGCTTCCTGTATTACCTGAAATTCCAAGACTGCCACCAATAGAGATTCCGCCACCACTAGGAGAGCTAAAGCCCGCGTACATAGAAATGCCACCAACGGTCACAGTACCAGTCACACCAGTGGAAGTCACACCAGCACCCACAGTTACAACACCAGCAATTCCATCTGCGACTAACTTAACACTCCCAATAATGGCACTCGGAGTAATCACGTTGATCGCCGGCGCGGCAACAGCTCTCGCTAGAAAGAAAGGGTAGCGAGGATAGTAGTAAACTAGTTAAATAAATCCAACTTTTTTTCTTTTATCTCCACTCTCCTTCTCCTCGAACTACTCTATCACGCTTTCATTCCTCAAAAATATTAAGGCTCTTAATTCTTATTACCCCTTAAGTGTAGTAAGTAAGAGAGTGAG
>JBMSAO010000015.1:0-4984 GCA_049414425.1 Desulfurococcaceae archaeon
CAACACGACTCTACTCCGAGTGACATGCGCGTAGGCCTTCACAGGGCCCTCTACTCTATCACTAGTCACGACGTAGAGGTCTAGCGGCTTAGTAGTCCTGGGAAGGAAGACTCTGCTCCCATCAGCTAAGACTCTCTCAACGAGCAGAGTGCTCGGCTCTCTACCCAGCAACTGAACTACTAGTTCCTGCGGCAACACGACTTCCGGGTCTCTCCCGGCAAAGCCCGTATTAGCCAGCCCAGCAGTCTCAACGCGGCTCTCTCCACCACAAATCTTAATTCTCAGTCTCAGCACCACGAGACCACACCTCTCCTGGTGGCAAAATAGCCGGCATTAACTCCTCTAGCTCCTCGAGGACTTCAAGCGGTAGAATAGTAGCTAGCAAGTTCTCCTCCAATAAGAACACCAGTTAGTAGAGTAGCCTAGAGAGTCTAATAATCACTGTACTCTCAGTCTAGTAGAACGCTGGTTTCACGCGCCTCCGAGACAGTCACTCCGCTAAAGCAGTTCTCTGAGATCAGGAAACCTAGGCTGGCAGTCGAGATCACCTGTAATGTAGCAATAGTGATTTACGCATGTTACAGTGCGCTAGTGAATATATTAAGTGGCGTTTAGACTCTACACTACTATGGGTTGTCTAAGTGGAGAGAAGAGTGAATAAAGTAGGGTATTTGAGAGAAGAAGTTGCTGAGAGAATTGTTAGGCTTCGTCTTATCGAAGAGAGCGGTAATGGTGCTTCAGAGACGAGGTGGGAAGAGTAACGAGGAAATCTAAATAGTGGTATGGGAATTCTCTAGAGTAGAGTATTATGTGAATACTCAACTAACTTGAATTCACGCGGTACGCGAAGACAGACTCTCTCATCCTCGCAATACACGTGCTCGCATAAGCTATATAAACCCCTAAAACTGAAAGGACGCTAGTAACCTCTAGTATTACAAGTTTCTTAGTAGGTGAAAGTGTGCGTAGTGAAGTCATTTTAATTAAAAATGCTGGTCTTATTGCATTGACACTAGTGCTCTTCTCGCTCCTCGCAGTAACTTCTCAGAGCACTACTAGTAGGGTTTACCAAGCCGGAATTGAGGCGGTTGAGGTGCACATTTACGGCAATAACACTATTATCTTAGCGTATCCTAACCCCGAAGTGTACTTCTCTTATAGAAACGTCCACGTAGTTCCCAGGCCTCCATCACAGATAGATGAGTTGATAGAATTATATGATAAGGCGGACAGGGCAATTACCGCGGGAGTATTACCGAGGCACGTATTTGAGGAGAAATTAGAATTACTTAGGCGGAGCCTTAACTACGAGAACATTGCTCCAGGAGATTTACTATTAACGAGGAGTTCTCGCGCTGAGGAAACCACTAGTGTGGGAAGTGTAAATGTAGGTGACCTGGCACCACCATTTTACATCGTGGACTTAACTAATAAGTCTACTAGTCAAGTAGCTCGAATTGTCGGTGAAGTCTTTAGCGATATGAGTAACTTAACTATTGTAATTTGCGATGCCAGGCTCAAAAAGCTACGAGACCTCTACAACGAGCCAAGCGTGCGAGACTATCTCTACTATCTCTACAGTGACTCACAATTAATAGAGGAATTAACACTGGTAATGAATAAAACGGCAAATGCGCTCCGCGCTAGAAACTGTTTTGCTCATATGGCAATCGGAGTTCTCAGCATTAGTGTTTTATTTTCCTGGCCTGAATTAGCAGTTATAGGTATAACTCGCGAGTACAGAGACTGTGCTGATATAATTGAACCCTATGTTAGAAAAATGGCTGATATCGCCAGGAAGTATATACCAGATGAAATACCACTATATGTAGTAGTAGAAGAGAATATGAGTCCTCTAATTCTATTCCCACCTGAACCAGGGCTTAATATAAAAAATGTCGCGTTAGCAGTAGGAATTGCCGCTGTAGCAACTACTATACTAGTAGTTGTTGTGCGGAGTATAGTCAAGAAGCCGAAGTCGTGATGTACTAGTTTAATCACAAAACTCTCTTTTCCTCTCGCAGAGCAAGCCCCTCCCTAATCTCTGTTATTCTCCACGCGGGGAGCAGTTGCTTCGCCGCGTTCTAGTAATCAGCCGTGTAGCTTAGTGCTCTGTGTTTTTACTGTATACATGTAGAACTCGCTATTTCTTCATAATAGCTAATTCTAGTCTATGTGTGGAGATGGTGTAATTTTAAAATAGTTTAAATTCTCTCAGAGTTTTATTTGCCCAGTTAGTATTTTCTTCTCTATTGAACTCGCCTCTACGTATGCGAGTATCCACGAGATAATGCTGAGTAGTGGTATAATTAGCAGTACGCCGGCTACTAGGAACGCGGAGGAGTTGAAGACGTCTCTCAGCTTTAAGAAGTACGCTATGTTTCCAATCCAGCCCACAGTGAGTAGTACAGCTCCAGCTACTAGCAGTACAACTACTAGGAGAGCTACTAGAGGACTTCTACCAGTGAAGCCGGTGAAGTCCAGTGCGAGTAGTACTACTGCTAGTAGCGTGGTTAAGAGTCCCCCCACGTAGCCGACTACTAGGAGACCCGACACCGTCTGAAACTCCTCGGGCTTTAACTCGGCTAGGCCCTGTGCTGATGGTATTAAATACGCGTATATAGCTACGAGCCCTAGTACCAGTGCGGCCACTGCGAGAATAATCCACGAGAAAACAGCGGAGGCAACTACGTCAACGTTAAACGTGTAGAGCGAGCCGAGCACTACTAGCAGTGGAGCCGCTCCAATTACTAGTGCTACAACTACTAGTAGTGATGCAACTCTGAGTTTCCTAATACTAGTTAGCGCCGCGTTCTCCCTCGAAGAGGCCTCTGAGCGCGGAGTATACTTCATAAGCGCTCACACTACGAGTACTAGTAGAGTTCATCTCGTAGAAGAAAACCACTGCCCTGTAAGTGAGAGCTTGCTTCTCGACCCCCGCGACTCTCCAGGCTACTCAGTGCGGGCGGTGCCTCGAAAGGCACGCACTACACCTTACTACCACACACGTAGACTACCTAGTGCGCTACGAGTATATTAGCATTTGCCACTACACCGCGGTAGAGAGGCCCTGAAGGCGGTCTACTAGAGAAGGGTGCGGTAGGAGCCGTGTCTTGGTTAAAAACTAACTGCGAGTAGCTGGTGTAGTGTTGAAAGCGGCGAGTAGAGTTCACCACGTAACGTAGGTAATTCTAATTGACTTGCTCACTTCGTCTAGTAGCCTCCAGTCCTCATATGAGAGCTCCCAGCCCACTGCGCCGGCGTTCTCTACTGCTTGCTCGGGTGTCTTAGCGCCGGGTATTGGCACTACTACGGGGCTGTACTTCACTAGCCAGTTCAGTGCTACTTGAGCCTGGGTCTTATTGTACTTCTCGGCGAGGGCTTTTAGGGCGCTCATCAGCTCTCCTACTCTCTTGAAGTTCTCCGGGTGGAATAGGGGGTCTCCGCTCCTCAGGTCACTAAATTGCGGTGGGTTTTCAGGCGTGTACTTCCCTGTGAGTAGGCCTTTAGCCAGCGGGCTCCACGGTATGAACGTCAAGTCATTTGCCTCAGCGTAGGGTATTAGCTCTAGCTCAGCCCACCTCTCGAGTAAATTAAACCTGTACTGCATGCTCACAATGTCCGTGAAGGAGAAACTAGACCTCAACTCCTCTACTAGCGCGACCGGGTAGTCGCTGACTCCAATGTAGTTCACCTTACCCATAGTAATGAGCCTCTCGAGAGACCTCGCGTAGAGAGCAGTGGGGAAGTTGTGCCAGCAGGGAGGCCAGTGTAGCTGGAGTAAGTCTATTGTGCTGACGCCGAGCCTCTTGAGGGACCTGTCAACAGCTCTGAAGACGTCGTCTGGGCTTAGGAAGTCGCCGGGGATTTTCGTGGCTATGACTACCTCGTCTCGCGGTATTCCCAGCTCTCTGAGAGCTCTCCCAATAAACTCCTCGCTAAGACCTCTACCATACACCATAGCCGTGTCAATAAAGTTTATTCCGACTTCGTGCGCCTTAGCGATAATCGCCTTAGCGACTTCGTAGCTCAGTACACCCCACGCCTCGCTGAACTGCCAGGTCCCGAGCCCTATTCGCGATATCTTGACGTCTGTCCAGCCGAGGTTCGTGTACTCCACAGTCACACCACACCCCACATAGCATACTACTAGTTTTTAAAGAATCGACTAGTTCAGGCGGTCTTAAACCTCTCCTCGTAGTCAACTCTACCTCTAGGGTGGTAGCCGAGAGCCTCCCAGTAGCCGTCGCTGTACTTGTCAGTGAAGACTATTCTACTAATCCACTTCGCGCTCTTCCACCCGTAGAGGTGTGGAAACACTAGCCTAGCGGGGTAGCCGTGTAGAGTATCAAGCGGTTTACCACTCATTTCCAAGGCGACTAGACTACCCTCGCGCGCGAAGTCGCTGTACGGGATAATAGTTGAGTATCCTTCGAGCGACTCTACGTAAACCCACTTAACACTACTCTCGGGTCTAGCTATCTCGACGAGCCTCCTCATCGGCACCCCCGCGAACTCTAGTCCCCTAACACTCCACCCCGTTACGCAGTGGAAGTCTAGTGTAGTTTTCTCGACGCCGAGCTCGTATAGGTCTGAGAGGCTTAAGTCTAATCTCTTCTCTACTAAGCCGCCTACGCTGAGTAGCCACTTAGACAGGTCTACTCTCGGAACTCCCAGTATGGCGTAGACTACTGGGATGTCTATGTAGAACTGTCCTCGCGGAGTGCTCGGATTGCTAGTCGGCTCCGCGGGCTTCTCGGTTAAGTCTAGTTCAGGGTTGTAAATAGACACTCTGTGTTTAGGCTTCACGTCTAAACCGCGAGGAATTGTGAAGACTACTCTAATAGCTCTCCTACCTGCTGTAACTACTCTCACACCAATGTAGCTCTCGGGGCTCAAGTGCACTCTAAATCTGTGCAGTGTGTGAGTATACCCAATAGCCTCATTCGAGTCGAAGACAGCGTCGCCCCGCACGTTCCCACAG
>JBMSAO010000016.1:0-6033 GCA_049414425.1 Desulfurococcaceae archaeon
TAGTGGTAGTATTGATACTAGTAGACTTACAACTACTAGTTCTAGTAGTACTACTGAGCTGAGTACTCTACTCACTCTTAGCTCACCTCACCGTGACTAGTAAATTAAAAGGGGAGTTTATTTAAATTTCCCATGTATACATGCATGTTAATTAGCTTTATGAATGTGTATACTTTAAGTGCGCTCGGGCGAGTATAGTCAAGGAGTTCAGGGTTAGGGGAGGAGAAAGATAGTTAAAAATAAGTTGAAAAGAATTAGGAGCAGAGCTGGCTTACGGTACTAGTAGTGTTGTATAGACCTGCGTGATGTACCACTCAAAGTACACGTTTCTTACTCCCGCGTCTAGCCAGCCTACTGTTGTTACTGGTGTTGCCGTGACTAGTCCTAGTACTACTGTGTAGAGTCCTCTCGGGGCTGTTGGCGGCGCTCTCAGTACTAGTACTGTTCTGAACTCGTTGAGAGACACTCTCTTACTCACTACGTGCCAAGTAAAGCCTTGTTGTGCGAGATCTACGTAGTAGGACTCTCCAGGTCTAGTGGTAACTACTGCTTCATCCCCGATAAACACGTCTACTGGTAGTAGTCTAGCGTCAGGGGACCTCACTACTAGTGTTAGTACGTAGCTTCTCGTCGCGGAGCTGTATCGCGCGTGCACTCTAGTAGAGACTGGTGTGATTTCTACTGTAAACGGCTCTTCAAAGTCTACTCCACTTAACTGGATATTCCTCACGACAACTCTGTAGACTCCGCGGTGTAGTACTGGTGCTAGTACTAGCGACTCTCCGGGGCCAACACTGTCCCAGAACCTTCTGGGGTTGTAGCCGGCAGATCTTGTTGGGTCTAGTGAGAGCTCGGCTGCTAGTTGCACGCTATTAACCGGAAACTCGTAGACTATCCCAGTCTCGCTATCAACCATGTAGTAGACGTAAGGCCCGTACACGTGCACATCTAGATTACTAGCGTAGTTCGGATTCCCGGTGACGGGCCACGTGACTCTCACGCCAATAGCACTAACATGCCTCAGAGCCGGCGACACTACTACTTTAAATACGCGCCAGTCACCAGACTCGTATCTCCACGTGTAGTCGAAGGCTCCTCTCAAGTAGGTATTTCTCCTAGCTGTGACCTCCGCAGTGGGCTTAACGCTGTAAGTTGTCTCTCTAGTAATCTCGAGCGGCACGAAGAACGATACTGGAATGAGCATTTTGACGCCTCTAGTTAACTCCTCTACTACTACGTAGCCGCTGTAGAATCCAGGTGTTCTAGGCGCTCTGATAATTGCGCTCACAGCTCTACTACCAGTGAGTACACGTAGAGTTGAAACGCCTACCCTCACATCACTCCAGGGTCTTAACACGTAGCCTGAAACTCTCGCTTTAACTGGCAGTAACCCCATGTATGTTGCGCCGCTAACACCTATTCTCAGTACTAAGTACCTCGGCAGGCCTCTGGGATCTGCGCGGCCGTATTTCACTGCTAATTCTTCGATTTCTCTTATTTGACCCTCGAGGTCGCCTATTTGTATTCTCAGAGCGTTGGCTCCGCGTATGTCATACATTATTCTCGCAGTTTCAAGCCACGAGAATACGCCATCTGCTCCCACGTCGATCCAGTAGGCGAAATCAGCTATACTAATCGGTATAGTATTCCTGAATCCACCAGTTCTACCACCAGTTTCAAAGTACTGGAACGGGTACACCAGCTCTATTTCAAAGTAACTGTATTTCTTCAACGCGTTTAAGTCTAGTACTAAGTGACCGAGTACTGTGCTCTCTGCTATATTAAGTAGTAGTGTGTCGCCCCTACAAGACACTATTACAGCCGGGTCGATTACTCTCTCAACGATATCACAGAGATTTACTGTCTCGACGCGCTCTAGTCTAGCAGTGTATAGTCTATAGTTACCTGAGCCCTCTACGACTAATTGCCTAGTAGCTACTCTTCCAGCTCTTACTAGTGGAATGTAGATTTTAGGCTCAAACCACGTGCCTAGTAGAGTCTCACCGTACATTACTGAGGTGTACGTGTAACCGAGCTCTGAGAGAATATCGCTTAGTATACTCGTAGAGTAGACTCTCGGGTAGTTCTCCTCGAGTACAGCTCTAATAGCTCTATAAGCATTAACAAACCCCGCTCCCTGTGAGAGCTCGTCGTAGCCCATGTCTACACCAGTGTTCATCACTATTGTCTTGAGTAGGTACGAGGGCATTCTAGAGCCGTATTTCGACCTGTACGCCGAGACTACTAAAGCCCCCACACCGGCAGCCATTGGAGTAGCCTGGCTCGTACCGCTAAATAGCGCGTTTATTAGGCTTCCTCTCAGCGTATACCGCCCTAGAGCTTCCCACGTCCTGCCAACTGCCCACGCGAAGGAGCCAATGGCCACTACATCTGGCTTGACAACACCTAGTTCCGAGGGCCCTCTATTACTCCACGTCACGACCTGTCTACTAGAGCCGGGCCAGTAGTAGTCGTAAATGGGCCTGTACGTGAACTCTGTAGCCGCGCCCACAGCAATAGACAGCGTGGAGGAGGCTGGAGATGCTACTGTCCCGTAGCCGGGCCCGCCATTACCAGTTGCAATAAAGTGAGCTGTGCCCGATACTAGCGTCGTGTAGTCGAATATTAGGCTGGACGGATCCATGCCAGTATTCCATCCCCAGAGAGCCCAACCACTAGTACCGTAAGAGTTACTCGTTATGTCAACTTGGTGTACTCCCAGGTAACTCCAGCTCCAAGTCCACCCAGCAAACGCTATCCAGGGATTAGCTAGTAGTGTAGGCCACAGAGAGACTGAGCCTTCACCGTACGGCGTTACGAGGTCGAATCCCGAGAAGAGGTACACGGAGACAGCGACTGTGCCGAAGTAGAGTGCTGGCGCTGCCGCTATTCTAGCTCTAGGCGCTTGCCCACTAATACTCTTAACGCCGTAACCCGTCTCTGCGTAGTAGTCCCTGCCCGCGGCCGTAGTAGCGCAGAACGTGCCGTGACTTTGGTAGTCGTATTGTATAACAGCGTAGTCTCCGTAGGGGTCTAAGCCGGGCCACACTAGAGCTACTGGTTCATAATCCCACAGCTCCCTAGCTAACAAGGCCACTGTGCTGTAGCCGCTGAGAATAGGCGTTTCCGGCATGAGGCTATTCCAAACGCCGAGTTTTTCTAGTATAATGACGTAGCCCGCGTCGTAGACGTAGCCCGCTAGTGCTCCAATAGAGTAGTCGTTTAGCCTGTCACCATCGAGGTCTAGTGCTATTACCTCGCTACCATACCTAATTGGAGTCTCATCAGCAAATGAGAAGTCTGGTCTTAAGCCACGTGCGCCTGGTATAAAGATACCACAGGCACTAAGCCCCCTTCTTAGTAGATACAGTGCTGTGCTAGTATCAGCGTACAGAGTGTCGTAGTAAGTATCACCATCACTGTCAACTAATATTACTGGTACTGTGTAGAAAATTCTTGTTAATACGCCCGCCGCTCTTGTTAATAAGACTTGGAATAGTAGGCCGAATTTGACAGGCCCATAAGCCTCTATACTACCTATATACCACTTATTGTCCCTTGGAAATGGAACCCACTCTTCATAGTCCGTACAGCCTAGTACACGTATATATAGGGCATTTCTCCACCTGAACACATAAGTTGGCGGATTGAAGACGTATAGGTGCTCGGGGTCTACTACAATGTACCTGTCTGGAGTTATATAGGCAACTACAGGTGTCAATACTACACCCAGACTACTCGCGTCGAAAATTAGTGGGAAGTTGAACTCGTCTCTAGCTATAGCTTCAAGCCCGAGTCCAGGCGAGCCGTAGTCTACACCCGTGTCAATTATAGCTATTGTAACGTTCTCGCCTCTAATACCGTATTGTAGCCACGCATCAAGAGCCCCAGTAATATTGACTGTGTAGTGGTAGTTCTCGCCACTCGTACTCGTAGTCCCTTCTAGAATTACACTAAGCCACTCAGCGTCTTCTTCGTAGAGTCTTAATAGCTCAACCTCTTTATTGATCAGCGCATCTAGTCTCGCATCTGGTAGTATTGCCAAGACGCCGGGTGTTCTCGCGAGCTCTGCTAATTGACTCCTACTCACTAGTACGTATGCTAAATTGTAGAGGTGTGTCGGGAGAACCGCGTAGAGACCTAGAACTCTACCTTTAAGTACTGTAACAGGTGTATTCTTAGCTAGCACGACTAGTACTCTGCCAGTCTCAGTTCTCTCTCCTACTAGATTAAACTCACTAGTAAGTGTTCTCTCAGTGAATACTAGTAGTGACTCGTCCTCTACATAAGCCCCGTAAACCCAGTACTTGTCGTCTAGTAGTAGCGGGCTTACATATGCCCTGCTACTTGTACTCGAGTAGTACCCGGCTAGAGAGTGATTAGCGTGTACTATTAGAGGCGCGACTAGTAGTAGTAACAGAGCTATTACTATTAAGGATCTCCTCAAACTCAAAGACGACACCCTCAGGAGTACATTTTAGTCTGCTAGCTCATTAATAAATTTTCAAACATAAATAGGAGATTACCTGTAGTGCTCGGTGCTGTGTAATGGAGTGGTTTTATAGACCCAGATGGGGGCCTGAGTGGGGTAGTGGTGGTGCATTTGGCTTAACTTACTATCACGGCGTTCTCTACTACACTCTCTCTATGGAGGCTGAGGCTCACTTTATTCACGATAGTAGTGACGAAGTCGTCTACAAATTCGAGCTAGTAGGGCCCGGCCCGGCTTCAGGCGGCGATACTTACAACGCCGTAGAAGTCGTGGACAACTACATCTACTTTGGTGGCTGGGTTCACGCACCAGCCGTGTTTAAAGGCAAGCGCGGGTTTATCAGTGAGATCGATTTCAGGAACAAGTACTCGCACGTACACGAGTACGATATCTACGAGAAGAGAGTGCGATTAGTGTGGAGTGAGAGTATACACCACGAGTACGAGTGGGCTGGTGAAGTCTCAGTAATAATACACGATAGAGTCAACGACGAGCTCCTCATTGGTCGCGCAGATGGCCACAGAAATCTCGGAGTTTACAGAGTTGAGAGGAGAAGTGGCAAGAGCACGCTCGTCACTACTACTCCCGCGCTCAAGGGCGCACTCTTCCTGGAGTACTTGTGTTTCGACATGCAGCCAAACTGGCTTAGAGGTATTGACGGTGTTCAGTGCTACGACCCCTACTCTAAGAGAGTTATAGAGCAACCAGTTAGTAACTGGGAGGAAGTTAGTGTTGACGGGTACGGCGTTGAGCACAGGTTTAGTGGATACGCTATATCAGCTTACACTAGGTACTGGGACTTCTTCAGGGGAGGTGTTCTCGTGGGTAATCCACTTGAACCAGAAATATCGCCGCTACAGTTTATTAGGCTATTTGACTTCGGAGAGAACCCGTACGGCCCGCTTAGAAGTAATGCTCTAGAGCTTGGAGGTGGAGTCCTAGCTGTCTTCAACTCCTATACTCACGGCTACTTACACGCACGAGGAGAAAACCCTGAGGAGAAGTCGAAAGCACTGCTCTACAACTATATTGCAGGTCCAACTGTTCTAGTCTACATTACCCCGCCGGTAGCCAGAATAGTCATGGTGCTTGGAGCTAGAGTTACAAGTATGACTAAGATGAGAGACAAGATACTACTAGGTACTAACACAGCACCTAATCTCGGAGGCCTCGACGCCACGCCAGTAGATGTGGGAGTTAAGAGTATTATTGCTGTCCCCGAGCACGCACTACTAACAGCGCGGAGCCCACCACTAGTGTTTAAGGTCTCTGGGCTCGCTGTGAGAAACAGAATGTTTGGTGGAATTCCACTAACAGGCTATAGAGAGCCGGAGCTGAGAATACACGCTAGTAAAGTGAATAAATTGACAATAGTAGAGTACGATATCGGGCTACCAGCAAGTAAACTCGACACTTACACGCAGAGTATACGTGAAGGACTCAATAAAATAGACTTGAGTTCATTTAAACACATAGTCTCGTTTAAATTAGAACAACTAGACGACAAAGCAGTAATCGAAGTAGTCCTCACTTAGTTTAGA
>JBMSAO010000017.1:0-3965 GCA_049414425.1 Desulfurococcaceae archaeon
AGTATTAATGTACTTTATAAGCGCTACTGTAGCCCTCTCGGTAATAGTGCTGAAAAAGCCGAGAGCACTGGGACTTGCAGGCTATATTCCATATATTCTCACCTTTGGACTAGGCATGGCCGGCTTAGCCGCTACGGGTGGGAGTGTGCACTTCTCGCCATTCAACACTATACTACTACTCAATTACCACTACTACGCTAACGCTACACTAGTACTAGACGAGCCCGTTACAATGATGTGGAGAAGTGAACTAGAAGGCGCTGGTCAAGTTCTAGAGCCGAGTACAGTGTGGCTAGTACTCTCGGGCTGGATCCTCCTGTTCGCAACGACCTCAGTAGTGCTGTTCAAGAAGCAGAAGGGAGTTAGCGTGGAGCAAATACTATCACAGTAGCCTGCTCAGCGCACTAACTAGTAGTTTTTCATGCACAGATCTCTCACACCTCTACTCTACACCCCCACGCGACCCTACTCATAAGCTACAAGGCTCTCTAGTAGGGCACACGTAACCCGTAGCAGTATACTAGTAGGAGGCGCCGAGAAGCTGGACTCCGCTCTCCACGTCTACTACTAGAAGTAGTTTTGCTCTCTGAGGTTTATTACAAGCCGCCTAGATAGCTAAAGAGAGGTGAGTGTTCTTGAGGGGTTCAGCTCTCATATAAGTTCATATAACTTGATGTTTTCATCGCATCATCTTGGTTCCCCTGCATCCCGCTCGTGTTTTCATCGGGCTTAGGGGCGTTCGGGGCCACCTCTGAGACCCCACATCTTGAGTGCTTAGATACATATTTCTTGTATAGGTTTATTGTTGCTATAACGTCTCTATCGCCTGTGAAATCGCACTTCTTACAACTCAATACCCTATGCCCATATTCAGCTAGTTTCTTACCACACCTAGGGCATTTTGATGATGTTCCCCCGGGATTCACTTTAGCAACCTTTAGGTTTCTCTCCCTAGCCTCGTATTCGATACAAAACTGTATTCTGCGGTAGAACCATAGTCCAAGCTTCTTATTGAACCCTCTGCTCTTCTTACTATTTTCCCTCAGCTTCTCTAAGTCTTCGAGGACGATTACTGATTGGTATTTGAGTGCTAGCTTTGCCACTAAATCCCCTACTTTATGGGCGTAGTTCCACGAGATGTTCCTTATCCTCTCACCATGCCTCTCAATGGCTTTTCTAATGCCCTTAATGAATCTCCACGACTTAGGATACCTCCTCTGAATTCTCTCGATCCAAATCCTGTGAGTCAAGATCTTCCTGTGAGGTGTCTTAAACTTCTTCAACTTCACTAGTCTACCATCGAAAGTAAATACGGCTAACGTTACATTGTCGAAGTTTAAGTCAATAGCCATAATTGTTCTTGGCTTCACGGGTTTAATGGACCTCTTAAAGTATACTGAGACCCAGAATTCGCCTCCATCGTACTTCACTACTAGCTCGTAGTTGCTCCAGCCTTTGAACTTCTCAACTCTCTCTCTAGATGTTACTAGCTTTAATTTTACCTCATAGCCGTTGTGGAGCTTTAGTGTTAAAACCATGTTGCCTAAGTCCAGTTTATAATCATATTTATCTATCCTAGCACTCAGTTTTCTAAGAACAGGCTTTCTACCGCCATTACTCCTAGCAGATTCTACTAAGCTCTTGGCGTAGACATATGCCTCCTTGGCGTGGTGTGCTCTAAACCCAAGACTCACTAGATCGTCGTAGAATAGCCTGTGTAGCTTCTTCCTGGAGAGCTTTTCATTGATGCTCCAAACACTGTCAACAACGATTTGAACCGCATCACGGTAGAGCCTCAGAAACTCCAGTAGATGGTCATAGCTACCCTCGGGGAGAGCCTTCATCTTCAAGGCTTCAATAGCAACGGGCTCTTCACCCCTCACAGAGTAGCTCACCAATTCATGTACCTGTTTTCAAAGCTTATAAATCTTTCTAACATTATTTGTTATTAGTGATAACATGACTAAGTTCATATACGCCAAGTGCTCTGTGATAAAGTTTAGGGGTGGAACAGTAGTCCTATACCCACTAGCAAAATACCAACCCGAAGTAAAACCACTACACGGCAAAAGAGTACACGCAGTAATAATAGCAGAAGAATAACATCAAGTCATATAAACCTATATGAAAAACAAAGCAGTTTCATGGTGGGCGGAGAGGAGATTGAGCGCGAGGCTAGGAGGTACGCGCCTCTCGAGATAGGAGAGGCCGTGGTGACCTCTGCTGGGAGGTTGAAGTGCAGAGCCGTTATTCACGCGCCTACAGTAGAGTTCCCCGGTGGGAGGTCTACGCGAGACTACGTTTACAGGGCTACACTAGCCGCTCTCAGAGTAGCTCGTGAGCGTGAATTTAAGAGCGTGGTGTTCCCGCTAATGGGTGCTGGTGTCGGCGGGTTGTCGCCAGATGAGTCTATTGACGCCATGTCGAGGGCTTTTCTAGAAGCCGGCGAGGGCCTGGAAATACACGTCTACGTGGCGAGGCGTGAAGTACTCGAGAGAATTGCCTCGCACCTAAAACAGAGCGGGTGGAGAGAAGTGTGAGTAGAGCTCTCAGAGCGCTGAGGCCCCCCTCTCTACCCAGACTGCTCGGAGCCGCTGAGAAGAGGCTTCTCGAAGCACTCCTCCTAGTAGTAGTCACCACTGCGCCGCTGGGGCTCTCTATTTACCTACACGATCCCGAGACGCCCGTGCTCGCGGGGAACTTTGGGTTTAAGTACAGTGACCTAGTGCACGGGCTCTTCTACCCCATATTCACTAGGAGTGAGAGGTGGTTTAGCGCGGAGGCGTACAGGGAGTTTGCTCGCGGAGGCTACAAGTGCCCAGTACCCTACGTAGACTACAAGTTCGAGTACCCGCCACTAGTAGGCCTGCTCTGGTACATCTCCACGTGCACGGCGTTCAGCTACACTAGTAGCTTTGAGAGCGCTCTCCGAGTGCACTACTACATACACTCAGCTGTAATAGCTCTACTCCACGCAACTCTCGTCTACACTCTCTACGCGCTCCTGAAGACCAGTGAGGCGCGCTCGCGGAGACTACTAAGACTACTCCTGCTCCTATCCCCCTCAACAGTAATCTACTCAGTCTACAACTGGGACGTCGCAGCGTCCTCTCTGCTACTCCTAGGAGTCCTCTACACTACTAGGGAGAAGTACTTCGCGGCTGGGCTACTGCAGGGACTCTCAGTCTCGACTAAACTACTAACACTCGGAGTGCCCTTCTACTACGCTACTAAGCTACTACTAGTAGAGGGGAGGGGGAAGAGTGGGCTGAGATTTCTCGCGGGGTTCACAGTGGGGGGTGTACTGCCGTTCACGCTACTCTACGCTCTCTCGCCGAGAGGCTTCGCAGAGCTAGTGAAACACCACGCGGCGTGGTACTGCGAGAACTGCCTCTACTTAGCTGTAATTAGAGACATCTGGTCTGAACACCACAAAAACCTCTTCTACTCAGTAGTAGCAGTAGTGGCCGCTGTGTACCTCCTCTACGCGTACCCGTGGAGGGGTATTAGCACGAGAGACGAGTACAAGTACTTCTTCTTAGCCACGACTACTCTAGTGCTCTTCAACTACGTGTTCTCACCACAAATGCTCCTACTAGTAACCCCCCACGCGCTCCTCGCACTAGACCCCACTACTCTGCCACTCTACACTGTAGTCGACGTCTCCAACGCGCTGATAATCACGACGTTCTTCACGCACCACGGGCCGCCTCCCCCGTGGGAGTTCGGCTCAGTAGCGCAGAGCGCCGCTTTCGCGAGGAATGCAGTGCTCCTAGCACTATACGCTCACACGGGGATTAGAGTACTCGAGAAGTCTAGGAGAGAACGCGAGAGAGCACAGCTACGCACCTAGCTCGCCCTGGCCGCCTCCGCCCCCGCTGGGTGTTTTGAGGGGCTTAAGCTCCACGTGTCCAAAACCAGCTGCCCTCCCAGCCCCAACCCCCAGTGTCAGCGCGTATGCGAAT
>JBMSAO010000018.1:0-29970 GCA_049414425.1 Desulfurococcaceae archaeon
AGAATCCAATGTAAAGAATTGAAAGTTGAGGGTAATATCTTCTGATTTATTAGTTTAGCTCTGTAACTCTATTAGTGAATCCAATGTAAAGAATTGAAAGGTCCGTGCTATCGCTCACTCTCTTAACGTACTCCCAGAAGAGAGAATCCAATGTAAAGAATTGAAAGAGCTGGCGCTCAGAGTCGTAGCCGAAGCTCACGTTAAACGCTCTCTCGTGAATCCAATGTAAAGAATTGAAAGCTGTCTTTAGCAGAAATGATAATTGCGAGTATCCTGGGTGTGGGGAATCCAATGTAAAGAATTGAAAGTACTGATAAATCAACAGTGGCTAGAAGCACGCAGTAGCGCTCAGAATCCAACGTAAAGAATTGAAAGAAATTCGATGTAAAGGAAAGTGGTGGAGAGGGCTTTTAAGTGTTTGCTGAGAATTAGTGGAGTGCTGGCTGTGCTTACCGTGTAGTTTTTTAAGTGCTTCTAGAAGTATTCTAGTGAGGGGTGTGGGCCCGTAGCTCAGCCAGGTAGAGCGGCGGGCTTTTAACCCGTAGGTCCCGGGTTCGAATCCCGGCGGGCCCGCAGCGCACTACTAATAACTAGTAGATGTCCCGCTGAGAGCGACTAGACTAGTTGTGAGTAGCTAGTAGTGGGAGTAGTTAAGTGAGAGGCTGAGAGAAGTGTTTTAGAGTGTTCTAGTGCTTTGTAACCAGCTCTATTATTTCCTCATACGCTTTCTTGTATATCTCAGAGGACTCTAGTAGCCTTCTGTTTCTTATGTACTTCGGTGTGGGTTTTGAGATCTCTCTGCCGTGCTCTCTCTGGATCTTGTCTCTGTACACGTCGTCGAATATATTGAACGCGCAGAACGGTATTAGCCTGCCGTCGGGTACAGCGTAGTGTATATCACACCTCTGAACTCTCTGTATGTCGTAGTTGTAGAGATCCATGAAGTGCATTTGCCCTATAAAGAGGAGCTTGTAGTGAAGCTCGCCCAGCGCGTCGTAGCTCCTCTTCAACACTATGTTAACGAGGATCTTGAACACGTCGAACTCCTTCGGAGCCTTGTCCTGATCTATGAACCTTCTAATAGTGTAGAGTAGTTTAAGACCAGCTATAATTCTACTACCCCCACTGAGGAGATCCACCCACTTCTCTCTCAAGTACTCGAGTAGCCCCTCTACGTCTATGAACTTCGTAATGGGAATTAGCCTAGTTCTCCCACCGCTCTTGTCCACGTAGACGTACGTTCCCACACCGCACACTGGGTGATTAGCCATTTCAAACTTAAACTCGCCGCTGAACCCCTCAATAAACCTCGAGAACGCTATACTGGCGTTCACGGGGAACCACGAGTCTCTCGTTATCTCGCCCTCGGTCTGCTCTTCAATGAGCTTTGAGACCTCTGGAATAGTTATCCTGTACTTCTCGCGCTCGTGCCTCTTCATTAAGCCGGTCAGGCTCACCGGCTGGAAGTTCACCGACCTCACAATGTCGATGTGCTTAGCGGCGAACCTAATAATCGCTCCCAGCTCGTGTGAATTAACTCCCTTAATAATAGTGGGCACTAGGACTACGCTTGTAATTCCAGCCCTCCTGAACACTTCGAGGATGTAGGGGACCTCCCAGTGATTCTTCCAGTTAGTTCTAGGTGTCACTCCATCGAAACTCAAGTACACAGTATTCAGTCCACTCGCTCTCATAGCTCTAGCGTACTCAACAGCCTCCTCCGGGTTCTTAGTAAACATCTCCGCGAATTTCAGGCCGTTAGTATTGAGCTGTATGTGCTTCACACCCTCATCTCTCAGCAACTTAATTATCTCCACTAGGTCTTCGCGTAGCAGCGGCTCTCCGCCAGTTAGCTGCACGGCTACAGTAACGCCCTGCTTCTTCACGCTCCTAATCATAAATCTAATCTGATCAAGCGTGGGCTCGTAGACGTATCCAGCCGCCTCGGCGAAGAAGAAGCAGTACCAGCAGCTTAGATCACACCTGTTCGTCACTACGAGGTTTATTAGTGCACTGTGCTGTTTGTGCATCGTGCAGAGCCCGCAGTTAAATGGGCAGGGCTTCGTGGCTGAAGTGTAGACGTGCTTAGTTCCCCTGCCCTCGTCCCAGAACGCCGTCACTCTCTTATAGAACTCCACGTCTCCATAGTACACCTCCTCTACTACGCCGTGCTCGGGGCAGATACGTCTAATGTAGACCCTCCCCTCCCTCTCGAGTATCACGGCGGGGAGGACTCTGTAGCAGTACGGGCACACGCTCATAGTCAGCGAGAGTGCCTCCTCGCCGTCACGTAGACCAGGAAGAGTGTAAGCGATCTCGCCGACCCGCTTCTCGTAACTCAAGTCTTAGACACCATCTACGAGGTCGTTATAGACTTGTTATAGATTAGTCCTGAAAGGGGTATAAAAAAATACCGGGAACACAGAGAGGTGCTGGTATTGGGCCGGGTCTTCGTGCTAGCCGGCACACCAGGCACTGGCAAGAAGAGCGTTGGCGCTAAATTAGCGGAGCGCTGCGGAGTATTAGCGGTGAATCTAAGTGAACTGGTCTTAGAGCGCGGACTAGTAGTCGCCTACGACGAGGAGAGGAGTAGCTACATTGTAGACGAGGAGAGAGTACCCGGCTTTATCAGGGAGTACGCCTCGAAGCGCAGCGGCGATGTCTTCATTGAGACCCACTACCCGGAGCTCTTACCAAGTAGTTTAGTCAGCGCGGTCTTCGTCCTTAGAACACACCCACTCGTACTAGAAGAGAGGCTGTTAAAGCGCGGGTGGAGTAGGCGCAAAGTAAACGAGAACGTCATGGCGGAGATATTGGGAGTTGTCGCTTACAGCGCCGTCGAGGCATTTGAACCGAGTAGGGTATACGAAATCGACACTACTACTACGAGCCCGGAAGAGGTAGCTGATGTTATTTGCAGGGCTATTAGAGGGGAGATCACTCTAAAATCCGGGGTTAGTATTGACTGGCTCTCTCAGTTGCCGCTGGAGGTAGTGGAGAGGTTTAGGGACTATGAAGGGGGCGGCGACTAGCCCGGGAGGTGTTGTCCTGGCTTCTTGGGGTCAAATATGGAACTTGGTCTCAAAAGCAGATGTAGTGTTACACGTACTAGACGCTAGAGACCCTCACAGTACTTTCAGTAGGAAACTAGTGAGTATTGTGGAGAGAAAGGGCAAAAAGCTCATAGTAGTCCTCAACAAGGCGGATTTAATCCCGAGATCAGTGGCGGAGAAGTGGAAAGAGTACTTTGAGGAAATGGGGTTTCCAGCAGTCTACATGGCGGCTTCAAAACACATGGGCACGTTGAAGCTGAGGGGGGCAATAAAGAGAAACGCGCCAGCCCTCCCCGTAGTAGTTGGCGCTGTGGGCTACCCCAAAGTGGGGAAGTCTTCTATTATTAACGCGCTTAAAGGCAGGCACTCAGCGCCTACTAGCCCTTATCCGGGGAGCCCCGGGTACACGAGGCACTTTCAGCTGTACCGCGTAGACAACAAGATATTAATGATAGATACTCCGGGAATACTGCCAATTGACGGTAGTGAAATCGAGAGGCTGATTAGAGGATACCCTCTGGAGAAGCTAGAAGACCCTGTGAGGCCGGCTATAATGCTAATTGAGAGGATTCTCACGTATAGTCCCAACGCGCTTCTCCGCGCTTATGGTATAGAGACTAGGGATCCTCTCAGAATACTCGAAGAGATCGCGGTTAGGAGGGGCTGGTTTTACAAGACCACTAAAGAGCCTCTTATAGAAGAGGCCGCGAGAGCTGTTATTCGCGACTACCACAACGGGAAAATAAGGTTCTATATTAGACCTCCGAGTACTCAGAGTAGTAGTGGTGGCAGTAGGGGTGGTCTTGAGAGTTAAAATTCTCGAAACTAATCAGCTAGTAGAGCTCGACGTGGAGGGTATTACTGTTAGAGAGCTCTTGTCGAAATTAGGGCTCGCGGTCTCCGAGCACATAGTGCTGAAAAACGGGGAAGTAGTCACGGAAGACGACGTGATCGAGGGGGGCTCAGAGGTAGTGGTGTTCACGGTGAAGTCGGGTGGGTGATCTAGAGGCGTGTAGTGAGCTTAGCGGCGAGGAGCTTGAGAGGTATAATCGCCAAATACTAGTTATTGGCTGCGAGGGCCAGTTAAAACTCAAAAAGTCACGTGTACTAGTTGCGGGTGCCGGCGGCTTAGGCTCAGCTGTGCTTTACTACCTAGTAGCGGCTGGTATCGGTGAAGTAGTGTTCATTGATGACGGCGTGGTCGAGCTGAGTAATCTCCAGAGACAAGTACTCTACACCACCGAGGACATTGGAGCCCCTAAAGTGCTTGTAGCCGAGAAGAGGCTGAGAGCTCTCAATCCGCACGTTAAGTTGCTGCCGGTACAGGCGACTATAACGGAGAGTGTTCTCGAAGAGCACGTTAAGAACGTAGATGTAGTAGTCGACGCGCTAGATAACTGGGAGGCGAGGTTTACTCTAGATAGAGTTGCGTGGAGGTACTCGAAACCACTAGTTCACGCTGGGGTGGGCGAGTACTACGGCCAGCTAACCGTTATTAAGCGCGGCGTGACTCCGTGCCTGCGGTGCCTATTTAGAGGAGTGAAGGGGGGAGAGCGGGGCAGAGTTGCCGTAGTAGCTACTACTCCCGGGCTCTTGGGGTTGCTGGAAGTGAACGAGGTGTTTAAAATAATACTGGGAGTTGGAGAGCCCCTCTACAATAAGATTCTAGTACTTAATGGCAAGAAGCCCTCTGTAGAAGTAATCGAGATTAAAGGACTTAACTGCGAGGACGTCTGCGAGTCCTAGCCTCCCCGTCTCGGACTCACGAGTACTGCTTCACCACCACCGCGTAGAGCGGAGTTTAAGCCGCCTACTAGCCCAGTTAACGCGAGTAGCGGGAGCGCGGCGGCCTCTAAAAGCGCATTCCAGCTAAAGCCGAGTCGACTTCCTCGCCAATAGCTCTAGTTAAGCCGCTCGCTACCCCCTGGAGCTCTAGACAGCGAGGACCACTCCTCTTAAATTACCGCTCCTCCGAGGAGAGCTACGCGAGTCTTCGCGGAGTTCACTACAAGCATGTTAACTACTCTCGAGGGGCGGGTTGTCTATGCTTATAGTGACCTATTGAGACACGTAATTAATTAGGGGGTAACTCTCTAGGTGAGCGCGAGGCAAGCTCGATTGGGGGATTGGCAGGCGTGATCTGTTTTAAGCTGGTTCCACAGGGCATTGAGAAGTGTATTAATCGCGAAAAGGCGTCTCTAAGAGAGCTCGTGGAGGAGGTCGGAGACTACTTAGAGGACAACTACATAGTAGTGGTGAACGGGAGAATTGTCGAGAACCCGGAGTACGTAGTCACGAGTAGTGACGTAGTAGTATTCGTGTCGGAGTTTATGGGAGGGTAGCAGGGCGCCTCGAGGAGAGTAGCTACAGTGAGCCCAGCGCCTTTCGTCGTATTGGCTATAATCTCCTCGCGGACTAGTAGCTCCTATGCGCCTCGATCCCGCGCTCTAGTCCTCTCTAACTATGAATCTCGCGTCTACTACTAGAGCCCCCTCTTGGTACGCTATCACGGGGTTTAAGTCGGCTGAGTGCAGTTCTGAGTGCTTCTCGAATATTTCTCCGAGTTTAACTGCTATTTCAGCGAGGCTCTTTACGTCTACTGGTGGAATGTTGCGGTAGCCTCTTAGTAGTGGACTACTCCTTATCTCATTGATCATTTCTACCGCGTCTCTCTCTGTTATGGGCCACACGCGGAACGAGACGTCGCGCAGTAGCTCCGTGAAGACTCCTCCAAGACCAAACATTAGTGTTACATTGAAAACGGGATCTCGTAGCCCCCCAATAATGACCTCTACTCCGGGCCTCCCCATTTTCTGGACTAGTACTCCCGTAATCCTGGCACCGGGCGCTCTCTCTGACTCTCTCTAGCATTCTCCGCGCGGCCTCTACGACTTCGAGCGCGCTGTTCAGGCCTACGACTACCCCGCCAACATCGCTCCTGTGGCTAATATCCGGCGACACGACCTTGATCACTACGGGAAACCCTATTTTCTCAGCGGCGAGACCGGCCTCTTCAGGAGTCTCTACGATACTGTACGGTGGAATGGGTATGCTGTACTCCTCTAGGAGCTTAAACGCCTCTTCATCTGGTAGCTTTCTGAGCCTAGCCACTAAGCCCTTTATGTGTATTTTTACTCTAAACCCTATTTAAGCGCCTAGTCCGAGGCTACTAGCCGGCGCCCAGTCCCCGCCACCTTGGTTTAAGTGTTTAATAACTAATTAATACGCGCAATCAGCCATACCTACTAGTCAAGTGTTTAGAGTCTAGACACGTGATCAGTGGTTAAGTTAATCGCGAATTAACTATGCCTCTGTACAGTTAACACCGAACCCCACTGTGAGACCCCAGATCACGGGGCGCCCGAGTAGGTCTCTGCGAGTGGGGCGTGGAGGCACCACACAATTATACAAACACACACGTGTATGTGAGTAAGTACAGAAAGCAGTGAGACACAACACTATAAGTGGATCAGTAGTGTAATACCCACTAAGCCCGATCTACAGTCGGGGCTCGGAGACTACATAGCCGAGGCTCAGATTTGATCTCGTGAACAGCTAATAGCGGTAGTACCGGTAATTACACGCTACTAGTAGTAATAGTAGCCAACAGCGCTCCGTGAATCGAGTCACTACGCAATACCAAGACTACTATGCCGTGAACTAGTCACACAGAGCTCGAGGCCTCTACAACGCTCTAGATCAGTGTCTAGTCGACAATACCGTGACTCAGGCTCACTAGTAATCACACTACGAGTAGTGTAATAGGTGGGCTTTACGCTAACCGTAGTAAATAGTTATAAAATGAAGTGTCTACTTGTGGCACAGTAGACTAGACGGTGTCGAGTAAAGCTCGCACAGGGCACTTACACTTGTTTACTGTGATTTAGCGGTATTACTAATGAGGCCCGATCACATGGCCCGCGCCTGAAGTGAGCCGGATACTTCTCGGAGACTTCACTATAGCGCTTTCTCCTCGGTATTACTGATTTCTTCGAGTATATTTTTGTATTTTCACAGAGCTCGATCTCGCTGTGTAATTACTGGTGTACTTCTCTAAGTACTCTAGTTACTTGCCGTGTATCTGAGTACTAATTATTGTTTCAGTGTACTACTGCACGAGCTCTCTAATTCTTGATATTAGTTGTCTAGCTCTCTCCGGGTCTGTGGGGTTTCCCGCGCGGCCATTGACTTTAATGTAGGTGCCCACAATTACGCCGTCGACGAGTCTGAGCACTCTCTCAGCGTTCTCCGGGGTCACACCGCTCCCGGCTAGTACTGGCACAGGCGAGTACTTCTTAGTTAGCTCTAGTAGTCTGAGTGGCGGGGGCTCTCCAGTCCTGAGCCCTGTAACCACTAGCGCGTCTGCCCCACCCCTCTCAACGTAGTCCTCTACGAGCTCTCTGTAGTAGTCTTCTAGAGTGCTCTTAGAGACAACGGGGCTCTCCGCCTCTAAGAGGCTGAGCGCGAACCTGAGACTCGAGGCGTGTTTAACCAGCACGTCGGCGTAGACTTGCACCCCCGGGTAGTTCGGTCTGAGAGCTCTTAGCCTAAGGGCATCTGGCTCAATTAAGCCGGAGTCCGAGACTATAGTCTCCACGAGAGCGTTTACTCTAATAAACTCCGCGCCACCAGCAACAGCTATGCTGTAGGCCTCTCTCCCCGAATTCCTCAGCAAGTTCACGCCTACTTTCAGACTAGTAGCCCTCACGACCTCTCTCACAATACTAGTCATTGAGCACAGAGTCAGCGGATCTCGCACCCTCTTAGAGTACGGGGCGTCACCGTAATTCTCGACAATAACGCCACTATAGCCGAGCTCCTCGAGGAGCCCGGCCTCCCTCACAGCGTACTCGACCACGCTATTTAACTCGACGCGAGTGTAGAGTGACGGCAACCTCGGGAGGTGTATAACAGCAATAACCTCCTTCAAGCCCACACCACTAGAAAGGTGTGTCTTCAAAGTATTAATACTAAGCTCTAAGCAGTAGTCGCAGCGATCTCCGCGCATTTGCGCTGAGCGCGCCAAGAGCCTCTCGAACATCCAAACTAACACTCAGAGCGCAGTAGTAGAGTAACTGAAACGGCGTCACTAGACCCAGTCGCCAATTTAGATCACGTGCCGCGCCCGCGCCGATCTAAGGGTAGTTTAAGTCTAGTAGTGTGAGGAGGCTACTACGACAGTTCAAGTTGTGAGTGTAGAGTTGAAGCTAAACACTCTCTGAGAAGGCGCTACGCAGAGTACACTATAGTAGACTGTGGAGTTTTTGGAGAGCGCTCAGGCTAAAGTGGTTTCAAGGAGTCATCTAGTTCTGAGTATAGGTGTCTCTAGACTTCTCGCTACTCCTCAATTGTAGTAGCGCTTTCTTAATTATCTCTATGAGATAGCCCTCTTCACCCGGAAAACCCTTGCCGATGAACTCCCCGTCTACTAGCAACTCGGGGTCCTCGCTGTCCCCGTCTAAGACGACTACTTCTAGTGGTTCACCTAGCTCGCGCTCTAGTACGTCCTTGACTTCTAGTAGCCAGGAGTAGAGAGTGTATCTCCAGTAGTTGTTCCTGCCACGCACTGTTACTACTACTATAACTACTCACCTACTCCACTGTGACAGTTTTTGCCAGGTTTCGCGGGCGATCTGGGTTTAGACCCCTCCTAGTAGCGGTGTAGTAGGCGAGTAGCTGCAGGGGTGGTGTGTGAGATATGGGTGTGAGGAGCCAGTGGGGGCAGGGGACTTCTACTGCGTAGTCTAGTAGGCTCTTAAGCTCGCTCCCCTCACAGATGACTCCGAGAGCCTCGGCGCCGCGGGCTCTCATCTCCTCAATGTTGCCTTTAATGGCCTGTTCAACTCGGCTAATTCCCGGCACTACAAACACTACGGGGAAGCCGCTCTCAACGAGGGCTATTGGTCCGTGTTTAGACTCGCCGGCTGGGTAGGCCTCAGCGTGTATGTACGCGACTTCTTTTACTTTCAGCGCGCCCTCTTTAGCGATCGGCACGCCAACGTGCCTGCTCAAGTAGTACGCACTAGTCTTACTGGCAAGTGTAGCCGAGAGGCTGTACGCTATTTTCTCACTCTTCTCCACGCTGACCTCTACTACTCTAGGGGACTCCTCCAGGGTCCTCGCGATCTCGGATTTCTCGCTCGCGGAGAGAGCGCCTGTGTGCTCAGCTACTTCTACTAGTAGCCACGCTAAGAGGAGTGTCTGTGTCAGAAAAGTCTTAGTAGCCGCTACGCCTATTTCAGGGCCTGCTCTAGTGTAGAGTGCTATGTGGCTCTCTCTCGGAATAGCCGAGTCGACTACGTTTGAAACAGCTATAACTCGCACCCCCGCACTCTTAAACCCTCTCACAGCTTTCAGTACATCCATGGTCTCGCCACTCTGACTAATTGCTAGTAAGACGTCTCCCTCGCTAGCGACGTTACTGTAAGACTCGTACTCACTAGCTATAAACGGCACGGTGAGCAGCTTGGTTTGCGTATTAGAGGCGAGCGCGTAGAACTCGGCGGCGTGGTAGCTAGTCCCCGCGCCAGTTACAAATACGCGCTCAGCCTCAGCAATGACTTTAACGGCTAGCGAGAGCTCCCGCCCGCTCTTTAAACCCGCGAGAGTATTTCTCAGCGCTTGCGGCTGCTCGCGGATCTCTTTGAGCATGTAGTGCAGATACCCGCCTTTCGAGGCCTCTTCAATGCTCCACTCAACGAGCCTCGCGTACTTCACGTAGTCTACCATCTCGCCCGTTAAGAGGTCTTCCACTACAATAGTAGTGGGGGTTACGTAGCCAACCCAGTAATCCCTGAGCACTAAGACTTGGCGAGTATGATCTAGTACTGCTGGTATGTCGCTTGCTAGTACATTGTAGCCTCTTCCCAGGCCCACGACTAGCGGGCTGTCTTTCTTGGCGAAGAATATCTTGTTCTCCTCGAGAGGCGTGATCATTAGTATTGCGTAAGCGCCTCTCAGCTCCCTCACGGCTCTCTTAAAGGCCTCGTAGACGTCTCTAAACTCCTCGTAGTACTCCTCGACTAGGTGAGGTATGACTTCAGTGTCAGTATCGCTTTTAAAGACGTGTCCTCTACTAGTAAGCCTCCTCCTGAGCTCGTCGTAGTTTTCTATAATTCCATTGTGAACAACTGCAAAGAGCCCTTTACAGTCCACGTGGGGGTGGGCATTTATATCAGATGGCGGCCCGTGCGTAGCCCACCTCGTGTGCCCTATGCCAGTAGTGCCAGTGTACTTCGTGAACTGTAGCTTCTCCTCGAGATCTCTCAGCATCCCCTTACCCTTAGCGAGTAAGAGGCGCCCACTACTAATCACAACTATGCCGGCTGAGTCGTAGCCCCTGTACTCGAGTCTCCGTAGACCAGTGTACAGTAGCTTACCTAGTTCTCGCGTAGTACTAAAACAGAGGCCGATTATTCCACACACGCGCTGAGACACCACGAAACTGTACTCGGCCTACTACGTGGTGTAGCTCTTTGAGAGTAATAAGTGTGCTGAGAGCTTAATTTTAATCTTCGAGTCCAGCTAAGTAACTCTGGGTGTTTAGGACTTGGAGTTCACTGTTCTCAAAATAACGGGCAAGGCGTTTACTAGTAGTGAAGTCTTGTCTAAGTATGTGAACGTTATTAGAGAGCTCTCTAAGACTCGTAGAGTTGTTGTAGTTACAGGTGGTGGCGAGGTGGCTAGGAAGTACATTGAACTAGCGAGGAGTCTCGGAGTCGGTTCAAACTACTGGCTCGACGAGATCGGGATATGGGTGTCGAGGCTTAACGCGCTGGTCTTAATAGGGGCTCTAAGCCCCCTCTCAGCCCCAGAGCCCCCGCAAACACTCGAAGAGATCGTCAAGTCGGCTCTGCTATACCCAGTCACAGTGACCGGCGGCCTCGTGCCGGGGCAGTCTACGGCGTCAGTACTACTCCAGGCGGCTGAAGCACTTGGAGTTAAGAAGGCGTACTACTTCTCAGCTATTGGCAAAGTGTACACTAAAGACCCCACGAAGCACCTGGACGCCAAGCCGCTCAGCGAAGTAGCGGCTACTGAGTTGAAGAAGCTAGTGGAGCAGAAGACTCTTCCAGGAGACTACGCTCTTATAGATGCTCAGGCACTGGAGCTGGCAATTAGGAGTAGTGTGGAGATACAAGTTCTCGACTACAGAAACCCGGAGTCCATATTCGAGGCGCTAAAAGGGAAGAACCCCGGTACTAGAATTATTCCCAAGTAGCGGTGTACTCGCAACTCGACTCTCACAGTTCTACTCTCAATTAAACCCAAGTACGCTGAGGAGATACTCAGTAGCTTAAAAGAGTACGAGTTGAAAAAGGAGTTTTATTCAAAACTGGAGCTCGAGTAGTGCTATACGCGTCTAGACCCATTAAACCTTGTAATACACCTAAGTGAGCCTAGAAAAGCAGGTCTGCACAACCCGTCGAGGTCGTATATTGTTCTAAGACCTAGGAAACCCGTTCACGCTGAGACACTAAGACTCGTTAAAGCGGCAAGACTCTAGTCGCCCGGCGACGCGTCTAGCCCAGTAGAGGAGTACTTTCGCCTCGCACTGTGAGGGGAGAGACCTCGTTACAAGTCTCTTTAAGGCGAGATTACACCTCCTCCTCTTATCGTCAGTACTAATAGCTAGACTAGTGACCTTTTCGAGAGCCTTAATTAAGTTGACCATGCCCTCTCTAGTAGCCCTAGGGGGAACGTTCGTGGCGTGTCTCTTCTCCCTCTTCCAGAGCTCCCAGAGGAATATCGCTACTGCTTGTGAAATATTCAGTACGGGGTAGCTGGGGCTCGCCGGTATTGTGACTAGGAAATCGGCTTTTAGTATCTCCTCGCGCGTTAACCCTGTGCTCTCTCTTCCAAATATCAGCGTAACCTTCTCGGCCCCGGGGTATATCTTCTCGGCGAACTCCTCGAGGGTCACAGCCTGCCTCAGCACGTCTCCCTCGCTGTGCCCAATAGCGCTCGTAGCGGCTGATACGTGTACACCCGCTAGAGCCTCGTCTAGACTACTAGTCACTACGCTTCCGAGTAGTAGCTCTCTGCCCCCCGCAGCGTATTTTAAAGCCTCCTCTACACTCGCAACGGGGTTTACTAAGTAGAGCTCTTTCACCTCGAAATTCGCGCAGGTCCTCGCTATCACTCCCAAATTAACAGCGCCCTCAATTCCGACTAGTACAACTCTGACTTTCACGCGTGAAGACACCCTCTAGAGCTGTAAGCGCCTCGAAGAAGAAATTCCTAGTCCTCTCCAGGGTTACAGCGTATCCGAGGCGCTCTAGCTGCGAGCGTATAACACTGGGCTTGGAGAGCGAGGAGTAGACGAGGTAGAACCGGCCACACTGCCTCAGAATACTAGTAGAGGCCCTGATAAAGCACAGTGCCTTCTCATACCCCTCAACACCCCCATTAACCGCCTCGTCTCTAGCAGCGTGGTCTTCTGCTGGGAGGTAGGGGGGATTTGCGAGAACTATGTCTACGGAGCTGGACCTAATGGGGAGAGTGTCGCACGCGTCGCTTTGAACTATAACTGAGAAGGCGGCGACGGCGTTTAAAGCCACGTTGACACTAGTTGTCTTGACGGCGTCGTCATGCACGTCGATGAAGACTACGCGCTTGCACCTACTATTCAATAGTGCGTAGATACCTAAGACACCACTACCACACCCAAGGTCCACGCAGGTGTCTCCGTGAGCGCTACTGCTCTCAAGTACTTCCAGCAGGAGCCAGGTGTCGTCGCTGGGCTTGTAGACGTCGCCGAGGTACTCTAGTCTGGGCTCTGCTCGCACGCAATAACACCCATTTCACGCAGGGTTTTTGCGAGTTCTAGTAATGCTTCACTACTAAGCATAAACACCCTCTTACCAGCAATAACCCTCCCGAGGGGGCCCAGATTTTCGACTCTCACGCCGAGTCTCCTAGCGAGGACCTTCTCAGCTAGTTTTCGCCTCTCTCTGAAAAGAGATCTCGTTAGCTCTTCCAGAGCGCACACCTCCTCGCCGTACTCTCTTCTACGCTCGAGTACCACTACTCCGTGGAACACCTCTGGCTCGGGGTAGAAACTCGCAGGTGTGTAGACGCCCCCCTGAGTTACTCTGAAGAGAGTGTTCACGAGAATAGTCAATTTGCCGTAAGTCCTAGAGCCCGGCTTAGCTGTTAAGCGCTCAGCAACTTCTCTCTGTAGCGTGAGAACAGCTCTTTTAACTCTATTGGCTCGCGCGACTTTTACCAGCAGATCTGACGTCACGTGGTAGGGAATATTAGAGACTACTTGCTCCGCGCCTGGAGTGTACTTGTCGGCGTCTGCGTTAACAACTGTGAAGCGAGGACTCTTTACGACGTCAGCAGCGACTTCACAGAGCCTCCTGTCTATTTCAACGCAGAGAAGCCGGGGGACCCTAGTTAGAAGAGCTAGTGAGAGAGTTCCAATACCGCAGCCAATTTCAACAGTGTCCACTGGGGCGGTGTTCTCGAGGATTTCGCCTATAAGGCGGGGTTCTACTATGAAGTTCTGGCTTAGTTTTTTACGAGGCCTCACTCTATAAGTGCTGAGAACGCGGAGAGTCCACTCAAAGAGCTCTCGGCGGCTCACTGTAGCGGGGTTAAATAAGCTCTCCATACAGTTTCTCCAAGTAGCCGAGGTAAATCCCGGCTTTCTCGCGTGGGCGAATAAACAAGTAGTACTTCTCACCCCCCATGAGCTCGGTTATAATGCGGTTAACGAGTACTTTAACGGGGTCTATTTTAGTCCTCTCCTTTATGTCGTTAAAACTCGCGAACTTGGCTTTTCTCCTCTCCTCTAGTATAGTCTCGAGGGCTTTACTACCAACTTCTGGTAGTAGTCTTAGCGAGTGTAGCCTTATGTTAATCGGCTCAGCAATATTGAAGAACTCGACGAAGATCTGCTCTTTTTCCTGGAGTATTCTCTTAATTGCCTCTGGTAAATTAGACCTGGCTACGGCTGTGAGCTCGCTGTACGTTATTGGTATTATATCCCTTAAGGGGCTGTACTCGCCGAGCTCCACTCTGCTCAGTATATCTACTCTCACAGCTGGTAGCGGCGTCGCTTCTAGGAGTGTGAAGTACTTAGTTCCTACACCCTGAATAAACGGGTTATTCCTGTGCTTGGGGTGTATGTCGTGTGGATTACCAATCTCCAAGTAGTCGAGCACGTAGAGAGCGTCCTCGTAGTGCCTTCCTCCGCGCGCTCTCTCCAAACGCCTAAAAGGAGGTCTTGACACGCAAGAGAGCCCTCAGCGAGATTTGTGTCTTGGACGCTCGGTTTTCGAGACGGGTATATTGTGAGGGGAGAGTGATATATTTTACTGCTGAGTGCAGTACTCTTTAGTAGTCTTTATAATGTTCTCTAGGAAGCTCTCTTCAAAAGTCCTCTCTTCAACTTGCAGTATGGTTATCAACTCGTCTACACTGCTCGGGCAGATATTCATGATCATAACTATGCTCTCCTCTTTCAGCCCCAGCTCCTCTAGCTCTCTACGTAGTTCACCTGCTTTTTCAACGGGTACTCTGGAGAACTTGTGGAGATACTCTAGTACTCTCAGGGCGAGAGTGGGACTCGTAGTCGTCTCGCTCTTTAACTCCTCCACGTACTTCTCAATGTACTCTAGTGCCTCGGGGTTTGAGAGAAGCCTGACTTTTACGGCTTTAATTTTACTTGAAACACTCATAGAGGAAACACCACTAAGAGCGCGACAAGCTATTTGTCGAGTTAAGACTGCGTCTCGCCACTACTTGTGCTCTGAGCAGTGACAACGGGTTTTTCAGCCGGCCTTAAGTGCTCGGGCCTAACGAAGAGTATTTTCTCCCTATCGCCGAGCATTACGCTAACAATGTAACACCTGCCGCGCTTACCAATGACTACTCCTGTCTTGCCGTGATACCTCCTGTGAGGCATTCCACTGTGAATAGAAGGATTTATAACAATGTGTACTCTATCTCCAACTTTATAGTCAATCATAAGCAAACTCAGCGGTGGCACACTACCCCGCTCTCTAACACTCTTCTTCAGTAATTTTCTAGTTCTGTGCCTGTACCCCTTTGGCGCTTTAACCAAGAGATATCACCGAGTACCAAGTGTACGCGTATTAGGTGGCTAATAACTTAATAGCACTCAGTCTTTAAAAAGACAGTCTTTTAGAGAGGAGTAATTGGGTGTAGCCTATTACGCGCTCCTTCGGTGTAGTAGCTCGTAAAGCTTCTCCTCCACGTATAGTACGTCGAGCTCTATGGGTATGAGCGTCTTGTTTAGAACTGAAGCGAACGAGGGGTTTGTGCGGCCCTGGTCTCCGTGCACCAGCTCTTTGACGTACAACCCGCTCTCACAGTGAATAAGCGCCTCAAATACTCTAGAAGTGAGCTTAACGGCCCTCACAGCGTAGACTCTCTTCACTCTCTCACGCTCTCTCCTCTTCCTCCTTACTAAGCGTAGCAGAGTCATCTGGTGTATAGTCGCGTCAGCGAAGAGCTCTTCGAGCCTCCTCAGCTCGCTCTCACTAATATCTTCAAATGGAGAGTACACGCAAACTCTGTAGACTTTACTAGCTCTCTTAGAGAGCTCTTTAAGTAGAGCACCGGCCCTTCTAGGTGCAGGGCCCTCAATAGCGAGTTTTACGGGGCCTCTACTGTGTAGAGCCACGTATTCACGCAACTCCTCAACACTAGTGCTCCTCTTGAGCGGGGATTTCACTTCAATTACTAGTGGTCGACCCGAGCCAATCATTCTAGCATCTACGTCTTCGCGGCCAGCCGCGTGAATTACCACTTTACTCGCGTTAAAGAGACTCTTCACAGCGCTCTCGACGGACTCTTGCACGCTCAGCGGGTACTTCTTAACTCCACTGAGAGTGTACCGCGGTGCCTGAGATATTCTCCTTCCGAGCTTCCAGTAGCGCCCGTAGAGCAGTAGTGGCTTTACCTCGACGCTCACACTGTAGTTAGTAAATTCGCTACTAAACGAGATCACGACTACGGCGTCCGGGTTTACGAAGTCGGGTTTAAGCCCGCTCTTATCGCGCATAATTTTCCCGACCTCTCTCTTGATCTCTCTTTTAAGAGACTCGGCGTATTCAAGTCCGCACTCCAGGAGCAACTGTAACTCGCGCCCTGCAAGCTCCTTGTCTAGAGTAACGCCTACTAGGAAAGACGCCACGTGGAGCTTCTCTAGCTCTTTAATGGCCTCCTCGGCGAGGCGCTCGTACATCTGGGGGATTAGCGCGTTTCTGCACACGTAGCACTCGTGAGCACTCAACTCTGAGTTAAATAGCTTCTTATACGTAGTTGCTACAGCTGACCCAGCGTTGGCGGCGACTCTCTCGAAGTACTCTCTACTAATCTCGCCTCTAGTATACTGTGCATGTAATTTCATTGCGAGGAGTGTTTTGAGAGCGCGCCCCCGCTCGGCATTACTAACTCCGAGCCCTAGTCTAGCGAAGAGCCTGCCTAAGCACGCATCGCAGAGTGGGTACTTAACTAGTATTCTCTCTGCTCTCCCGAGTACATCGTCGTAGAAGTTCACGGTAAACCACGTACTGAGCTCTACTTCATTAACTCCCTGAGCTTAGATAAGTCTACTCCTAGGCTCTCGAGCTTCTTTAGATCAGACTTTCTAATCCTCTTAGCGAGCTTCTTTAATAGCTCGTACTGCTTCAGTAGCTCTTTTACGTCTTCGACTTCAACACCAGCTCCGCGAGCTATTCTCCTCATTCTGGACTTGTCAATTACTTCTGGATTATCGAGCTCCTCGTAAGTCATGGAGTTAATTATCGCGATCCACTTCTCTAGTTTCTTCTCGAGCTCTCTACTGTCGATTTCAAGTGGTATTTTCACGCCGAGCCCCGGAATCATCTGTAGGACTTTGCGTAGAGGGCCTAGCTTCTTCAAGTTAACTAGTTGCTTGTATATTAGCCTCATGTTGATTCTACCAGACAACATGTCCTCGAGGTCTTTCTCTGTGAACTCGACTTGTGCTCTTCTAACAGACTCCACGAGGCTCTCAATGTCTCCTAGACCCAGTATTCTCGCAACAAATCTCGAGGGGTTGAAGGGCTCTAGTTCATCTACCTTCTCGCCTGTTCCAATGAACTTAATAGTGGCACCAGTAGCGGCTACAGCTGAGAGTGCTCCGCCACCGCGCGCAGTCCCGTCTAGCTTAGTTACGACTATTGAGCCTATCGGGGTAGCCTCGTGGAACTTCTTGGCGATAGTGTAGGCTTGTTGCCCAGTAGACGCGTCAAGTACGAGCATAATCTCGTCTGGCTTGACCTTCTCGTAGATCTGCTTCATCTCCTCGAGTAGAGCGTCTTCTTTGTGGTGCCTCCCCGCAGTGTCTATTATCACTATGTCAAAGCCCCTCTCAGCGAAGAACTTAACGCCCTCAATAGCTATTTTAACAGCGTCCTTGCACTCGGGATCCCCGTAAACAGGCACACCTATCTTCTCTCCTAGTTGCTTGAGTTGATCGTACGCGGCGGGTCTGTACGTGTCGGCGGCTACGAGGCCTACTTTATACCCCTCGTACTTGTAGAAGTTCGCTATCTTAGCCGCTGTAGTCGTCTTCCCGCTCCCCTGGAGCCCCACGAGCAGTATTACCCACGGCCTCTTAGTTGGTTTTAGAGGAGGCTTCTTCTCTCCACCGAGGAGCTTAACGAGCTCTTCGTAGACTATAGTTATAAACCAGTGCCTCCTGGGAACACCTGGCGGCGGCTTCTCCTCGAGAGCTCTCTGCTTAATTCTACTAGTGATCTCCGCTACGAGTTTAACGTTGACATCTGACTTTAAGAGCTCTTTCTGCATTTCTCTAATAAACTCGTTGACGGCGTCTTCGTATTTTTCTCTCTTTAAGAAATTAGCCAGTGCGCTCTTCAGGCCCTCGAAGACCACTAGTAAGCACCCCTCTCATACTTGTAGACGAGTAATCGACCTTTAAGGATTAATTTCTACATGTTCACCTCTAGTGCGCGGAGTTGATAGCTGAGTGGTTTGTGCGGGGGGTGGGATTTGAACCCACGCAGGCCTACGCCAGCGGATCTTGAGTCCGCCCCCTTTGCCAGGCTCGGGCACCCCCGCTCCACTTAACTCTACTCTTGTAGAGCCCCTATAAAGCTTCTACTAGTTGACGCCATTTGAGTAGTAAGATTTTAAAACTAGTTAGACATTTCGTAGTGTCTAGGTGTGGTGGTTAGTTATGCCTCTCAGACCTGCAAGGTGCTACACGCACTTTAGCGGCCCGCCTTACACTAGAAAAGAGTACATTCCAGGCATTCCGCCACCAAAGATCTCTAAGTTCGAGATGGGTGATATTAAGAAAGACTACGATTACGAAGTAGCACTAGTCGTGGAGGAAGCGGGGCAGATTAGGCACAACGCTCTTGAGGCGGCGCGCGTAATGGCTTTAAAGAGGCTCTCTACTAAACTCGGAGAGAACAATTTCTTCCTGAGAGTAAACGTCTACCCACACCACGTTCTGAGAGAAAACAAGATGCTAGCTTTTGCCGGAGCTGACAGGCTACAGGAGGGTATGAGGCTCGCGTTTGGAAAGCCGATTGGAACAGCGGCTAGAGTGTACCCCGGTCAAGTAGTCTTGTTCGTGAGGGTCTTTAAAGACCACGTAGCAGTAGCTAAAGAGGCTCTCAAAATAGCGGCGTCAAAACTACCACTACCAGTGAGAATAGTCGTTAAGCCACTAAAACCAGGTCTGCCCTCCTCTATCTAGTTGAGGAGCAGTAGTTTTGAGTACTAGTGACATATGCGAGCTCTACTCTATTAGACTAGACAGCGCACTAGAGAAACTTAGAACTCTAAAAGCCCGTAGAGTTCTCCTCCACGCCCCCAATGGATTAAAGCCTCTTTACAACTGCGTCGCGAACGCGCTGAGAGATCTAGGCGTCGAGGTCTTCTACTCGAGCGAGCCCGGTTACGGCTCGTGTGATATCCCCCTTGAAGAGGCTAGAGAAGTAGGAGTAGACGTGATAGTGCACATAGGTCACGAGGAGTACAATCTACGCGAGCCGGCCGGACACAGCCTGCTAACTGCAGTCTACGTTCCCGTTTACTACACTATTGAGCTGAGTAGTGAGGTGCTAAGTACTCTCTACAGGCTTCTAGTGGAGAGCAGTACAGAGAGGGTTACCGTATCCTCTACTCTCGTTGAGAGCTTGCAGAGGAGGCAAGTAGCGCGCTACTTAGAGGAGAGGGGGCTGACTGTACAAGAGGTGCCAGTACCCCTACTGGGGTGCTACTACAGCCCGGTAGTAGCCCTAGATAGGAGCGTAGACGCTCACGTAGTCGTCTCCGGCGGGGTTTTTCACCCACTTGGACTGGGCCTCGTCTCTAGAAAGCCCATCTTAGTCGTAGACCCCTACTCTCAGCGCGTGTGGTCAGCGCGGGAAGAGGCAGATAGGGTTTTGAAGAAGAGGTTTTACGTACTGCTAAAAGCCAGAGAGGCGTGGGGCGGGCGGTTAGGAGTAGTTATTGGTGACAGGCCAGGCCAGTACAGGGAGGCGCTAGTAGAGCTCGTGGAGGCGCTGGCTAGGAGGGCTGGGTTCAGAGTATACAAGATTACTTCGAGTTACACTACGCTCGAGAGGCTCGCGGCTATTGACAACGCACTGGGGCTGGACCTCTACGTTGTGACGAGTTGCCCGAGGCTCCCAATAGACGACCTCGCAGAGTTCTACAAGCCGGTCTTAACACCGGGAGAGTTTATAATGCTCGCGAGGGGGAGTGAGAAGTACATTTACCCGTGGTGACGACGTAATTGACGCTAGTTAGTAGTAAAGCGGAGCTCGAAAAAGCCCTAGCTGTCTACGAGGCGGAGAGAAGAGTCTTTAGGAGAGAGCTCGAGCAGTACCCCACTCCCACAAGTCTCGTGGCCCACATCTCGTGGCTCAGTGCTCTCAAAGGCGACACGAACGGCCGCACTGTAGCTGATTATGGTTGTGGTGATGGAAGGATAGCAGTGGCCTCTCTGATAGTAGGGGCTTCTCGCGCAGTCTGCGTAGAGATAGACGAGAACATGGTTAAACTGGGGGCTCTACTAGCCCTTCAGCACTGCTCTCAGCTGAGTAGTAGAGTAATATTTGTAGTTGGAGACGCGACGAGAATGCGGCTCAGAAATGTAGACTTAGTCGTGATGAACCCTCCTTTTGGCGTCGTAAAGAGCAATAGGGGGCTAGACGTGAAATTTCTACTCTCAGCTCTGCAAAGCGCGAAGAAAGTGTACAGTATTCACAAGTACTCTCAGGGCTTCTACAACATCTTGAAGAAGCTTAGCGAGGCGTTGAACTTAGAGCTGGAGTACGCTGAGATAGTAGACTTTGAAATCCCAATGCTGTATTATAGGCACAGGCGGAGAGTTCATAGATTTAAAGCGATATTCACAATACTAGCGAGAAGAGAGGGTGAGGCTCCACGAGCTTTGTAGCGCCGGGAGAGGCTATTTGCGTCGAGGAGGAAGCGATTCCAGGCGAGTTTGTAGGTAGTGACGGCAAGGGCTACTTGAGGTCACAAGTTGTCGGAGTAGTCTTCCACAACAGATTTAAGAAAATAGTTAGCGTGAAGCCTCTAACTAGAAGAGAGCTAACACTACGACAAGGCGTAATTGTAGAGGGCTGGGTTTACGACGCACACGAAGACGTAGCCGTTGTGAAGATATACAGAGCCAATAACGCCCGGGCGAACGCTATTGGCCTGCTACACGTATCTCAGATCTCGAGTGAGTACGTCGCGGAAATACAAGACTACGTGAGACCCAGCGACACTATCAGGGCGAGAGTAACGAATAACACGCCACCGTACCTACTCACAATCAAAGAGCCTCAACTAGGAGTAATTCACGCTTACTGTGGCTCCTGTGGTGAGGAGCTGTACTTAACTAGTAGCGGCGTCCTCGTCTGTAAAAACTGTGGAAGGGTGGAAAAGAGAAAGGTGGCTAGCGGAGGCTACATACTAACAACTACTTGAGGTGAACAAGTGCCGCTCGTCAAGAGGAGGTTTTTTGTACCCTGTAGAGAGGAGGAGTGTTCTAAGCTCTACGAGCTCGTCAAAGACAGGCTCCCTCCACTGAGTCACGCAGAGTTCTCCTTTACTAGTAAAGGCCTCTTCATAGAAATATACGGCTACGAGACAGACGTTAAGTCCGCGTGGCTGGAGATTAGGAGAGTTCTAAAGTCCCTCAAAGAGGCTCTCTCAGCGCGTAGAGGCTTGAAGAAGCACAGTGTAGAGCTCATCAACCAAACTATTAGGAAGACCTTCCCGCCGGGGCTTCTAGTCGAGATCGCTAGGCGTCTTGGGCGCGAAGCGGTGTTTGCGAGAGGAGAAAACGCAATTCTCTCAGACATGTCTTTTGAAGAGATAACTAGGCTTGCCGAGTTAGTAGCCGAGAACAATGCTTCACTAGCTAAGATCTCTAAAAACACCTCGACGAGGTACTACTTAGTAGCGTGTGTAGTTCTAACTGGACTGCCCGTTGAAGAAGTCGTCGAGATCTCGCGTAGCCTCGGGCTAGTAGACGTCGAGGAGGATGGCAGAGTCGTCGTTAAATTAGAGTGGAGGAGCGCCTTAGATAAGTTCTACAGGAATTCTAAACAACAGAGTAGTAGTTGAGCGCGCTACTCGTATTCACGCCACGTGTAGCCGCACTTCACGCACTTGTAAAATCTCGTTGGAGGCTCGTCAGCGGCGCGGGTCTGTATAACCCAGTAGTAAGCCTCGTTGTGCCCACAGCGCTTGCAGACCACGTCTCTAGTTACGGGTAGGTTTAGTTCGCTCTCTTCAACTACAATGGTCTTTTCCTTAGCGCTGTGCTCGATTTTAGAAGTCACTGTAAGAGACCGTTGCGGGGACTCTACGCGGTAATTACACCTAGAGCAGACTAAGTACACTTTGCCCCCTTCTCGCTTCGGCTTTAAGAGGCCTCCGCACTTGGGGCAAAACGCTGTCACTGAGTTACACCCTTAATTAGACACCTCTCTAGGTCGCTTATTAAAAAACCACTGGTTGAGAGCCTTAGACTACTCGCCTCGAGTAGGCAGAGGGCGAGTAGCACTATTTTGCAGTACTCACTCGCGTAGAGTAGTGAATCACCCCCTTCAACTACTCTAAAAGACTTGAATCTGGCACTGTACTTGCTCTCTGTGCACGGCACGGTGTATGTGACTTCGCTGTACGTCCTGATTTTATCCCTCAAGTACACTTCAAGGTCAATAGGCGCCTGTCGAGTAATGTAGAGCTCTTCGAGGAAGTTAGCTCTGTAAGTTGCTAGTACAACATGGTCTCCGAGTAGGCCGTAAGCGAGTACTCTACTCTCTCTCTTCACTCTAAGACCTCTTCAATAATCCTCTTAAACTCGGCTATTTCGCTCTTTAGTCTACTTATAACCTCTACGAGGACGGCGGAGGGCTTTACCCCCTCCTTAGTAATTAGCACAAACTCCATTACGTCTCTAAGTGGGTGTGGTATTCTGTACGCAGCGTACTCTACAGCTGGGTGTCTCAGCGCCTCTTTCATTAACATGTTTCCCAGAGTGTGGTCTTCTCCAGTGATCTCTAGCACCAGCTCTCTATCAGTCTTCGATATAACTCTCACTTCCACGTCAGTGCACCACGGGAGTTGCTAGTATCGAGTTTCCTTTTAAATCTTCTAGTGCACTATACACTCTGTGGTGGTGTATCTTGAAGCTTAGTTTTAGAGAGGCTACTATATGGAAGTACGCTATCTCAGCTATTTCAAAGATCATTGAGGAGGCCAGCTTCAGGATTACAGAGGAGGGGCTTAGACTCAAAGCTATGGACCCCTCAGCAGTAGTCTTAGTAGACTTCTACATTCCTAGAGAGGCCTTCTCGGTATTTGAAGTGGAGAGGGAAATAACTATTGGCGCGAATATGGAGGAGCTAGCTAAGATACTAAGGCGCGCGAGGAAGGGAGACGAGTTAGTCCTCGAGCCTATTCCGGGGGGGCACTTGAAAATAGTTTTTGAGGGTAAGGGCTTTAGGAGTTTTAGAATTCCTGGAATAGAGCTCTCAGTACAGGAGATTCCGGAGATAAGTTTTGAAGAGACCTTTAAGTGTAGAATTATGCCTAAGATGTTTAAGGACGTGATTAGAGAGCTGGAGCCCTTGAGCGACTCAGTAGAATTTCACTCTCCAGTTAACTCTGGAATACTCTACTTGAGGGCTCAGGGCGAGATCGCGGAGGCGGAAATAGAGCTCAGCGCGGCCTCTGGCGCGCTCATAGAGTACGAGTCTAGTGGCGAGGCGAGATCTAGGTATACGGTTGAATACCTAGTCGACATATCGGCGGCTGCCCAGGCAGCGGCGGAGATCTCGAGCATTGGGCTTGGAGTAGAGACTCCACTGAGACTCACATATGAGCTTCCCTATGGGGGGAAACTAGAATTCTATGTCGCGCCCAGAACAGACTAGTAGATTGAGATTTCTAAAGACCATTATAAGGGAGTACTACAGAAAGAAGCCTCTAGAAGGGCCTCCGAATCTCCACAAGCGAGAAATAGCTCTCGAGAGCCTCGAGGACGGGGTCTACATAAGGCACTTAGCGTTCCCCTACATGGACCAGCTGTACAACTACATAGTGAACATTAAGACTCCACTACACCTCTACTACTCCTCAGCACTCTACTCCAATCCCTCAGCTCAGTTAATGGAGGATAAGATGTGGGAGGGCTCTGAGCTGCTCTTCGACATTGACGCCGACAAGTACCCTGAGTGTACTGTGAAGGTCGGCGTGTGTATTAGTGGAGAGGTAGTTGCTGAGGGCGTTGAGACCTGTGGTGATGGCTCAAAGCCGCTCGAGTACAGTAATGTACCATGGAGTTGTATTAAGAGAGCGTGGAGAGACTCCTTAAAGCTAGTAGAAATCCTCCACGACGAGCTGGGCTTTGAAGAGATAAGAGTCTTCTTCTCTGGTAATAGGGGTTTTCACGTCAAAGTGTCTGATGAGAAGGCGCTTGTGCTTACTCGTGACGAGCGGAGGCACATAGCCAGCTACGTCTCCTGTGAGGATCTGAGAGTAGACAGGGTATTTCCCTTAATAAAGGGAATGGCTGTTTTCGGCTCTACTGAGAGTGGGCTGAGAAAGCGAGTGCTCGAAGAGGCGTTAAGGAGAAGCGTCGCGGCGTTCAAGGAGAGAGCCTACGGCTTGAGAGGCGTCTACTTAGTCAGAGTAGAAGACCTCGACGCTATTCTCAGAGATGAGTGTATTAGTATAGACAAAGCCGTCACTATGGATACTTCGAGGCTCTCGAGGTTTAACTACAGTTTAAACATGAAAGCCGGCTTGAGAGTAACTAGTCTAGACTTAAACAGCGATATTGAAAACATGTCGTACGGGGACTTTTCACCATTCACTGGAACTGTGGAGATAAAGCCCACTATTACGGCTGATCTCGAAGTACTTGACGAGAAGCTGAGTCTCGTTAGAGGTGAGGTTGTTAAAGTAGAGGCTTATTTAGGCGTGTATCTTATAGTTAAAAATATCGCCACGCCAGTAGATGTGAGTGATATAGGAGTTAAGACGTGAGCGAGGCGCTTTTAAGACTCATAAGAGAAGAGCTCAGTACAGCAAAGCTCACTCCTCTCTCGCAGCAAAAATACTCCGAAATAGAAGAGCACGCGTGTAGGGCTTTAATGCGCATTCACGAGCTCGACGATGTGGGTCTCGAAGTCCTTCAGGGAATCCTCAGGAGACTTCTGACCGACTTAGAGAAATATGCGGAAATAAGAATTCTAAAGTCGAGGACTCCTAGTGGCGCGGTGGAGAGTACTGTGGACAAAGAAGTGATCAGCGCGGCGATCAAGCTTGTTGAAGTTGAAAAGCACGCTCTCTCCCCCTTCACGGTAAAACACGCTAACAGAATCCTCTACCTGTTTACAAAGCCGTGTACTATTGGAGAGAGGAGATTTAAACGGGGGGACGTGGCCGAGCTCACCACTACTGAGCTCATCGTCGCGAGTGTGTACGAGTGCGGCAGGGTAGTTGAAAAACCAATTACTAGAACACTGCAAGCTACAACTCAGTAGGCCCTGTAAAAGCAGATCAGGAGGTAACACGTAGCTATAACTGCGAGTACTAGTATTGCTACTAGCACTTTATTAGAGTGCTCAGTTGTAGAGGTGATTTTCCTCTTAGTCTTGACCTGCGTTGCGCGCCCTAGTCGCCAGAGGATCTCGGCTAGAGCGACGCCAAGTAACAGCAATATAGATAGTGCTGTGATCTTGCCCAGAGCAACAGGCTCTCCGGGAGTACTGTACACAGGTATACCCGAGGTCAGCGCGAAGCACACTACAATAGTTACAAGGGAGAGCAAACTGTGTAGCGAGTGCGTCACTACACCATACTCGATGAGCTTTACCACGAACTCTCCTCTACTCCTACTAGTACTAGCCACGACACAGCACCTTTAGAGTGTGTAAGTCTCTACTGTAATTTATATACTCGTGTGCCTCATAACTAGCTTAGCCGGAGGTGTGCTCTTCGTGCAAGTACGTGAGAAGAACATATTCGTGGCGTTTAAAGAGCTCTGGTTACTTCTCCTGGTTTTAGTTGTCCACACAGCTACCTCGGTGATTATTCTACGCGATTACTACAGTAGCCTACACCCACTACTAGTAGCTCTCTCGGCGAGCAGTCCAGCTGAGCTGTGTCAAGAAATCAACTACTCAACTGAGCAGTGCTCCCCCCTACTTAGTATTCTGTGGATTGCTTCGAGAATCATTCCGAGTGAACTCGTAGCTTATCTGCTCACAGCTGTAGGAGTAGTACTAGTGTACTTGCTCGCCAGAGTACTAGTGGGAGGCGAATACGCCCCTGTAATAGCATCTCTACTCTACGCCTTCACTCCCTGTATTCTACAGCCATCTCTCCTAGACTACTACGGCTTCTCGCTACTAACACCACTAGTGCTAGCGTCTCTCTTCTTGACTATAAAGGGACTCGTAGACGTCAACAGTAAACTCGTCACTGCTGGTTGCATTATACAAGGCCTAGTAGCAGCTGTGCACATAGCTCACTGGGCTGTGCCACTAGTACTTGGAGTGTACTTACTAGTGAAATTCACTAGAGAGGAGTTGAGTGCGTTAGAAAAAGCGGTTGGAGGATACTATATCGCAATAACAGCTATTCGACTACTCTTCAGCGCCTCTAGCTACGAGTACTTCTTCTCGCTACTCGCTATTTTACTACTACTGGGACTACTAGTAGTCGACAGAGTAGTTAAACTACGTGATGTGACCGCGAAGGCCTCTCTGTGCGCGCTGATACTTGTGCTCGCAGTAGGGCTTAGTGGTATTATTAGTACTGCTCTCGGAGCAGGTCTCCGGGAGCTCGGCGTTAAACTCTCTACTCCACCAGTACTAGCCTACGGCTTCGGGGGGCTCTTGGCGCTCGGGGGCCTAGTGCTTACTCTGAGAGAAAGAGTGGGTATTCAGCGAAGTGCACTACTAGTTCTCCTAGTCGTCTCTGCTCTCACCTCACTAATAGAGCCATCACTAGTACCACTAGCAGTAGCATCTATGGCGACTCTAAGTGGGCTTCTACTAGAAGCCGTAATTAGAGCCACTGGGTACGCGGCGTCGAGGCGTCTAATTGTACTCACCCGTGTTTCAGTAGTACTACTACTAGTAGCCGTTGTCGTGGCGTCTACTAAAGTAGCTGTAGACAACGCGTACGCGGCTCATCCAGCGATCTCGAGAATAGACCCTCTTGTAAATGGAGTTAATCGCGCGGAGATATACACGTGGCTCTCTCGAGTCGGCGAAGAAATCGCTACTAGAATACTCGAGAACTCGACTAGTAGGAGAGTTCTAATTGTATCTCACTGGGACTACACTTACTGGCTCTACGCAGAGGCGAGCAGGAGGGGCTTAGAAGCGTACTTTATTTCACATCCACTCGGTAGTAGTAGCGATAAGGACTTAATTGCTAGGATATTCGCTTCTAGTGAAGAGGTCTCCAAGTACACACTAGAGAACGTGTCGAGAAAACTGGGAGTAGAAGATATCTATTTAGTTGTCATCTGCGATTATAGCGTGCGGAGGGGGTTCCGGGCTGAAGACGCGTATATTGGCTATCCCTATGGGCTAGTTGGAGATCGGAGGCGAGAACTAATTTACGGGACTCTCGGCGACTTAGCACTAATACCGGTATACCTGGAAATAGCGAATCGCTCAGTGTACGAGTACTTAGCACTAGAGATCCCCGACACGGGTATCCAGGCTCTAGTGTGGACTGATAGGGGGGTAGACTTGTTAATAGTGAAACTCGTGATCTCGGCGCTACACGGCCTCAACTACACTAATGTCTTTAATTACCTCTACAGCTACTTACCCGTGACTACTAAGTTGACGTTTTACAGGCTAGTCTACGCTGACAGAGTTTACTTGAGGACTATTGACATGCAAGACTACGGTATATACGACGTGTACTTGGTAATAGGAGTTTTCAAAGTGGTGTTCGAGTCGTCTAAGTAGCGACTCCGCTGCCCCCTCATAGCTCCTTGTGAGTACTTTTAAGCGCTTTCAGAGACTCCACGTAGTTCTCTGTTCTCTAGAGTTGTGTCTACGAGATTTATTAGTTTCGCGACTATGAACTACAAGTAGGCGGAGTAGGTGAGTACTAGTGGTCTTGCCTAGAAAAGAACTACCAGATATAGGCGAGCTCGTTGTGGGGACTGTGAGAGAAATACACGATTTTGGCGCCTACTTAGAGCTAGATGAATATGGCGGCCTCAGGGCTTTCCTGCCGTGGAGCGAGGTCTCGTCTAGGTACTTTAGAGACATTAGAGAGGTTATTAGAGAGGGCCAGAAAGTAGTTGTGAAAGTTATTCGCGTTGACAGAGTGAAGAAGACTGTTGACGCCTCGCTGAAGAAAGTCACAGACTCTGAGAGGCAGAAGAAGATAACGTGGTGGAAGAGGTTTACTAAGGCGTGTAAAATTATTGAAATGGCGGCTAAGAACATAGGTAAGAGCGTTGAGGACGCGTACAGAGAGGTTACATGGCCTCTCCTAGACAAGTACTACGACGTAATGTACGCGCTTGAAGAGGCTGCCGCTAGAGGCTCATCTGTACTAGTAGAGGCTGGTGTACCAGAGTACTGGATTAAGCCCTTACTCGAAGAAGCCCGCAAACACGTAAAAGTGAGAGAAGTTGTTGTGAGGTATAATCTCGTAGTCCAGTCCTTTAATCCGCGCGGAGTCGAGGAGGTCAAGGCGTGTCTTAGCAGTGTAGCCGAGGCTCTAGCGTCCAGTAACGTCAAGTTCGACTTGTACACAGCTGGGTCTCCGAGGTACTTGCTGGAAGTCTACGCGCAGGACTATAAAGTAGCCGAGAGCTACGCTCTAAAAGCCATTGGCGCTGGTGAGGAGAAGGCGAGAGAGCTGGGGGCAATCTTCAAAGCTGAGCGTGAAAAGAAGTGAAGTGGCTTATTAGGAAGTGTAGGAGTTGTGGGCGCTATGTCATTTTGAGAGAGAAGTGCCCATTATGCGGCGGAGAGCTCTACGCACCACACCCACCCAGATTCAGCCCCGAGGACAAGTACGTAAAGTACAGGCTGAAAATGAAAATAGAAGCGGGACTCTTAAACCTGGACCTGAGAGGAGGAGTTGAAAAGCCCTCGGAGTAGTGGGTTTTTAAGCTCCTGAGAATTTAATATCATAGTGACGCCGCCGTAGTATAGCCCGGCTAGTATGCGGGCCTGTCGAGCCCGTGACCCGGGTTCAAATCCCGGCGGCGGCGCACTCTCCTTTAAATACCCATATAAGTTTTATAGGGTTGTTTTCCGCAGTTCACGCTCCCGTGGTGGGGTGTGAACTACTATGTGATTTACTGGGTGGAATCATGCCTGCTAACCTCTGGTATAATGGAGTGAACGCTAGTGCCCTCAGCGATGAGGCACGCAGACCCATCCCCGAGAGGGTTAAGAGAAAGCTCGGGTTTGAGAAGACCCCTAGAGCACTGGGCATTGCGAGGGGCTCACTCTACAACTACCTCCACGGGGTTAGGACTGTACCCGATAACGTAGTCTATAGAGCCCTCCAATACCTAGAGGAGCAAGAGTTCAACGAGATAGTCCAGGGCATAGATAGACTAAGAGCCGTTGGCATTACCCGAGAAGATAGCAACGTGGACTACTTCCTAATACTACAGGCCACTGCACTGGCCACACGTGATGAATACCTCAAGCAGGCTCTATTGAAATTCACCTGGAGAACTTCAGGGGGGATCTCAGGAAGATGCTTGGCTCTAGTATGGCCCATATCATCTTGAAACGGGAGCCGGGCTTCGAGGAGTTCCTCAGGGAAAGGAAGAAGAGGCGTAAAATAGTGAGCGGGGAGGCAATGTCGTATTATAGAAGCCTCTTCAAGCGGTACCTCGAGGGCAAGGCCCTCAGCGAGGAGCTCGTTGAATACGTGGTGAACCACGAGAGCAAGTGGCTACGTAATGTTTTCCGCCACTATATCCAATACCTTTACTTCATGCGGAGGATACTTCCCGAGACCTATGGCTGGCTAATGGAGGTGGTCCCAAGCAGGAGCTACAGGCTGGACGTGAGGCCGTACCCGATAAACCCCAAGGACGTGAAGAGGACTCTAGCCTATCTAAGAGAGCGCCACGAGCTATACTACCTCGTCTACAGGCTGATGCTCGAGGGAGGCCTAAGGCTCTCGCATGCCTTGCTATCGCACTAGGCTGGTGTGCTTACAGGATAAGGGATTCTGCAGGTACTACGTGGGCCTCAAAGGGCACACTAAACCCTGCGAGTGGGCATACTTCTCGATACACACCCTAGAGCTACTAGATAAGCACAGAGGCATGCATATAAACAGGGAGCCACTGGAGAGGTACGCCAAGAGGAACAAGCTACTACCACCCAAGTACATGCGTAAA
>JBMSAO010000019.1:0-13354 GCA_049414425.1 Desulfurococcaceae archaeon
GACTGTCACCCAGAGTGTACATTACGAGCGCTATGAGGTATTTTCCCAGTGGCGGGTGTTCCCAGTTAATATAGTTATTGATATCCTTGTGGTCGGGTAACACCCAGCCCGGTATGACATCTACTACTCTGCCACCTAGACTCTTAATGAACTTCTCAACAGACTCTCTCGCCCCCGACACGTATACAGCATTGAGCTCTCTGAAGTCCGCGCGGAGAATCTCTACTCTGTATTTATTTGCAATCTCGCCCAGCTCCCAGACATTGGGTTTCTCGGCGAGAATTACTGTGGCGTTGTAGAGGCTTGGAGGCTGTCTCGGCTCTAATCCGAGTAGTTTCTTCAGAATAACACGTGAAGAGGAGACGTACCACACCTCGTCTGAGACGTGCCCTCGGCCTCTACGCGCGGTCTCCGAGTTGTAGAGCTCGCGAGCACTACTAGTGTAGACGTAGAGGGCTAGTGCGGCTACAGTGATCAGCGAGACAATTAGCACTGCCCTCTCGCGGACACCACGCTGAGTTAGCACAGTGCTCTACACCTCTCTCTGCGTAGCCTGTACGTAGTGTTTTTAACACTTGAGTGTTAATATTAGCTCTCTGTGTGCTCAACTATGCGGAATACCGCGCTCTTAATAGTAGCTATAGTGGTATCCGTAGTTATCTACATGCCCGGTGAACTCCAGCAGGCAGTATTTGGCAGAGTAGTGTGGAGTCCTCTCAGAGTCGAGCTTCTCGATAGTATTAGAAAGTACATTGTTCACGGCGAGCTCAGAACACCCTACGTCGACTACACTCCTCAAATAGCCGATCACGGCCTCCCAGCTCCACCACTATATGGACTCGTCTGGGCTCTTGCGAGCTACTTGGGCCGCGCTGTGGGGGGGTCTCCGGGAACTACTGGATTTACAGCTGTAGTATACGCTGTACAGGCTGTTCTAGTAGTGGTGTCTGTAGTGCTCACTACGCGAGTAGTTAAAAGCGCCTCTCTACTCCCCCCGCTACTCCTCTCAACACTCGCTCTCTGCGGCATGTACAGTTTAGAGACGCTCTCTCTACCACTACTAGCTCTCACTCTAGAGAGTATTAGTAGGAGGGATTACGCTAGATCACTACTCTACGCGGGGCTGGCAACCAGTATATCCTACTTCAACTTCGCTCTACTAGCAGTACTAGTCTTCTATGCTCTCCGCGAAAACTACTTCAATAAGAAGTCTGCTGTAATGCTACTACTCGGCCTGCTACCCCACATAGTGCTCTGCGCTATTAGACTAGAATACTTCACTCTACTAGTAGAGAGAGTAGTGTACGAGCCGCGCACTCCGCTCAGTATCTACAGGCTTATTAGTAGCTTTGCTAGTGAAGAGCTCGTGTACAGAGTTAGTGTGGCTTTGTGGCTCTCTCTGCTAGTAGTACTCTGCTCACTAACACCAAGAGAGCTCGAGCACTTAGCGGGCCACGCGTATACTGTGCTCCTAGTTCTCTACGCTCTACACCCCTACTGCTACCCACAAACACTACTCCTCGTGATCTCCGCTGGACTCCTAACTAGTAGAATTAGGTCTAGAGGCTACTACTTACTCCTAGAACTACTAAACGCCAGTACACTAGTACTCTACTTGAAGAGCCCTAATCCACTCAGTCTAAACGACCCAGCTCAGCTAGCCGGGCAGGCCAGAAACACACTACTAATTATAAGCACGCTCGAAGCCCTGACCACGCTGTACAGAGAAAAGTACGAAGTATAGTCTTAAAAACCACTAGAGCTAAATAGTAGTATAGTGGAGCCGGGGTCGCCTAGCCTGGTAGGGCGCCGGCCTGCTAAGCCGGTGGGGGTTTCCCCGCGCGGGTTCAAATCCCGCCCCCGGCGCTCCTCCATTAAAACACCCAGATAGGCTTTGTTGGATTGCTCTCTGCGATTCGCGTCCTCGTGGAAGAGGTGTAAATTTGCTGTGTGATTTACTTGGTGAAATCACAGTTACTAATCACTAGTACAATAGAGTCAGCGTTAACGCCCCCGGGGCGGTGTGAGAAGTCGTCTCAACTATTTTACTCGGTTTGGTTTTTACAGTAAACTTGCATAGTGGTTTTGAGACTGCATTATTAGGAAGCGCGAGGTTAATGGCTTGGATTGTAGAGGGTCTAGTGGTGAATTGGGATTGGGGTTATGGTTGAGATTCGCTGTGAAGACTTGTGGAAGATCTATAGTTCTGGGACTGTCGCGCTGAGGGGTGTTAGTTTTGCTCTAGTGGACGAGCCCCTAGTTATTCTCGCTGGTCCAAATGGCAGTGGCAAGACTACTCTGGTTAGGATTATTGACGAGGAGATCAGCCCCAGCAGGGGTCTCGTCTCAATTAACGGTTTAAGCCCTTATGTTGCCAGAGCGAGGGGTTTCTTTGGTGTTATGCCTCAAGAAGCCATGCTACACGAGTATCTCTCTGTGAGGGAGTACCTGTACTACTTAGCCCTCATTCAGGGTTTGAGTAGGCATGAGGCTAAGAGAGAGGTTAATAGGATAATAGATGACTTCATGCTCCAAGAGCACGCCTCCGCGAAGATCGAGTATTTATCAGGCGGGCTTAAGAGGAGAGTTCTCCTAGCCCAGGCATTCCTGGGTTCACCGAGAGTACTTCTACTCGACGAGCCGACAGTGGGGCTAGACCCGGAGATGAGAGTCAAGCTCTGGGACGTAGTAGTGAAGTACGCTAGAGAGCGCGGTAGCACAATTATACTAGTAACGCACTACATAGACGAAGTCAAGGACATAGCTAGTCGCGTACTACTTCTCTACAAGGGCCAGCTAGTATTCAACGGCAACCCGAGAGAGCTCCTGAGCAAAATTGGCTACAAGTACAGAGTTCAAGTGAGACTGCGCGCGTCTAAGGCCCTAGAGACTCCCCCGCTGAGACTCCACTACAGGAGCGGCGATATTGTAGAGTTCTACGTTGTGAGCGACGAGGAGCTTATTAAGCTACTGAGCTACCTGGCGAGTGCCAGAGACCAGATCTTAGAGTTCAGCGTAGATAGACCTAGTTTAGAGGAGTCTTATCTCGCGCTCATAAGACTGCTGGAGGGTAGTGGCGGTGGTCAGCGTCTATAGAGTCTACGCTATTAGCATGATCTACGCTCTGTGGATACTCCGAAACAAACTATTCTACTTCTACTTAACAGTCCTATTCCCACTCACTATACTAGTGCCATTCCTTATTATCGCGCCAGCCAGGCTCGAACCCTTCATAGCCGTCGGTACAGTGATCCTCACTCTAATATACTGTTTCAGTACTGCGAGTCAAGACCTCGCCCTCGACAGACTCCTGAAGAGAATAGCTATTCTACTAACAAAGCCTATTACACCACTAGAGTACTTCTTGGGAATACTACTATCAAATTCAATGCAGACACTCCCCGCAGCAGTAATCGTGACTGCTGTTCTCTGGGCTGTGAGGCTAATAAGAATTGAGAGTGTGGCGCTACTACTACTGGGGCTCGTAGCCGGGTGGTATATACTCACAACTATGGGTTACATTACGGCGCTAATCCTACTCTCAAGAGACTATAATACAGTTATTATAGTGAGTAACTCCATAGCGTTCATACTAACATTCGTGGCTCCAGTCTACTACCCCCTAGAGCTCCTCCCAGAACAACTAATAATACTAGCTTACCTAATTCCAACAACACACATAGCTAACATTATAGGAAAAGCCTGCAGTATAGAGTACGGAGTTCCTTTAACTATAACGTATACATACCTACTAACACTAGCACTCCTGCTCACAGCAATCACGCTAAAATCACTAAAACTCAAAGACATATACTAAAGCTTAGAGCCAATGTAACATACACCTACATCTTCGGCTACGGCTCTCTAGTAACAAGTACTCCTATAACGTAAATGAGAGTACACTGCGGGAGATCCCAGCGTTCTCGGGGAATTGATATATCTAACTATTCTACCCACCTCCGTTAAAGCAACAGGGGGTTTCCAAGTAGAGCTGGAGTCCACCTCAGAAAACCGACCGTGAACTAATCCTGCTGGAAATGCACCAGCTAAACCCGTGTGGGTTTAAATTACACCTCTGGTGTTTAGTTTCTTAAAAAACTCCAACTAGGCTTGTGTGTTGCTATTTGTTCTCTTAATTTCGAGGACTTCTAGTACCTTGTCTACTTCTCCTGTTTTCTTGTACTGTGAGAGTATTAGTAGTCCTCTAGCACCGTGTTCTGAGCTGAGTAGTAGTACTCCGCCTACTACGCTGATTACTAGTCCAATACTCGTAGTTATTAGCCCTACGAGCTGAATGAGTAGTATGGCTTCTTGAATGTGGTGAAAAGTCCACACTCTACTCAGCCCAGCTAGTATACTGGAGCTACTAACTACAAGCGCGATTAGCGCTACTACTATGCCCAGTATAATTGTTATTAGCCTCCTCAAGACAATACTTTGAAGTACTGCGTAGCTGTGCACTCCGCGAACTCTCGCTATAGTGCTCTCTATACTTAACCACGTGTACACAGCTAGAGCTACTAGAATTACACTAGTAGCTAGTAGTGCTAGTTCTGGGCGCTCCCTTAACATAGCTGTCACAACTCCGTGTAGTACTAGTAGGCCGCCGGCAACCCCCGCAATTTCGAGTGCTACTCCCACAATATAGACGACTCTCTCCTCTCCCACTATTCCCGGAGTTCTCGTTAGAATAGACGCTACTACTAGCAGTATTACTACGAGCAAGTAGAGCGCTAAGTATGGTGGTAGCGTCTCTGCAATGTACTCCATTAGAGCTGTTCTTACGCCACTAGCTATCATTAGTCCCGTTAAATACAGGTACACAACTAGCACACTTATTCTAACACCGAGTAGGTACCTGTCCGCTCTGAGACTACTACTCAGAGACAGCGCGTAGACAACTAGTGCTAAGCCCAGTACTAGTAGCGCGAATGAGGCCTCACGCGCTACTAGCGCGTAGCCCGCGTACTCTACTTCACCCAGTAGAAGTGACAGCGCATTTAGCGAGACTAGTGTAGCTATTACTAGACACAGCGAGTACACTACGATTCTGAGCGAGTTTCTAATCAGCAACTCGTACTTCAACAAACAACACCCCTTTTCAAGTTCTAATACCCCTAGGCGCCGTATTATAATATCTACGTGTAATATTATTAAACTCCGAGACTCGACTAGGAGTATGAGTCTCCTGATTTCAAGATAGAAGAGGAGGCGCTTAATTTTGCGTTGAGCACGCGATTTTTATGGGCGTGTTTGAGTAAAGTGTAAGTGTATTATGTATAGTACTACTTAGTGGTTTAAAATGAGAGTGGCCTTAATTCGGAGAGAGTACATCACCTACCTAGATGGAATTAACAAGTTTATTGCTTGGCTTGGAGAGGGTCTCGTTAAGCTGGGCCACGAGGTCTTCCTGGCGAGCTGGTGTTATAGTGGAGATGTGGGGGGGAGCTCTCTATCCGCTTGGTTTAAGCGCATTCACGGCTTAGACGTCGAGATCCCAGTATACACGCTGGAGCGAGGTTCCTGCACGGGCACTCCGTGGTTTAGAATTATGAGCAAGTGGTGGAGTAGAGGCAGGTGGCTACTCGAGAGAAATAGTGCTGATATCGCAGTTGTTAATGGAGCACTCCCCCTCGGATTTAAACCAAAAGTCGCAGTTGCGCACGGGCCTATTTTAAAGTGGTCTCTGGCAAGGCGCCTAGTTCAGAGAGCGCTGTACTCTACATTTGATAGAGTTATCTGCGTCTCCGAGGAGACGAGGAGACAGTGTAGTAAAGCGGGGATTTTGAGCTGCCACGAGATAATACCTCTGCCGGTTAAACTAGACCTCTACAAGCCCGTTGACTTGTCTGCGAGGAGAAATATTGTTATTCACATCGGGACGAGGCCTACTAAAAACCCTCATATAAGTGTTAAAGTAGTTGAAGAGCTCAGGAATAGGGGGTTTAACGTAGAGTTAGTAGTAATTGGGAGTAGGAGGCGTGAACTAGAGGAGCTAGTTAAGGGGAAGAGCTTCGTTAGAGTGCTATCTGCTATTCAAGAGCGCGAGAAAATAGATATTCTCTGTAGTGCAAAGGCGTTTATTCTGCCGTCTTCTGCTGAGACCTTTTCATACGCTACAGTAGAGGCTATGGCTTGCGGGACACCCGTAGCAGTCTCCGAGGCTGTGCCCAGTGAAGTAGTCATAAACGAGTATAATGGAATAAGAGTTAGTGGGTTAAACTACTCAGACTACGTCAACGCGCTTGAGAGAATACTCCGCAGCGAGCACTTATGGAGTGATCTCAGTAGAAACGCACTAAACCACGTTAAGCAATTTGACCAGTTAGAAATAGCCAAGATGTATGAAAAAGCACTCAGAGAACTAGTCTAGACTAACTATACTCTTAAAAATACATGAACCCCGCTACTTCTAGAATTCATAGCCACGCTGTGGTGATTAAACGTAAAGCCCTAAACCCGCTAGTAGAGAATCTCTCTTATTCTTCAACACTACACGCGGTAAACTACTTCTTTCTAACTAAAGTCTTGAGCGGCTTTTACCTCGTCGAGGAATCCGCGGGATTTACTGACTAGTGGCTTTTTTGAGTTCATCTAAAAAGCTCGTAAAGACGTCTACGACGTATTCAACTTCTTCTTTACTGTGGATTAGTGATGGTAAGTAGTGTACTCTAGTCTCTGATACGTAGAGGACTCCTTTAACTCTGCTATACATGTGAAAGGTCTTTTCAACTAGCCCACTCCACCTAAGCTCTTCTACTTCGCGTGCGTTTCTCGGTCTTCTCGCTGTGAAGTGAATACCTGTCAGCAAGCCCTCACCAGTACTCCAGCAATTAATACCGTATTCACTGCAGATTTGCTCGATTTTTCTCCTAAACCAACTCCACAGGTTATTAGAGCGTTCGTAGAGAGAGCTGTGCTCGCTGAGGTACTTTACCAGCGCGTGACCAGCGCGAATAACCGCGGGATTAGCGACGAAGGTGCCTCCGTGGAAGACGAGGTCTCCTGGAGGGGTTTTTGTGTGGTCCATTAAGCTCATGATCTCCTCGCTAGAGCCCACAGCTCCAATACTGCCTACACCTCCACCAAGAGCTTTACCGAGCACAACAATGTCGGCCTTTACACCAAAGTACTCTTGAGCACCCCCAGGCGCCAGCCTGAACCCTGTGATCACCTCGTCGAAAACTAGTAGTACACCGCGCTCATGTGTAAGCCTCCTGACCTCCCGTAAATACTCCCTATCTGGCTCTATACACCCCGCAGCGCCCATAACAGGCTCCAGGATTACTGCCGCGACTTTGTGCTTTCTAAGCACCTCTTCAAGTGCGCTGAGGTCGTTGAATGGGACTATAATAGTGTACTTGACCTGTTCATCGAGAATTCCGGCGCTTTCGGGTTTATCGTTGAGTCTTCTAACCCTGATGTGGAGAGCGTCAACACTACCGTGCCAGCCACCCTCCATCTTCACGATATACTTCCTCTTCGTGTAGGCTCTCGCTAATCTCACCGCGTACATATTGGCTTCTGTTCCACTATTAGTGAACCTGTACTGCAAGCTACCCGGTATAATCTTTGAGAGGAACTCAGCGTATTCAACTGCGTAGGAGTGCTCGAAACCCACGTGTGTCCCGAACTCTAAGACTTCTCTAACAGCCTCTACAACTACTTCGGGGAGGTGCCCTAAGAGGTGGGCACCGTGCCCCACCCAGAGGTCTATGTACTCATTCCCGTCTACATCCCAGACTCTAGTCCCCTTAGCCCTAGCGATGTAAATGGGGTGTGGGTAGAAGTGTCTAATAGCGTAGGTAACACCCGCCGGCATTAACTTCTTGGCTCTTTCATGCAACTCTCTACTCTTTTTAGTCTTCTCAGCGTACTGAGCAGTGTAGAGACTATAGAGCTTTTCTAAAACCTCCTCACGCATTAGAATCGCACCGAGAACTCGATTCTGAGTAACACTAGCTCTATTATAAGCTTTACTCCGGGTTGTGAGTTCTCAAGCCTATCAGCAAGGTTCACCGCCGCGAAGGACGTGCTTGAGTCTCCAGCGTAAATAGAGAGCACACCGTAGCCCTCCTCTAATAGCTGTCTCGAGTAGAGTCTTCCACTAGATCTAAAACCTCGAACTCATATCCTCAGAGGGTTCACCGGAAATAGTAGTTTAGTGTGAAAAATATTCTTTACTCATGGGCCGATAGCGCCTGGTAGTCTAGGGTGTGGTGTGGCGTACACTATGTGTTTGAGATTTAATATGTACTTTACAAGTCTCTCAACACCTAATCCCCAACCACACGTTGGGCGTATTTCGCCCCTCTTTGCCAGCTCGAGAAACCACTGATACTTCTCAATGGGCTCTTTGTGTATTGAGGCGATCTTCTCTACGAGCTTCTCGTACCTGTACTCTCGGCAACCTCCATCTAGGACTTCGCCGTGGCCACTAGGCAGGATCAAGTTGTAGTCGACGTTGTAGCCGGGCTTAGATGGGTCTTCTAGGTAGTAGAAGCCCCTAGCCCTGCTGGGGAACCCTACGAGCCATACTGGCGAGCCGTATTTATTAGCTAGTGCCGCCTCAGCGTTGAATGATAGTTCTTCTCCACTCCTAACTCTAAACCCCATTTTCACGAGCTCTTCGAGAGCCTCATCGTAAGTGACCTTGGGGTACGGTGGTTTAGAGACTTCTCTCTCTAAGCGCTCAATGCCCCTATGATCTAGGAGGAACCAGTACTTGTCTAGTATAGTCTTTACGGCGTAGTAGAAGGATCTCTCGCCGAGCTCCACGAGCTCGCGTGCACTAGTCGTAGCGACTTCTACATCTACTTGTGTAAACTCTACTAGGTGCCTCCCCGTGTAAGCGTTCTCCACAGGCTCGACTCTCAAGTTCCTCGCAACGTAAAACACTCTCTCCAAGGCGCTTGCATACAGCTGCTTGTACATTATCACACTACTCTGCACCTCGTAGAGCCCCCCGTAGAGCTCAATCACAGCTTTTCTAGCACCTCGAAGACCCGGGTCACTTACATGTCCAATTATGGGTGAAGGGAGCTCGACGAATCCGTTTCTGAGTAGGTATGATCTAAGCGTAGAGGTCGCGGCGGAGTAGGTCAATATAGACTTGAGCACTTGCGGGTGTTTAGTATACTTATAGTAGCTCCTCGCGAACTCTAGAGGCTCTACAGTGAACTCCTCGGGCTCTATGCAAGTACTGCTTAGTGGCGAGTGCAGTACTCTCAGCGATTTTACGCACAGCGTGCTGGGAGCGACGAGCTCTCCTTCAAGCTCTACGAGAGACTCGCAGGGTATTTCACGTAGTCTAGACTCCTCTACGCAGTCGATCTTTAACTTGTAGACTCCGTAATGACTCCACGCGAGGATCTCTCTGTCTCCGAGGTACTTATACCAAGCCTTGACTTTCAGGAGGGGTCTTCTCAGGACTAGCTGGCTTAACAAATCCTCAGGGCGAGTGTGTTTTAAACTAGAGCTCGTTAAATGACATCTCCTGCCACCACGAGTACTCAATATACAGTCTCACCCCTTAAAAACAGGTGTTTTTGTAAGCCACTAGGAAGCTAGTAGAAGCCGGCACACTGGTCACGCCAATAACTCTAGTACTAGTAGAGACCGCGGGTAAGCCGCCGTCTCTACGGGCTTATATGCTATTAGAAGTGAGTTGTGCTTATAGATCTTCACGGCCTCGTTCTCATTAGCAGAGGTCCGTGATGCCTACTGAGACCCTCTTTTAGATGAGCTTCTGTGCACTGTAATCTTGATTGGGTCTCCCTGCTTCAGCCCGAGTGCTCTCGAGGCGTCTCCCGTGTTGACAGCCACTTCGAAGAAGCCCCAGGAGTTTATGTAGCACGCCAGCTCCCCCACATTAACCCGGCTGAAGCTCGGTACGTACTTGCACTTGTACTCTCCGCTAGGAATGTGTAGGCTCAATTCATCGCCAACTTGGAGGCCTAGGGGTTTTAGGTCTTCGTGCTCAATATTAGTCATGACGTTTCCAAACACATCAATGTAAACTACTCTAGCTTCAACAGTGTTCAAGTCGAGGTTCACCACGGGCTTTTCAAACCCCGTCTTCACCACGCTACTGTAGCTTATCTCTACTCCCACCTCTTCGAGGGGGACTCCTAAACTAACCCACGCCGCGACTGGTGCAAATACGTCTCTACCGTGAAATGTCGCTGAGACCTCGGGTAGTCTGTACTTAGAGTTTGATATGTCAAAAACTCTCTTAACGCCATCGCGCTCAGCTAGAAGAGTTAGACAGCCATTATCGGGGCCTATTAGGATGTAATTGCTTGTCTCAATGAGAATAGCTCTACGAGCGCTGCCAACACCGGGGTCTACGACGACTACGAATATAGACCCCTTTGGAAAGTACTCTGCGGAGACAGCAAGCATTACAGCGGCTTCTAGTATATTGTGTCTCTGAATGCCGTGAGTTAGATCAGTAATCTCGGCGTCGGGATTAATAGACTTTATTACACCCTTAACAACTCCGACATAGGGGTCTCTGTACCCGTAATCCGTTATTAACACTATTAGCCTCCTCACGCCTGGAAACACCTCACTTACATAGACTAACAGAGTACTAGTTAATAGTTATTGACTGAGCTGAGGGCGTTTCGCATTTTATGTCAGAGGAGTGGGCCCGCGGGGATTTGAACCCCGGACCTCCCGGTTATCAGCCGGGCGCTCCACCAAGCTGAGCTACGGGCCCTATAACCCAACCATATCTTTAAGTCTGTGTAGGGTTTTAAACTCAACTACTTAGTGTTCAGTTATTCACGGCTTCACGGGAGTACCGTAGTGAGTAGTAAGAAGTTTAAGGTCGCTCTTGTGAGAGAGCCTAGAGAATCCGTGATTGCAGGTAGAGAGGAGTTTAGAAAAGTCGCTGAGGAGGTCTACGACGAGATTCCTCGAGAACGAGACCTACGAATTCCAGGGCCTTTATAATAAAGCTCTTGATAAGTACTAGTACCGTCACTACTAGCGAGGTGATTAAAACTAGACCTATAGGTCGTAATGCGCTCTTAGATCTCAATACGCGCTGTCTTCACCTTGACTAGTAGCGAATTAGAGTATGTACTTATGCGCCCGTGTTTGCCTGAGAACTGGGAAAGTAATTAATTACCACTAGATCCAAGTCCTCTGCTCTATGTATTTCCTTATTCTCGGAGGAGTTCTAACTCTACCCAGTTCTCTGAGCACTATGTATATGAGCGTCGCTAATATCACTATATGAACTACCTCAATAAGCAGCGCGTACAGCGGTGTAGGTAGAGCTGCCTCGACTACTACAGCGTGGAGTGCAGAGACTAGTAGTAGTATTGATAGTGCTGACGCGGTAATCGTTTCAATTTTCATAACAGCTCTCCTCGAACTAAGCCCCCTAATAGCAGTGATCTCTCTGAATAGCCTGTCATACATTTTCCTCAAAACTCTAGCGAACAGTGCAACTGTGATCACGTAGCACGCGATCATGGATATCGCTAAACCCGGCGGGGGTAAGTAGGTGTGTATTGCTACTAGTGTAAAATACGCTGTGGAAATACCCGTTAATCTCACAGGTGTACTCGCGAGTTTAGACCCAAACAGACTACCAGACGAGATTACAGCTTAATGAGCATTAAACACGATCATTTAGTTCTCTGACCCCCTCATAGTAGTATTTATTAACCCCCATAATAGTAGTTGCTAAGGGGTGTCTCTAAATGAGAGCAACCATGTTCGGCATAGTAATAGCAGTGTACGGGCTAATACTACTAATAGGCTCTATCGCCGCGTGCCCAGCTAAATACGTCGCGATACCTACATCTCTATTCGTATTACTAACGGGCCTCGCGTTCTACGCGCTGGGAAAGGAGCTCGAAGAGATGAAAAAGAAGTAGTGCTGTAGCTATAATATCCCTCTGAGTTTCTTTTTACCTCGCTACTACGTCTTCTCCGGTACTTGTCACACAGCTCGGTTTTATTGAGTTATTATTTTCTAGTTCTTATTGCGTAGTGGTGCTCTGAGTGACAAGTATTCTCGAGAAGCTGTCTGTTAAGCCGTGGTCGATCTAAAAATAGTTGCAAGTAATTGTAATTAACTATAAATACTTTGTGAACGCTCTCACCGCTAGCTTTCGATGACTACTATTACTTTGACTTTTCTTCCATGGTATTTACTGAGTTTTTCTTGGTAGTTTCTCGGTGGGTATATTCCATACTTGTTTCCACTAATCTTTATTATTGACGCCTCGAATACGTACACTTGGCTCATTAGACCACCTCTAATTGAAAATACCGAAAAAGCTTTTTAAATCGGTCTAACTAGAATATAGAGCGGGATCTTCCAATGAATCTCCCTGTGAGGGTCACCGTGACCGCTAAGGTGGAGGCGGTCACTCCCGAGGAGGATGAGGATCTCCTAGTCGAGTTCTTGAAGACGTATCGGGATGCAGTCCAGCTAGTAGTGAATGAGATATGGAGTTCAAATCAAATACCATCTGAGAAGACTCTGCACAAGATGTTCTACAGTAGATTGAGGAGTCTCGGATTCAGAGCACACCACGTATCCGAGATCTACAAGAGAGCTAGGGAGATAGTGAAGTCGACTAAGAGGAATAATGGCTCTAAACCAATACTCAAGAAGCTGACGGCTAGAATACACCCACTAGACTACAAAGTAGACTTCAACACGAAGACTCTAAGAATAGCTGTTTTGAATGATCAGTGGGTTGAGCTGAGGCTAAAGTGGTACAACCACCTAGACAAGTGCCTCGATGGCTCTTGGAAGCTCGGAGAAGTGTTGGTGAGCTATAGAAGTAACAAGATACTCGTCTACTTGACTTTTATCAAACATGTTGCATTGAGAGAGCCGAAGACCGTTATGGGCGTGGACATCAACTTCGACAATGTAACCTACACTGTCCTCGACTTGGACGGGGATCCGGTCTCAATGGGCGTGATACCGTTTATAGGTCTTAGGAGGGCGCTACACTTCAAGAAGTTAGCTGAGAAGTTGCAGAGGAGGTACTCTAAGAGCTGGAGGTTCCTGAAGTAGGCTAGGCGAGCTAGGAGTAAGTGGCTTAGAAGAGCTAGAAACATACTCGTAGACGCAGCACACTACGTAGCGAAGCGTATAGTCGAGGTAGCTGGAGAATACGATGCCTTGATTGTATTCGAGGACTTGAGGAAACTAAGAGAAAAAGATAATGGTGGTAAGAAGCTGTCCTGGAAGACTCAGTTCTGGTGCTACCGGAGGATACACTCCTGTGCAGAATACAAGGCGCTACTAGAGGGTCTCCGAGTAGTCTACGTGGATCCACGCGGAACATCAAAGACGCCGCCTAACGGGAAGCTACTG
>JBMSAO010000020.1:0-21829 GCA_049414425.1 Desulfurococcaceae archaeon
TATCGCGACACTAAAGCAAGTGCGCTGATTAATTTAGCTCGCTTAACTGATACTAATAGCGCACTAAGTACTACTAGTACTCTGTGTGGAGTAAGAACTCCTAGTAATTCCCGACGCTTTGAATGTTAAAAGAGTTCTAAATGAGCTTGTGAGTACAGATTGCTCCAAAGTGCTCAGCATACAGTTAACTAAACTGTTAGTTCGATCAATACTTAAAATTTTAAAGCCTATATATTATGGATAGATGAGTAGCCAGGTGAATAGCGTGCCTTACTGGAAGTGCACAGTCTGTGGCTACGTGTATGAGGGCGTAGAGCCACCAGAGAAGTGTCCTAAGTGCGGTGCGCCGAGAGACAAGTTCTCGAGGCTATCAGACCAGGAGGAACAGTTAATAACTAGGTCTAGGCTCTCGAATTACTTACACATGAGGGCACTAGTACTCCTCCAGGAGCTACTTGAAATAGCAGAAAAAGGTATTGCAGACAACTTAGACCCGGGATGCTACAAGATCTTTACTGAAGAGAGAGAATTCGCCCTCAAGACAATACAGAAAATTAAAGCTGAATTAGAAGCACACATGAAGAAGGGTAAGTGGGGGTAGCGCGCAAGATCTCGCTCTCACCCCTTATACGCTTTTTACTCCTCTCCTACTTAGAGGAGTATAATGCGAGGAGCTACTATGCGTATTAGTAGTGAACAGCTCCTCACGGCTAAGGGGTATAGCTATGTGAAGTGCACGGAGCAGGGTTTAATTCCCGAGTAAGTCGATGTGACATTCAAAGACATACTTCCGGAGTTTTCTAGCCTTGAGATTGGGAATTGCAGGCTCTATAAGCACCAGTACCAGGCCTATATTGAATTAAGTAGGGGGTTAAATGTAGTTTTAAGAGCTGGAACGAGGAGTGGAAAGACAGAGGCGTGGGTGCTCTACTTTCTCGACGCGACTAAGAAGCTTAGAGACTACCATGCAATCGTACTCTACCCGACACTCGCTCTCGCAAACGACTAGATAAAGAGACTCGAAAAGTATATTAGCGCAGTTGGTAAAAAGCAGTGCAATTAGATAGTGTGAAAAAAGAGGAGTACTTGAAAAGCAGTCATATAGTAGCGTTAAAATCCACAATTGCGTCGTCAGAATTAATCATTACAAATCCCGCCTTCCTACTACACGACTTAAAGAAGTACTTTGTGAGAAAAGAGAGCGCTGTGATGGCGCCGATTTACAGTAAACTAGATCTCCTAGTTATAGACAAAATAGACTTTTGCAGCCCGAGGAGTTTAGCACTACTTCTCTCAATGATAATGCTGCTCTCTAGGACTGCTGAGAAGTAGCTACAAGTAGTAGTGTTGTCGGCGGAATCTCTAATCTAGAAGAACTCGTGGTTTTCTCGAGAAGACCACTAACAGGAGGTGTAGTGTTGTCGAGGGCGAGCCATTTAGAGTAGAAAATCACGTATACATAGTCCTCGGAAAGAATCTCGAAGATGTGTGGAGTAGGGTAAAAAAGCTGTGGCGTGATTTCAGTTCAAAGTACAGAGAACTAGCACAGTACTCTAGAATAATTGAGGACTTTGATGAATTCAAGAAGAACGCGTTTTACGTGATTTCTCTACTAGAGAGTCTCGGAGCATATGTGCCTAGTCTAAGCCTAGACTCAGTTGAAATTATAGGTAGCTACCTACTAGACGAGTACGTGACGGTGGTCTTTACTAGGAGTACTAATACGGCTGAAGAGCTCGTAAGGGCTGTTAAAACTAGGTACGGCGAAGACGCTCCAATAGCCTCTCATCACCACTTAATCCCCAAGAGAATTAGAGAGAGTATTGAAGAGTCGGCTAGAGCTGGTAAGCTAAAAGTTATTGTGCCTCCTAGAACACTCTCTCAGGGCATAGACATAGGGTTAGTAGCGCGCGCAGTCCATTTAGGCCTGCCTGACAACGTCAGAGAGTTCTACTAGAGAGGAGGGAAAGGGTCGAAGAGCTGAACTAGGCTACTCAGAGACTATTATTATACCGTACTCTCGATGGGATAGAGAGCTCCTCAGCCAGGGAGTCGAGTTGTTCAGGTCGTGGCTAAGTCTGAGACCTGAGAAGACTCTGATTAATCAAGACAACCTGTACATCTACTTGTTGAGTGGTGTGTTAAAATTAGCATCGCCCTGGTTTAGAGAGCCTCTCATAGACGCCGAGAAGAGGGCTCTTGAGAGTACAGGAGTGATTTCACGCGAGGGCCCGTCTTTTTTCGAGATACCTCTTTATACCGTATGGTGGAGCGTACTCATAGAGGTTTATTTTCTCGTAGAGCTCACGTAGAAGTCTCTGATTTACACTTGCCCTCACACCACTTGAGCCCATTGGGCACTGCGACCTCGTCGAGAAATTCCAGCCCGGTTGTATAGACTACGCAGAGGAGGCAATAGTGATCTCGTTGAATTACGGCAAGAGCACGAGGTACGTTAGGAGTGTAATTGAAAAGCCTATACGAGATATCGATTTCAAATCCCACGATGCGCTAGCAGTAGCTCTCGAAGAGTACAGGTACATTAAAATGAACTGGGGTGAAAAGCCCCAGTTTCTGAGAGACCTCTTAGCTGGGAGAGTTACTAGCGAGGAATTGTGTGTTGTCTACACGCCGCGAAGTGGGTTCGAGAAGTGTATTAAGATACCAGAGAGCTGTATCTGGACTATACGCTCTGAGAGACCCCGTTTCCTACTCGTTCGCGGAAAGCCCACTGTCTATTACGACAAGAAGACAATATATGTTCCAATGCCGACAGCGGGAGAGTACAGGGACTTCACGTACGGCTACACGTATAGTACTGATCCGCGCGAAAACGCCGAGTTGATGAGACTAGCACTCGCATACCTAATTGTCCTGTTGAGGAGATTAAAGGGGATACTACTCGGAGTCATTATGTACGATGTCACGAAAATAGGTGAAAATAAGTACATTACTCTCTACTAGCCCGAAGCAGCGGGTATTATTGAAAAAATAGACTGGCTTGAGATTAGAAAGCTCGCTGATAAGCACACCCCAGATGAACTCGACAGAGTTCTCATCTCGGAAGTAGACGACTTAGCGTACTCGACTCTCGTGACAATAGATTTTAACTGGGATGTTGTCAGAGAGCAGGCTATTAGAGTCGTGGACTACATTCTAGCTAGAGATAAGCTGAGAGTACTGCTTAGTGGTGAAGAGGTCTACATGCCTCGCCCAAGCCCGGCTCTTAAAGTGCTCTCTTACACTATTATCAGCGAGATTTTAGGTGAGGAGGAAGCGGCGCCGTCTCTAATGGTCTTTCACGGCTATTTTGACGGGAGTGATTTTCAGGGAGCTGGCGAGCTTTACCCGCCCGTGCCGCTATTAAAGCCTCCGCGAAGTCTACTCGAAGTGGAGGAGAGCGTTCTCAATAAACTATTCTACGAGGACTTCAAGCTACTAGTAGAGAGTAGAGAGGCGACTCTACTACAGCTCAAGCGGGCTAATTTGAAGCGCCTCGTCTCCTTTATAGAGAGTCGCGGAGACGAGATTATAGATGTCTCAGAGCTCCTCAGCAGATCGGGCTTTCAGTACGCGAGTGTAGATGACTTGGCGATACAGGCTGGGCTGGAAGTTCAAGTTAATCACTCAAAAGTGCGAGAACTAATTAAGCAAGTTGAATTAACAAGAGAGATTACGAGTAAAACTAGAGAGGCGTTACTGAGGTACTTGGAGTTTAAGAGTAGAGCTATATACATCGCCTACTTAGTCTTAACAGAGCTCTCGAAAAACGAAGTTAAAAAATACTTGCGCTCACTAATAATACTTAGGGAGAACTACGGTATGGGCGGTGCATTTGGAGGAGTTTGTACTACTTAGTCGAGCTATATCAGTATTCATTGTAGTAGCAATAGCTACGTCTGCTATTTTCGAGATTAAGGGCATTATACGAGACGTTATTACAACACTGCTTCTCCTAATAGCTATTATGAACTACCTAGCTGTATACTACGTGTCCGTGGAGCGAGCAGTGAAAGTACACTTATACCCACTAGTAGTTGTTGAAGAGTACGGTAATTACGGGGCACTCTACCCAGATATTAGTCAAATCTCACTACTAACTATACTGCTACTCTGGAGGCGAGAGATCGCCAGGCGTATTCGCGGGCTCAGATACTTCGTAGACACGCTGACTCAGCGCATTAAAAACGCCCTGTAAAGTCAAGCTATAAATACTCCTCTATAACGTAGAGGCGTCACTAAACCTGTAAAACACTTAAAAGCCCTCTTGTAAATTTCCAACTAGTAGACGCCGCCGTAGTATAGCCCGGTCAAGTATGCGGGCCTCTCGAGCCCGTGACACCCCCAGAAGGCCCGGTCAGGGTGCGGGAGACCCGGGTTCAAATCCCGGCGGCGGCACACACGGCTACTCACTCCTACTCAGCACTACTTAATCCGATCGTGGAGGCGTAACGCTTACTTGTCCCTGATACTTGCCCTGATAGGGCTTATACACGGGACTACTAGTTCTCAGGAAGACTACGTGGAGAAATCTCTGCTCAGGATACACTTTAACGGGATTAGCTCCTCCTATTAGTTCAATAGTTATATTCCCCTTGAAGCCGGCGTCTATAACTGTGGGTGGAATGTATATTCCCGCTCTCGCAAAGCTGCTTCTCAAATTAACTAGTCCCACTAAGTCGTGTGGCAACTCAACCCACTCTAAGGTAGTTGCTAGTACATGTTCATTAGGTCTAATCAAGAACCCCTCGTTTAAGTCTACATCTACACATTCAAGGGCGTCCGAGACATTCATGAGCTTAGTGTCTATGACTAAGCCAGTGTCCTTAAATCTGCAAAACCTGTAGCCAAACCTCAAATCTACTCCGTTTTCTCTCACAGTGTCTTCGAAGAGGGGTTTTATAACCAAGAGCCCCTTCTCTAAGTAGACCTTTATATCCCAGTCACTGAGAATCATAGCGCACACCCTCACTCGTATTTACTTCTTTAAGCGCACTTAACAGGCAGGAGTTAATCTTCTCGCGAGGAATCTTCTCCGGGCATCTCTCAATCGAGAACTCGCAATTACCGTTTAAGTACTCCTCGAGACTGCACAGACCTCTATGAACCCTGTTGTTGCTGATAACGCAGCGAGGTCCCGTGTACTTAAATATTCCTGGGTGTATTTTTACTAGTTCTCTCCACATACTCCACGCAATTGCTCTAATCTCCCATTGAGCTCTACTACACATTCTCAGCGGCAGGAAGACTTCTACTAGTTCTCTAGCATTCATTGACACAATGATCCTCGTCTTAATAGCCTGTGGCAACACGTACCTAGCGTCTTCATAGGGCACTCCTGAAGCCACTAGCCTATAGTAGTCTATTACACCACGAATAAGTCTTAGCAAGAACTCCTTATCCCTCTTCTCCACGATACTCGGAGGAATAATAAATGCTCTTCCAGCGACGTCTAGTAGCTCCTCGAAGTCGTAGTTTGAAGCCTCCTCAACGAAGAACTCTAGAAGGGTCTTTCTATCCGAGTACTCAACTGAGTACTTGCTCCTCACTATGGACGCTACGCGGTCAATAAGGCTATTCAAGTACTTGTCACTATATCTCTGTGAGAGCTGGCTATAACTCGCGTGTCTGTGCCTCACAAGCTGGTGGCTGCAGACTCTACTACATACTACTTCGAACACGTAGAGAGCGTGTTCTAGTGGAGAGCCGTGCCCGCGACTAATGAGCTCTCTGAGCCACGCCTCGACGTCCTCGCGGCTCATAGAGAGAACTATGTTTTCAAACTCTCTGGGAGAAAGCGTGGCTTTAGCGGCTGACGCTACTAACATCTCGCCCTCTTCGAAATGCGCAATTAGCTTAACGTAGGGTAAGTAGCCGGGGGCTTGCCTCACTGCGAGAACCCTGGTATAGACTTCACGTAGACTCTAGAAAACCCATAGGACTTCACAATACCTGCTAGTTCTACTAGTAACTGCTCTGAGGGATAGCAGTTCTCCCGACGCCACTCTCTATTTCTCGGATTAACAATAGGCTCTCCTAGTAGCTGATTTAAAATAACTACAGTTCTATCCGGGTCTAGTAGACTGCTCACTCTACTAAAATACGACTCTAGTAGTTCACGTGTAAGCCTCCTATGAACCGGTATTCTAAGCTCAACTTGCACACTGTATTTTTTGAGAAGCTCTAGAGATCTCAAGAACAGCGTCCACAATCTGCTAGCAGAGCTTAGTGGGACTCCGTAAAGGTCTTCTGGAGGTATTTTCAAGTCTAGGGCTATGTGGTGTACTAAGCCTAGCTCTAAGAGCTTTTTTAGAGGCTGATATAGTGTTAAATTAGAGTTTATGCTGTTAAGGGGCTCACTACACGTCTTTTTGAAGAGCTCTACTAATCCTCGCCACTGTAGTAAAGGCTCGCCGCCAGTTACGTGTAAATACGTTACGAGGTGTTTACTTGACAAGACCTCTTCAGCTATGTACTCGACGTCTGCGTATTTACAGATAGCGGGGTCATTACTAGCTATTCTCCAGTTGTGGCAAAAAGGGCATTTTAAGTTACAGCCGCAGAGCCAGAGAGTAAATGAGGAGTACCCGTGAACATCTATGAGCGAGACCCCCTTCCAACCCGCTACAAGGAGTTTTGAAGGAGAAGTCAAGAGAAAAAGCCCTTACAATAAAAAGCCTAGAACAAGTAGTGTCTGCGCGTCCAGAACTCTTTTCTCCTCTGCGGATTCCAGTTGCGTAGTGGCCTATAGTAGCCTATTATCCTACTCCAGATATCAATGTTCTCGCTTCCACACGAGGGGCACTTAACGTAGAGCCCCGTGAACGTTTTTTCACAAGTATTACAGTGCGTTATTGCAGGTGTGTAGCTCCAGTACACGAGTTCTGTCTGCAATAGTTTCTTAGTTAAGTCAGCGAGGGCCTCTGGCTCCGGCTCTTCGCCGAGGAAAATGTGCATCATGACGCCGCCCGTGAAGTAATTCTGGACCCTCTGTTCTATTTCGACTCTCTCGGGGAGCTCCATGTCCGCGTAGTAGGGTGCTATGCTAGTTGCGTAGACGGGGTTCTCAGGGTCTGGTAGGTACTCTCTGAGCTCGGGGTACTTCTTTAAGTCTAGTAGCGCTAGCTTAGGCGAGGCAGACTCACCGGGGACTTCTTCTACATTCCACGGCACACCATCCTCCATCATCCACTCTCTAGCGGTCTTTGTAGTGTACTCTACTATTCTCCTCATTAACTCAGCGGCTCGAAGCCAATCTCTCCTACTGCCATCTAGCCATAGTCTAGGCTCATTCATTAAAATAGCGGCTGCCTCGGGCAGGCCTATGAGCCCAATAGTATTGAAGTGAAAAGCAGGAAACTCAGACATGTACTCAATTATCATGGCGTAGAAATTGGGGTAGTTCTTTATCATGTACACGTACCTGTTTCTAAACCAGTCCACGGCCTCTTTAACTAGTTTTAATCTCTTCTCGTAGAGCTCCCAGAACCTCGACTCTTCTCTCTTAGACTCGAGAGCTATTCTCGGCAAGTTCACGTCGACTACATTAACACTCCCAGTTATATCAGGCATAGCCCACAAGCCACCAAATCTCTGCCTCTCCACAGTCCTCCAGTACTCCTCTCTAAGAGACTCCAAATCTCTCTTGAGAGAGCTCAGCGAGAACTTTGAATTAGCGCGGTAAGCATAGAGCAACTCGTTCTGATCAATATTAAGTCTGCAGCACATTGCGTAGGAGGCGTCGGGGTCTACTATTCTAGTGTTTAGCCAGTAGAAGCTGCCCTTCTTAGCGGCTGTCTTAAATACTGCTTTGTGTATTTCGGGGTCTTCCCATATCCACTTAGCCGTCGTCATTAGTGTTGGTATGGGGAATGTAAATGGCTGGCCGACGCTGTCCCCCTCGCTGTAGAGCTCTACGAGAGCTTTAAGAAAGGTTTTAGCCTCCTCCTCGTACTCTCCGAGTAATCCGGCTTCCACGCCTCCATAAATGGCTTTGTCGCCTTGAAGGGCTTTCTTTGTAGCGTCCATTGTAATAGTGAAGTTTGTAAACGGTGTTTGGAGACCTACTCTGGTAGGGTAGTTTAAATTGTAGAGTAGTCTCTGAATTTGCTGTTTAATCTGCTTATAGCTCAACTTGTCGTTCCTCAAGAAAGGTCCAGCGTACCACTCCACTTTTGATAGTGCCTGCGCGCCTGTAAAGTAGTGTTGCATTGTAGTTAAGAAGTTCGCCACGTGGTCAACAAACGTGTCAAAGTGCCTAGCGGGTCTCGACAGAATTGTGACAGTCCTCAAGCCCTTTTCGAGTAGTCTAGCTAGACTGTGGCCCGTGCAGTAAGGTATGTATATACTGTGTGGTAGCTTGTGAATGTAGATATCGCCATCTAAGTGAGCTCTAACTATGTGTGCTGGTAGTATGTCGTAGGCTTCTCTCTCCATGTACTTATCTAGAAGCCACGCGAAGAAACTACTGGGTCCTTGATACCTATTAGCGTTTTCATTCACATCGAGTCTATTCCAGCTGGCGTAATCGACCAGAGGATCTCTACTGCTCTCCACTAACACTCACCTCCATGATTCACTGTTTCTATAGTCCTTTTTAAACTGGCTACACTAAGTATTACCGCCACTTGTTATGTACTATTACTTGCTTGCTATCTTCAGCACTATACTTAGATCTCTAGGAGACCGTACAGCTTCTCGGCCGATGATATTACACGTGAAACTACAATAAAAGTTGCTAGTGGTTTATAGTGTATTGAGTAGCAGAGATTTGCGTGTGCTATTGTCGCCTCCTCGAAGTCACCGTGTGGAAAGCCCCCAATACCTATAGCCATTTTCTCTACTATAGCTGTCTTTACGACTTCACTTATAGGTTTTCGCTCGCAGACTTCGCGTAGTAGTATTAATCCTCGCGCACCCAGCTCTTCTAGTAGGTGGCTTAGTGTAACAGTCTTTATGTACATTAAAGGCTTCTCGCTCTTAGGAGGCACTCTCCCCTCTTTAAACAACTGCTCTACTAGTCCAACAAATCTATTGTAGTTACGTGGAATTTTAGTTGAGGGGTCGATGAATACGGCGTGGCCCTCTACTGTGTGAATAGCCACTTTCAAGTACCCCGCCTTGTTAAGAGGGCTTTCAAGCATTTCAAGTAAGCTTATGTGGGCTATGTCGGGTCTACCCCTTTTATGCCTGTTCTCTAGGTCTTTCATAGCGTGATAGTGTAGACTGACATCTAGTAGTATTTCTGTTGGTGGTTTTCTCCGCCTCTTCGCGGTTTTAATTACAGATGGGTGTGTTGCTATAGGGGACGGGACTAGTTCGAGGGCTGCCTCCAGGAGCACTAGTATTAGGGGCTTCTTAGACATAATCACCACTATGAGCACTAGAAGCCCTGAGAACTAATATCTCTGCGAGTAGGGGGGTCTCGACGTGCCCGTGGGTATTAGAGCTCTTATTAGAGACATTGCACGCCAGAGAGCGAGGTTGCTCTTTAACTTGGCTAGTGAGCGTGCGGGAGAGGGGGATTTCGACCTAGCTAGGAGGTATGTTGAAATCACCCTCAAATTGGCGAGTAAAGCGGGCTTAAAACTACCTAGAAGACTTAAGAGGAGTTATTGTAGAAAGTGCTTTGTTCCTTTAATACCCGGTGTAACGCTAAGTGTGAGAATTAGAAGCGAGGGAAAAGGAAGTAGAGTTGTATACAAGTGTCTTTTATGCGGTTGGGTAAGGAGATTTCCAATAAAGATCTCGAAGAGAAAATTAAAGAGCGCATAGCGGGTAGAGTAGATGTGCAGCTAGGAAAGAGAGGTGTTACAGAGGCCTTTATTAGAGAAGTTAAGAGTAGACTTGATAAGCACGGAGTTGTGAAAATACGTGTCCTCAAGTCTTTTAGGAGGACTTTTAGTGTTGACGTAGAGGAGATCGCGGGGAGAATAGCTGAAGAGACGCAGTCTAAGGTCTACGAGGTGAGGGGGTTCACATTCATACTTATAAAGGAGAAATAAGAGCTTATTAGTTAAGTGAAAAGTGCTCACTTACACTACTAGCTAGGTGGGGTATTAATGGTAACAGCTCTAGAAGTCCCGGCTGATAGGTTTATACGAAAACTCGCAATGTACTTAAAAGAGAACGTGCCAGAAGTCGCCCCGCCAAAGTGGGCTATGTTCGTCAAGACGGGTTGCTTCAAGGAGAAACCACCAGAAAACCCGGACTGGTGGTATTACAGGGTAGCTAGTATACTGAGAAAGCTGTATAAGGCGGGTAGGCCAGTAGGGCTTTCAGAGCTCAGAAGAGAGTATGGTGGGAGGAAGAACCGGGGGTCTAAGCCCGAGCGGACTTACAAAGCGCCCGGTAACGCTATAAGAAAGATCTTGCAGCAACTAGAGGTAGCCCAGCTCGTTAAGAGAACACGTGAAGGGAGAGTTCTAACTCCTCAGGGAAGAGCGCTACTAGACAGACTAGCACTAGAAGTCGCTGTTGAATACGCTCGCGAGAACCCTGAATACGCTAAGTACTTGTCACCTGGACTTAGACTGGCACTGGCTCAGAGGGTGTCTAGTATTGGGTGAGGAGTTTCAGTACAACGCGGAGCTCGAGGAGATAAAACTCAAAAAGCTAGCTGAAATGAGGAGAAAAATAGAAGAAGAGCGAGAGCGGAGAGCGCGAATAGAGGCTCTCCTAAGACAGATACTCACACCGGAAGCCCGAGAGAGGCTGTACAATCTCAGACTAGTTAAACCCGACCTCGCTAGAGCTCTCGAAGAACAGCTCGTTCTGATAGCTCAGAGCGGGCGCGTCCCCATACCTATAACAGACGAGTTTTTAAAGAAAATCCTCGCTGAACTATATGAGCAGACTCACAAAGAGACACGCATAACGTTTAAGAGAAAGTAAGTAAAGGGGTCTTAGATGGCTCGCGCTAAACACGTGGCGAGAAAGCTCCGTCTCGCGGCGGCTTTAAAAAGCAATAAACCCATACCTATATGGGTTACTATTAAAACTAGGCTTAGAGTCAGAAGGCCGTTTAGACTTAGACACTGGAGGAGGAGTAAGTTAAAGAACGTCTAAATAGCGCTGGGGGTGAGTAATTGAGTATGAGTAAGAGCGCTGTTGAGAGGTCAATTCACGTTATTCCCTTAAAGAGAGTGTACTTTGGGCGCAGGGCTAATAGAGCTGGCAGAGCTATAAAGCTCCTCAAGAAGTACGTGGCGAGGCACTTTAAGGAGGCAGAGAAGATCATAATCGACCCCGAGGTAAATGCCTATATATGGTCACGTAGTAGGGAGAAGCCCCCGCGCAGGGTTGTAGTTGAAATTAGATTTGACAAGGAGAATAAAGTGGCGCGCGTGCTACTAGTTAGAGAAAGCAGGTGGAAGAGTATTAAGCCGGGAGTGGTGAGCTAATGGAAATAGGGAAGATGAGTTTTTTCGGAAATCCTAATATTGGCGTGTACGCTTACGTCAACGATGAAGTCCTAATACTCCCGCCTAGAATAGGACGCGACGATATAGAAGAGCTAGTTGAAGTTTTAAAAGTAAGTGCTGTTATCGAGGCTAAAGTAGCTGGTACGATACTAATAGGCGTGTTGCTAGCTGGTAACAATAACGCTGTTCTGCTTCCCCAAATAGTCTTCGATGAGGATGTAGAGTACTTGGAAAAGCGTGTGAGAGAGTACAGTGTAGACACGGAGTTCTCCGTACTAGAGAGTAAGTACACGGCACTGGGAAACCTAGTTCTCTGTAATAGTCGTCGGTGCTTGGCAAGCCCGCTCTTTAGTAGTAGAGAAGTGAGAGAAATGGAGGATGTACTAGGAGTAGAAGTCGTGACTACTAGGCTAGTTAACACTGATTTACTCGGCAGTATATTAGTCGTCACAGATGGTGGTGGCGTAATACACCCGGATGCGAGTGAAGAAGACATTAAAACTCTCAGAGAACTCCTTGGAGTCACAGTAGAGAGAGCTACTGTAAATGCAGGAGTTGTGTATGTGAGGAGTGGAATTATGGCTAATAATAAAGGCGTAGTTGTAGGTGGTAATACCACGGGCCCTGAAGTACTCCGCATTAAGCGCGGCTTCGAGGGTGGGTGAATTGAGTAGTGAGGTGAAAATCTACAGGATTGAGGGCGTCATGTTAATTAGTCACGACAAGTATCCTACGTGGCAGAAGTTTGTTAAAGAGATCAGAGCTCTAAACGAGAAACAGGCTGTTGAAAAAGTCTACTCTATTCTAGGAGGCAGTCACAAACTTAAGCGCTATCACATAAAAATAGAGAAGATCTCGGAGATACCTCCCGAAGAAGTTACTAGGAGAGAGCTCCTTCACTTAATTAAATTGACGAGGCTTATCAAGAAATGAGTACAGAGAAGCAAGAGAGAGTAGTCACGCTAGAGGAACTCATAAGTAGGGCTTCAGAGCTCAGAGAGCAGCTGAATTCACTTAACACTATACTAAACATGTACTTGAACCAGTACAGAGAACTACAATTGTCTTTTGAGACTCTTCGTGGACTGCCAGAGGCTAGTAGTGAAGGCTTCACTGTACTCGACAGACTCTCATTAGTGTATATTCCAGTTAAAATAAGCGAGAAATGGGCTGATAGCGTACTAGTCAACATAGGCCTCGGATACTACATGCGTACAACTAGAGATAAAGCAGTTGAGCTTCTTAGTCGCCGCGTTAGGGAAATCGAGCAAGTATTAAGAGAGCTTCAAGCCCGCCAGAGAGCGCTACTAGACGAGTACTTAGCGCTTGAGAGGCTGATTTCTCAGGTTATTGAGACCTATAGAGCCAAGGCTACAAGAACTACATAGCCGGTTGTTGTAGGTGTTCTCGAAGCTTCGAGAAGCTTTCAAGAAATTTATTGAAAACGCGTCTTCTCTCGCTACGTCTAGAGACAAGTTAATAGGTCTAGTAGAGGAGTTTAAATTAGAGCTCGTTAGTAGAGATGTTGCTTACGAAGTAGCAGAGGGTATTGCTAGTAAGCTTATCGAGTGTATTGAGAAAGGCTCCGTGAGGTCTAAGAGGCAGTTAGTTGAAAGCCTACGTGAGATTATAACGAGCTACTTCGCCGAGGTGGGAGTAGTAGACATAGTCGACATAGCGTCTAAGAGTAAGCCGTTTAAAGTGGTTTTTCTAGGTGTTAACGGCGTCGGCAAGACTACTACAATAGCTAAAGTCGCGGTCTATTTAAGAGATCGCGGTTTCAGGCCCCTCATGATCGCGGCTGATACGTTTAGAGCGGCCGCTCAAGAGCAGCTCAAAGTGCACTCCGAGAGAACAGGTATACCGGTATTTCTAGGTAAATACGGCTCAGACCCCGCCTCGGTAGCCTACGATGGTATACAGTTCGGGATTAGTAGAGGATATGACGTACTCCTCATAGACACAGCTGGACGTATGCACGTAGACGTAGATCTCGTAAATGAGCTCAAAAAAGTCATTAGAGTGGTAAAGCCCGACTTCAAAATACTAGTAGTTGACGCGTTAACGGGTAATGACGCAGTTGAACAAGCGGTTTTCTTTAACAGTAGTGTGAGTGTTGATGGAGTAGTGATAACGAAAGTAGATGCGTACGAGGAAGGCGGTGTTCCCTTAACTCTTGTCTATATACTTAAAAAGCCAATACTCTTTATTGGAACTGGTCAGAGTTATAGAGACTTAAAGGTCTTTGATTATCACGAATATGTTGATAGGGTAATTCCGCACTTAGAGTAGTAGAGGTGTGTACTGTGAATTTGAGGGAGCTTGTAGACTCGTGGAGAAAAATACTACTAATAGTAATAAAGCCTGCAAGAAACGAGTACACAACTATTCTAAAAATCACTCTGCTAGGCTTCTTAGCAGTTGGATTACTAGCATTTATTATTAGAGTAATCTTCTACACCTTTCTATTCCCCTATGTGGGTTGACGGGCGTGAGTAAAACCCCTTCAAAAACAGAAATAGTGGCTATTAGGACAGCTGGTGGTAGAGAATTAGACGTAGCGCTGATTGTTGAGCGTAGGGTTGAGGAGAAATTAGAGCAGGGAGAAGATCCCGGCGTTAAGAGCATACTGGTTATTCCAGGTGTGAAGAATTTTGTGTTTATCGAGACTACAAAGCCGAGCTTAGTGCCCTCACTAGTTCTAGGTGTGAAGTACATTAAGGGGAGTAAGTACTCTAAGATATCCCTGAATCAGGTCTTCGAGTTAATCAAGCCCAAGGCACTAGTAGAGGAGATTAGCGTCGGAGAAGAAGTCGAAATAGTAAAGGGGCCGTTTAGAGGCATGAGGGCTGTAGTTGTCAGTGTAGATAAGGCTAAGGGCACAGTGACACTAAATATATTAGAGGCGGCTTTCTCAATACCGATAACAGTCCCTGTTAGTTACATCAAGAAAAGGGGTAGATAGAAAGTGGTTAAGAAGACGCTGAGATTCGTAGTGGAGGGTGGGAGGGCGACACCGGGCCCACCAATAGGCCCGGCTCTCTCACCGTACAAAGTCAATGTTGTAGAAGTCGTTAACGCAATAAATAATGCCACTAAAGACTACGAGGGACTGCCAGTTCCAGTAGAGGTGATCATAGACACGGACACGAGGAAATTCGAGGTCAAAGTGGGTATACCAACTACTACAGCGCTCCTCATGAAGTATGCTGGTGCTAAAGAGCCCACAGGAGACCCAGCGCACAAGAAAATAGGGGACGTTAGATTCGAAGACGTAATTAAAATAGCAATTATTAAAAAAGAGCAGTTAACAGCTAAGACGCTTAAAAGCGCTGTAAAGACTACTCTGGGGACAGCTCGAGCTGTAGGAGTGACTGTGGACGGTAAAGACCCCAAAGAAGTCATTAAGCTAGTAGAGCAGGGCTTCTACGACGAGTTAACAAAGAAATATGAGGATGAGTGGAGTAAGAGCTGAGAGCAGTTTAAAATCAGTTAACCTAGAGTAAGAGTAGTCGAGTAGGTGAGTTCATGTCCCCGCCCAGTAGGGAAGCACTTTTAGCGGCGATTAAGAAGGCTCTTGAAGACAGCGATAGGGGGAATTTTAAACAGAGTGTAGAGTTAATTATAGCGCTCAAGGACATCGACGTTAAGTCTCAGGCGGCTAAAATAAGAGAAGTTGTATTCCTGCCTAAGGGTAGGGGTAAAGACTTAAAAATATGTGTAGTGGGAGACGGGGACTTCCTGGAGGCGGCAAAGGAGGGTGGTGCTTACTTAACTATTTCTAGTACAGATCTAAAGAACATTGACAAGAAACAGGCTAAGAAAGCAGCGTCTACGTGCGACTGGATACTAGTCAGATCAGACTTAATGGGCGTAGTGGGTCGCGCTATGGGACCATTCCTCGGCCCGCGTGGAAAAGTGCCTGTGCCCGTTCCCTCCGGCTCAAACGTTAAGGCGCTTATTTCCAGGTACAAAAATGCCGTGTTGATTAGACTAAAAGATCAGCCCCAGATAATGACGGCTATAGGCACGGAGGATTTACGGCCTGAAGACTTAGTGGAGAACGCACTCGCAGTGCTGAATTTAGTGGAGAGTAAACTCCCCGCTGGTAGTGTCAATATTAAGCAAATATACGTGAAGACTACTATGGGTATACCCATAGAAGTGCTTTGAGATAGCAGAGTGATGTGGTGGTAAGTGTGAGTATCGCTGCAGTTAAGTCCAGGAGGATACCCAGCTGGAAACTCGAAATGGCGAGGGAGATAGCTGAGCTTACAAAGAAGTATAAGACGCTTCTCATTGTAGACCTCACTGGAGTGCCTGCGAAGCACATTCAAATGGCGAGGAAGAAACTGAACAATATAGCTGTCATGAAGGTGATTAAGCCTAAAGTAGCACTCAAAGTCTTCGGGGAGCTAGGCTTACCAGTAAGAGAGCTCGAGTCCCACCTCACGGGTCAAGTAATGCTAGTGTACTCTGATAAAAACCCATTTGAATTAGCAGGAATGATCGAAGGCCTCGTCACGTATGACTACTATAGTCCAGGTGAAGTGGTGGACAAGGATATAGTGATTCCAGAGGGTAATACGGGCTTACCGGCTGGTCCAACACTCAGCGTGTTTAGTAGACTCAAAATACCAACTAAAGTTCAAGGCAACGTTATATACGTCGCTAAGGACACGCTAGCGGCGAAGAAGGGAGACAGGATTTCCCCTGATCTCGCCAGTATACTACAAAAGCTGGGCCTAGCCCTTAAAGAAATCAGGTTTAAAATTAAGTGTGCTGTTGACGGAGGACTAGTAATACTAGCTGATAAGCTGAAACTAAATATAGCCGAGTACGAGGAGGAGATTAAGAGGGCTTGTCTCGAAGCGTTTAAACTATCAGTAGAACTAGTCGTGCCTGAACCCATTATCCTCAACTACGTAATTCAGAGAGCTCAGAGAGAAGCGATTGCTCTCGCCATCAACGCCGGCATTATAGCTCCCGAGACAATTGAGTACTTGCTGAGAAAAGCAGTACTCGACGCGTACACGGTGGCCGTTGAAGTAACTAAGTACGCGCCTGAACTAGGTCTAGGCGTCCAGGTAAAAGCTCGAGTGCAGGAGGAGCGAGTAGAGAAGAAAGAGGAGAAGCCCAAGGAGGAAGCCGAGAAGGAGAGCGGAGAAGTGAGTGAAGAAGCGTTAGCTGAGGGTTTCGCGGCGCTCTTCAGCTAGCTGGATTTTTATTTAAAAACTAGTTTAATAATCCCTATTCAAGAGTAGTAACTCTGAGGGGTGGTGCATATCGAGTACGTATACGCGACTCTACTACTCTATAAGGCTGGAAAAGAGATTAACGAGGAGAACTTGAAGAGAGTACTAGAGGTAGCGGGTATACAAGTAGACGAAATTAGAGTTAGGTCGCTAGTCGCGGCGGTGAAGAACATTGACATAGGAAAAGTGCTAGAGCAGTCACTGGCTGTGCCAGTAGCGGCGGCGCCCGTTGCAGTGTCAACTACACCAACTGGAGAGAAAGAGGAGAAAAGGGAAGAGAAGCCTAAAGAGGAGAGTAAGGAGGAGAGTAAAGAGCTGAGCGAAGAGACTCTCTCTGAGGGTTTCGCGGCGCTCTTCGGCTAACTAGTAGTTTTCTCGGAGTCTACAGCCCCACTGCACTGCCATTAAGACTTTCAACATCTTTAATTCCTAGCCCGCAAGTAGTTTAATACAGCTAGCTACGAGTACGTAGCGGTGTGTAGATTTGGAGAAAAGCAGCGGAGACGTTAATTTCGAGTACTTGGAGAAGAGTTACGGGTATAAGAGGTATAAGTGTAAAGTGTGTGGTGGGTACTTCTGGAGCCGGACTCCAAGAGATGCCTGTCCTGATAGGCCTTGCAGTAAATACGAGTTTCTCTACGAGAAATACCCGAGAATCCAGCCACTGAGACTAGTTGAGGTGAGAGACAGGTTTATTGACTACTTGGTGAAGAGAGGTCACGGCCTAGTAGACCCCTACCCTGTTGTTGCTAAGTGGAGAAATGACTTGTACTTGACAATAGCGTCTATAGTGGTATTCCAACCTCACGTAACGGAGGGGCTTGTAGACCCGCCATACAATCCCCTCGTAATAGCTCAGCCCTCAGTGAGACTGACCGACATAGACAACGTGGGGCTGACGTTTGGGAGGCACCTCTCGAGTTTTGAAATGGGTGGTATGCACGCATTTAACAAGCCGGGTAAAGTGGTCTACTGGTCTGAGGGAATATTCGAGAACACGCTAGGCCTCTTAACAGACGCTATGGGCCTCGACTTAGACGACATTGTGTTTAAAGAGGGGTGGTGGGAGGGAGGAGGTAATGCGGGCCCGGCGCCAGAAGTGCTTGTAGATGGCATAGAGGTGGCGACTCTCGTCCACATGTCGTATAGAGTAGCAGACGGGCGCTACGAGCCCAACCCCGTACTAGTAGTCGACTGTGGATTTGGCATTGAGAGACTTGCGTGGCTATTACAGCAAGCTCCTACAGGTTTTCACGCTGTTTACGGCGAGTTGCTAAGTAGGTACAAGGATGTACTGGGAGTTGAGGAGCCGCCTAGAGACGTGTTAAAGAGAGCAGTGTACACTATGAGTAACTTAGAGTATAGTAGTGTAGACGAGTACGCAAGACTACTGGAAAAGCACGGCTTTAAAGACTATATGAGAGAATTTGTTAACGCAGTATACCTGTACAGCGCGCTGGACCACGTGAGAACACTCTCACTAATGCTCGCAGACGGCATAGTCCCCTCAAATACCGGTGAGGGTTACTTAGCTAGACTAGTCATACGCAGACTACTACGCAGTCTCTTAAAACTAGGTGTAGAGCACTCGAAGTTGAGGGCTACTCTAGTCGACCTCATCGCGGAGCAGGCTAGGTACTGGCGGGGAGACTACATTTACGGGAAGCTGGAAAAGCACTTAGACTACATTATAAGCGTAGCTGAGATCGAGACTGAGAAGTTTGTAAATAATCTCGTGAGGGGAGTAGAGGTAGTCGAGAGGGCTATTAAGAAGAATAGGTCTCTAACCGTAGACGACTTAGTTGAAATATACGACTCTCACGGCATACCACCAGATATTATTGCCGAGAAGCTCGCTCAACACGGCGTCTACGTGGAGATACCACCTAACTTCTACTCGCTAGTAGCTTCGCGCCACGGAGCACCAGCCCAGCTAGTTAAAGAGAGGGAAGCGGAGTTTCCCCACTCAGTTGTTGAGTGGGCACTTAAACTCCCCGAGACGCGTAGAGTATTTCACGAAGACCCCTACTTGACAAGGCACACTACGCGAGTTATTGGAGTTAAAGAGAACTACGTAGTACTGGAGAGCACTATTGCCTACCCGTGGAGTGGTGGTCAGGATCACGACGTGGGCTTTATAAAGCGCGGCGATGACGTGTACAGAATAACGTACGTGGGTAAAGTAGGAGACGTGATTATTCACGTCCTAGACAGAGCTCCTCAACTAAGTCCAGGTGACGAGGTCGTAGTGGAAATTGACTGGGAGAGGCGCTACAAGTTAATGAGACACCACACAGCGACACACGTATTACTGGCGGCGGCGCGCAGAGTTCTAGGTGATCACGTGTGGCAGGGGGGAGCCGAGAAGACTCCTGAAAAAGCGCGCTTAGACATTACGCACCACAAACCACTCACTAGTGAAGAGGTGGAGAAAATAGAGAGGGTAACCAGCGAGATTATTAACAGTAGAATACCAGTTAAATTCAACTACATGGACAGGTTCTCGGCGGAGTCTAAGTACGGGATTAGAATATATCAGGGTGGAGCGGTGTACTCGCCTGTAGTCAGAATTGTGGAGATACAGGGTGTAGATGCACAGGCGTGTTTTGGCACACACTTACAGAATACCTCTGAAGTGGGGGGAATCAAGATAATTAACGCTGAGAGAATACAAGACGGTGTTGTCAGACTAGAATTTATAGCTGGAACTAGACTAGTAGAGCGTCTCAGGGAGCTAGAGAGGGAGAAGAGAGAACTCCTAGAAGTCCTGGGCGTCAGGCACGGTGACTTATTAACGTCTATTAAGAGACTTCAAGAGGACTACAAGCACTTATCGAGCCTCCTCGAGAGCTATCGTAGAGTACTAGGAGAGCTCATAGTTGCCAGAGTCTTAGCGGAGAAGAAGTCTCTGTGTGGTGTGGACTTCGCGTACTTAGAACTCCCTCTGCGCGATGAGAAACTAGCTAAGTCTATAATTGAGGAGCTCTCTCTGAGGAGAAAACTACTAGTAGTGCTCGTCGTAGACAACCTCCTCGAGGCGGCTATAGACCCAGCTCTCTCTAAGCAGCTGGGAATAGACCTGCGGAGACTAGTAGAAGGGCTCTCACAACTAGGGGGAAGAGGTGGCGGTAAACGAGACCACGTGACAGTAAAGCTACCAGAAAAGTTAAGCTACGAGAAGATACTCGAGTTAGTAAAGAGCACTGTCTGCGTATCTCAGTGAGGAGTCTAGTAGCTGGGAAGAAAAATTAGATATTTTACTCCCCTAGAGTTTAAGAATAGAGAGGGTTAAAGGGCCCGTCGCCTAGCCAGGACAGGGCGCCGGCCTCCTAAGCCGGAGGTCCCGGGTTCAAATCCCGGCGGGCCCGCGCCTCTCCTAAACACTCTTATTTAAATCCCAGCTTACTAGGTGTTCGTGGTTCACGCTTCTACGTGGAAGACGTGAACTTGTGGGTGCACTCACGGGCGACGTGGGTACTTCAAGCCATTAAGACATATCCAGCGTTGCACTTATAGGGTGCATTAAGTTTTTTGAGGGTATGTTATCACTAGTAGACTTCTATCTCACTGAGACTAGGGAGGGTATCCTCGAGAACCTCGGGGTAGCTAGGATACTAAGTTGACTCACAACTTGTGTGTTTTTCTAGTTTAATTTAAAACTCATGGTTTGAATTAACCCGAAATGTACAGCTCGAGAATGGCAAATAGTACAGCTAGTCCCACCAGTAGCGCTGTTGCTACTGCTTCTACAATTGTTCTAATCGTGTTATTTCTAATCCTCCTCTCAGAGAGTATTATGAGACCTGAATAGCCGTGTACGAGTCCAAGTATTAACAATAGAGACCTCAACACGCGGTCTGTGTGCAATTCGCGCGCTCTAGGAATGAGCTTTAAGCCGGGTATTAGCATCTGATACCCGGTTAACAAGTACAATAGACAAACTACTAGTAGCGGGAGAGAAGTAGTTTCTACTAGTGTTAACAGCACTCTAAGTAGTCTCGGTCTAGCCATGTCTCCTCGCCTCGATGTACCTCCATATATCCTCGAAACTAGTACGCGGCGGCTCGCGTGGAACACCTAGTGGTATAATGTACATGGGTATTTCCTCGGGCTTAGCGTCAATAATTGCCTGAACTCTGTCATCGTAGAAAGCGCCTACGACTACTACGCCGTAACCTAGAGCAGTAGCCATTAAGTAAACGTTTTGACCTACGTGGCCGACTTCCATTGGAACATACCTCACTCTTCCGCGCTCGCCGTAGCGTGCAACAGTTCTCTCGAATACAGCGCAGACAACAATACTAACAGGTGCCTCTCTAACCCACTCCTGCCCTAAGGCGGCGTCTGCGAGGTCTCTTCTCAAATCACCCGTTTTAATAAGCGTGAGTAGGTGCCTGTGAACATCGTACTTGTAGACACCGGCTTTAAGGTACTCGCCTTCTCTAACTAGAACGCCCCTCTCACCAATAACCACGTATATTTCAAGGGGGTATGTCGCACCAGCACTAGGTGAGGCTCTTAACCCCCACTTCGAGTCTGTTACCCCGTACGTGGCCCACAGGATCATTGCTAAGTGCTCTATTCTAACCGGCTCACTAGTGTACTCTCTAATACTCCTCCTGAGAAGAATAGCCTCCTCTACACTCATATTAGTGATCCTAGCTGGGAGAGGCAAATAAACTACACTATCAGCTACAACCACCTCTTCAAACCTGGCAACTTCAGGTTTAAAGATAAGCCAAGCAACGTAAGAAACTACTAGTAGAGTTAGCACACACGAACCGAGTAAATTAACATTTACGCGAGCTCGCAAAAAGACACCTGAAGTAAATACGGGGAGACCCGCTTAAATCTATTCCATGTACACAAGGTATTAGCGCTAAGAGAACGTGAAGAAAAGAGTTCTCCACGTAGCCTCTATCGCCTTCTCAACACCTCTTACCTAGGAAGAAGCGCAAAAGGCTCTCACCGATATTAAGGAGTGTTTTGCGGGGCAAGCCCCGTGCTTCCTCTAAACTAAGTGAGGACTACTTCGATTACTGCTTTGTCGTCTAGTTGTTCTAATTTAAACGAGACTATGTGTTTAAATGAACTCAAGTCTATTTTATTGAGTCCTTCACGTATACTCTGCGTGTAAGTGTCGAGTTTACT
>JBMSAO010000021.1:0-4828 GCA_049414425.1 Desulfurococcaceae archaeon
CCTCTCGCACGAAGTGGCATGGGAGCCTCGCGAGCACGAGAGGACTAGCACGGCCGTCGTGAACGCGGCTCTAATGCCAGTTGTCAGCGCCTACCTCGAGAAGATCGAGGAGCACGCGAGGAGCCGCGGCGCAGTGGTCTACGCTATGTCGAGCTAGGGGGCCTAGTGACCGTGGAGGAGGCTGTTAAGAGGCCTGTTCAGCTAATTGAGTCGGGCCCCGCTGCCGGCGTGGTGGCGGCTACAGGGCTCGCCAGGCTACTAGGCCTGAGGAGAGTTATCTCTCTAGACATGGGCGAGACTACTGCTAAAGCCGCTACAGTAGTGGACTACGAAGTCCAGTTGACTACTGAGTACGAAGTGGGTGGTGAAGTGCACTACGGGAGAGTAGTGAAGGGCTCCGGCTACCCGGTGAGATACTCGTTTATAGACCTCTCCGAGGTCTCGGCGCTCTCAACTCCCCTCTCCTAAACCGAGGCTGTTAGTGCTTCTAGTTACTGAGCGCCTTCTCCTGAGTGTTCTTCTCGGCGTGTTTTTCTAGACTTGCGAGTACTTGCTGTGTCCTTGCTAGTTGCTGTGTTAGTGTGTGGAGCGCTCCCTGCAGCGCCTTTAACTGGTCTACAAGGCTCTTCAAGCTCTCTACTAGCTTCCTGCTCTCCTCGAGCGCGCTCACAACGCTCTGTTTCTGTACTAGTATCTGGGCTACTCGCTTAACACTACTGTACTTAGAAGCCCACTTCGGGATAACGCCCTGCTTTCTCAACTCGTCTATGTGCCTCGCTAGCGCAGAGACGTCGAGATTAAGCTTCTCAGCCGCCTCTTCAATACTAGTAGAGCTGTATATCGCTGAGAGAATTTCGTAGTGCTCGGGCTTTAAGTGAGCTGTGTACCCGTAGAAGAGCTCGAAGTACTCTGTGAGAACCTCCTCGACAGCTTCTCTCACAATACTGTAGAGCTCCTCGCTCTCGACTAGAAAGACGTCTGAGAGCTGAACTACTCTAACGCCCAGTTTCTCGGCGAGCTCTCTCGCGGCGTCGTCGGCGAAGCCCTTGCATATAACCATTGGCTTAGCCTCCAGTATCAGCGCGTTGACGTAGGCCTGCCTGACACCACCCACATCTAGTCTACCAGCCTTTACTTCTACAGCGTACTTCTCCCCGCTCTGATCCTCGGCCAGGACGTCTACTTCCCCGATCTCAGTGTCGTTGATAATAATTTTCCTGCCGACTTCGAGCACTCTGTAGCCGAGCTCCTCGAGAATACTGACAGCTATTCTCTCACTGGCTAGACCCCGCCTCTTAGCTGAGAGGACGCGGTGCTTCTCACTACTACTCAATAAGCCCACCGCGCACAGAGAGAGTACTGCACTCACAGCTTATTATTACTTATTAACCCTACACGTGAACTAGTACTGCACGTGGTGTTTGCGGTGAGTGCGCGCGGGGCACTAGTACTCTCACTTCTAGTCTCACTACTGCTCCTAGTAGCTACTAGTACTAGTGTACAGGGCGAGGCCGTGAGCTCTGTCTACTACCTCCTAGTGTACAACCCCGTTGAGAACACTGGCATACTGGTCATTAACGCGACAATATCCCTGCCAAACTGCGGCTACGTAGCTATACCAGTGAGAGTTCTAAACGAGGAGTCCGCGTTCACGTTCCTAAACTACACTGTTAGTGGGGGTCTACTAGTAGCCGGAGTAAACTACAACGAGACAGCTGGATACGTCACGGTATTCGCCTGTAATAGTGGAGAAATCTCACTCGCGTTTACAGCTAGTAACGTCTTCACGGAGCTGGGACTGGGCGCCTACGCGAGCAGTGTAGACACCACTCCACTAGGAGCTCTCAGAGCCTCGAGCACAGTTGAGCTGAGAATTACTGGCAACTACGACGTCGAAATCGTTAGTGCGGGTGTCACTTACACTGTGAGTAGGACAGCGGACACGACTACTATAGTGATTAGTGGTCACGGGCGCGCCTACTTGACGCTCACTGGTAGTATTGAAGTAGTTGAAACCCCAACACCTACTCCAACGCCCACGCCTGCTCCGCCCACAAAGCCGCCTGAGTGGTACGAAAGACCAGAAGTAATTATTGTAGTAGTAGCCGCAGTTGTGGTAGTAGCCGCAGTAGCGCTTCTAGCTAGAAAGAAGTAGTCCTGGTCTCCCTTTTTTTCCTACTCGCAGGGCTCCCACCCTTTTCAGCTCCGGGGACCTCCTAGTGAGGTTGCGTCTCTGCGCTCGCAGCAGGCTCAGCGGCATAGACTTCGAGAAGACTATGAAGACTTATAATCTCTGCTTCTGGGTCGGCGAGAACTACGCGTACACTTACATTCCGTGGAGTAGTGTAGCAGTGGCGAGGGTGCACTACAGTGGCGAGTACGAGGTGTACTCTGAGAGCTGCGAGGAGGACTTACTCGGGAGGCTTGAGTGGGCTCTCGGCACTCGAGAAGACCTCTCCGAGTTCTACGAGCTGGCCTCCAGAGACCCCCTACTAGGCGGCCTCGCCAAAGCCTTCACTGGGTGGAGGCTGAGGTCTTGCGACCTCTGGTGGGGGCTTCTAGTAGCTGTGTGTCAGCAAAACGCGAGTTTCAAGCAGGGCTGGAGAATGTTGCACGAGCTTGTGAGAGCGTACAATAAGAGAATAGACCTGGAGAGCACTCAGCTACTGAGACCCCCCTCTCCGAGAGAGATCCTCAAGGAGCCCGAGAAGCTGAGGAGAGCTGGACTTGGCTACAGGGCCGACACTGTACTGCGCGTAGCGGAGGCCCTCGAGGCGGGGAGGCTTAGGAGCGAGGACCTGGCGAGACTAGACCTCGTGGAGGCTGAGATGGCTCTGCGGAGAATTAGGGGCGTTGGCGCCTACACCGCGAGGCTAGCACTAGTGCTCTCTGCGAGGAGGTACGAGTTGCCGCCGCTGGACAGGTGGCTGAGGAGGATTACTAGTGTAGTCTACGGTGTAAGCGAGCGCGAGGCGGAGAAGTACTGGAGTGAGAAGTGGGGTAGGTGGAGCGGGCTCGCCTCGGTGGCCGCGACTATAGCGCTAGACGCTGAAGTGCTGAGTAGGGCTCTCGAGAGGGTTAAGCAGGGGGCGGTGCTACCCGACCCGCGCGTTAAGCCCTCGCCACTCAACATGGCGTGGTTCTGCGAGGAGCTACTTTAGGGGCTCCAGGACGACTCCTCTACCGGGCGCTACGTCTAGTCTAAACGCCGTCTTCGCGTGATTAGTCATTCTCATCTTCTTAATAACCACGTACCTCTGAACCTCGCGAGTCTTCTCAACGTCCTCCATCCAGAGGTGGAAGACGCCGTCAGCTATGTGCTCCAGCCCGAAGCCGAAAGTAGACCTCGTGGTCATAGCGTACTGTGAGACGAGGTAGGCTGTCACGTTCTCTCTGTGCGTGGCTATTTTCAAGTCGTAGCTGTACTTCCTCGCCATAGCGGGCTTATCAGCCCAGAACGCGCTCATAGAGTCTATTACTAGCCTCACGTGCCTGTATGGAGACCTCGCCTTCTCCTCTCTCAGAACTCCCAGTATCCTGTACGCCTCGTGTATAGCCGCTATTAGTGTCTGGATATCGAGCGCCGCGAACCTCCTCTTCCTAGTGGCCTCTTTAGCTCTCTCGGGGCTAGTGGCCTCTAGGCTCTCAGTTAACTGCCTAGCTATTTTCAGCAAGCCGAAAATGTCAATAACGACTATTTCAGGGGACTCGCTGGGCTCTTCTCGACTAGAAATGTCATGTATTCTGCGAGACTCGAAGTCCATATTGAACATCTTGGCCTGCCTCACGACGTCTCTAAACTCGGCCTCGGTAGTCACGTAGACTACGGGGTCTCCCGCTTGTAGCCCAGCCCACGCGAAGTGCATACAGAGAATAGACTTGCCGGTACCAGGCTCACCGGTAATAGCGACCCAGCTACCCTTAGGAATACCGCCTTCTAGAGCCTCATCCAGCTCTCTAATACCAGTTGACACTCTCACAACGCCACTACTAGTACGAGTGCTCGTAAGCCTACACCCAGTAGAATAATACACTACAAGGCCTAATTTAGGCGAGCCCCCGAGACAGCTTCTCAGCCAGCACATCTAGTGCCGAGTGCGGTGATTGCAGAGTGGTCAGGTGCCCTCCTCAATCGCCTCGAGGAGCTTTTTCTTCAAGTAAGCCGGGTTCTTGGGGTCAATAATCCACTTGAAAAGCGACTCCTCCTTAACTGCTTCGCGCGGGGCCTTCTTCTTAGCTCTCCCCATTAGAACAAAACCTCTCGTTATACACCACTTGTTACTCTCACACATTTACTCCTTACTACACTCACCCTTAAAAAAGTATTAGTTAACTCAATAGTGTTTACGAGTAGTTTCACTAAACCACCACACAGTAGCCTGTGCACGGGCTGTTTAACTTAATACTCCTCGGAGCCGTGACCGATCTATAATTGCTTGCGATTAGTTGTAGATGACTGTGAGTGGCTGGTTTATATTTATTAGCTTCTTCGCGTGTGTTTACTTGTGGATGATGAGTTTTGGTGTTTGAGTTGTTGTCTTTAGTGCAGATGAGGGGCTTGGGGGTTACGTGGAGTCCTGATAGCCCGGGCTTTGACGCAGTGAAAACCCGAGCAGAGCCCGGGAACCCCGAGGCAAAAAGCACTCAGAAATATCCACAGGTAACTAGAAATAACTGCCTCGGGGAAACCCTCGCGAGAGGGCCACTATGTGGCACGCCTCGGACCTGTGTGCTCACTGCGGGTCCTGCGTACTCACCGGCGTCCCGGGGCCCTGCTGCCCCCGCAAGCTGACAGCCGAGAAGATCACGTGGTCTCCTCAGGGCTATG
>JBMSAO010000022.1:0-3662 GCA_049414425.1 Desulfurococcaceae archaeon
GCTCCTCAAAACATTGTAGAGCATTTGATGCGCCTGAGACCTGCTTGGAACCTTGTCTAGCTCCCATAGCGCGTCTACAGCTCTCTGTATAGCACGCCTGTAGAGCGTCAAGTCCCAGAGCAGGTCGTTCGAGTCGCCCTCCACAACCTCCGCCTCGGCCTTGAGAGCCCTGTGACACGCTCCCTCAGGGATCCGCCACGCTAACTGGCGGATAGACCCCCTCATCGGGTTACCACCAGTACTTCTCGAGTTCTATAGGTGTAGTCAGACTTGATAAATCTTTTGCTTCGTTCTACATCTTGGTGAGAGTATGAGCGCTGTCTACGTTTTTGAGGGTAAGGTTATTAAGTATGTGGTGGAAGGTACGTGATATACCCACCAAAGGACTATCAGGAGAAGCTCAGAAGCTCCACGGGAAGAAGGTTAAGGTGTTAGTGGTTATAGAAAGCGATTAGCTCAAGTGTTTACAGCTATTCACAGGTATTCACAGTTGACGCAGACCCTGCTACGGCTTCATAACGGGGCTCGCCTACTCCACCGGCCCCTGCCTTCAGGCCGCTGGAACAGCCTACACTACTCCCTCTATAAGCGCCTTCGTGACTGGTCTCAGCAGCGTGCACGTGCACTTCTATACAGCCGCAGTCCTGAGAGCGCACAGCCTCGTAGACTTCTCAGCACTACTCCTAGCTGTAGCTGGGCTCTACGTGTTAACGAGGCCTACAGGCGGTTTTGGTCTGGGCGAGCTCCTAGTCCTCGCCAGTACAGTGTTCTGGGCTCTACAAATACTACTAGTAGCTAAGTACAGTAAGTCCAGTCTACTGGAATTTCTAGCCGGGAACTTCGCTAGCGGAGTCCTCTACGCGCCGCTAGCACTACTAAGAGGCTCTAGTTTAACATGGGAGGTCTTGGCGTACCTAGCCTACTTAGCTCTCGCCTGCTCTATTCTCGCAACACTACTTCAAGTTCTAGGTCAGAGATACGTTTCAGCCGCCACGGCGTCACTGATATTCCTACTAGAGCCGGTCTTCGCAACGCTCTTCTCTGTACTAATGGGACTAGAAGACGTAGACCTCTACAAAGCTACTGGTGGAGCGCTGATACTAGTATCACTCTACACAACCACGCTAGCCGAGTTAAAGTACAGGGCGTAGAGGTTTCAGAAATCTACTTATAAACACGGAGTTTAAAGAGCCATCTCTGCTCTCTCTTAAATCAAGTAGAATGCGGAGTTTAAAAAGTAGAAATTACATTGATGTCGGTGATGGTCTTTTTGTAACATACAGCGCGGCTAATGTAATTGCGACAGCTATAATTGGCGCTACCCAGAATAGTGAGTTTAACTGACTACTTTGCAGGGTCTCCGAGTAGTCTGGGCTAGTTGTATTTGTATTCTCAAGCGGAGTTCCATATATTCTGTTTACATCATCTGGTGGTAGTGGTAATGGAAGTAGGGTAACAGGCTCACTGTACTCTGTTACTAGAACATATAGTGGGACGTCTTCGGGTACGTATCTCCTCGCTATTTCAGCTAATTCTCTAACGTAACCCTCAATAATGTCTCTAGCCTCACTATAAGAGCCCGTTAGCTTAATATGTGCTAAGGAACGAAACCACTTGCCAATTGGAGTACTCGTACTGCCTGGACCCCCGATCATGGAGAAGAGCCCCACGTCGATTAAATCTCCAGATAACCTCCTCACGAGCAAGTCCTCTATTTCACTTGAAAACCCAAGCTTATCTAGTAGCGCTCTGTACTCGAACTGCCTAGTTACTATATCTATAAATCTCTCATCGCAAATCACTATTACTCCGCCAATACCACTGAAAGCTAGTCTAGCAGAGCTTACTACTCGACTAGTAGACACTTTAGACAAGTCAATATAGATGATGTTATCCTCAACTTGAATAGAATCAGCACTAAATTCACTATCATTTAGTAAGCGCCTCAATTGATCTAATCTACTACTAATTAATTGACTGTAAGTTGCACCTCTAACCCTTAATATCTCGTACCTGACGTACCTGGTGTCATTGAAAGGCACTACGTACACGTTCCTGTACTCAAAGTAAACCACAGGGTTGAGACTCAATACGGCAAGCGTTAACCCGTTAAAGACATACTTCTCAATGACAATAGGACCCCAGTAAATAACCTCTTGAGGACTAGTGTAGTCACTACTCCCAACTACAGTAGTAGAATTAGAGCCTCCTACGACTATGAATGGTGTTTGTGTCGCTATTATTAATAGAGCGAATAATAAAGTAGCAACCGCGGTAAAACGTGGGGAAACGCTAAGTCTAATATTCTCTATCACGGAGTTCACCTCACTTCTATACTCTGTTTGATCTTCTATTTATTTTTTAACATAAATGTTTAAATGGACTAGTCCTAGTGCATTTTTGAGGTCGTTTATAAGTGTTCTCGGGTCTTTAATATTTGTGGCAACAGTTGTGAGTGAGAGCTTCTTTAGGCTGGAGTGCTAGTGAATGACTAGTCGTGCTAGCTTATTGAAGTGCTTCACGTAAATGACTGCTAAGACGACGCCCCGGACATACACGTCGAGAAACATTCCCAGCCAGGGGCCTACGGGGCCTAGTGGATTAGCTAGTATTAATGAGAGCGTTACTCGAACTAGAAATAGTGACGACACGCCCACGTAGAATGGTATTTTAGTGTCGCCGGCCCCTCTCAGAGCCCCACTCGTAACCATTGCGAGCCCTAAGCCACTCTCACTAAAACCTGCTAGTAGTAGGTATATGCTGGCTAGTCTCCTAACCTCTTCACTGGGAGAGAAGGGAGCGACTAAGTAGTAGCCTGTGAGTCCTAGTAGTGCCCCCAGAGCCCCCATTACTAGCGCTCCTAGCTTAATTGCCCTCCACCCCGTTCTCTTAGCCTCCTCTAAGCTACCACTACCTAGTCTACGGCCCACGATACTCGAAGCTGTGAGAGAAAACGCGAAGCCGGGCATGTAAATTAAGCTCTCAACTCTGAGCCCAACGTTGTGCGCGGCCATAGCGATCTCGCCGAGTCTCGCTATGACTCCAGCGTAGATGTTGTTGCCGAGCGCGAAGAGCAACCTCTCCGCGACTACTGGCAAGCCCAGTCTAACCGCCTTTACAGTTGTAACGCGAAGTAGTAGTGGTTTTGATGGAGTTAAGCCTAGCCTACCCAGTAGTACTAGTTGTAGCGGTATAACAGCCGTATTTGATATGACCGTGGCGAGAGCCGCCCCCGCGACCTCGAGCCGCGGGAGCCCCCAGTAGCCGTAGATTAGTAGCGGGTCTAGTACGGCGTTTAGCGCTAAGCCAGTAGCGTTGGCTATTAGAGAGTACTGCGTTTTACTAGTCGAAATAATAACCATATCCAGCGCTGTTGTAGCGTAGAGCGCTATGAGGCCGAGACACCTCAGCTTCAAGTACTCAACAGAGTACTCTAGTACTAGGCCCCGAGCACCCGAGACTAGAACTACTAGTGGCTCTGAGAACAAGTAGCTGAGAAGACCGAGAACAGTAGTGTACACCCCGCCCACTAGGAGAACTCCTGCTAGAAAGCTCCTAGCCAAGTCTAGCCTGCTGGCACCAAGGCTCTGCGAGACTACTATTAGAACTGGAGTAGTAAACAGGACAATAGCTGACTGGAGAAGCATGAGAACGTACATTGA
>JBMSAO010000023.1:0-5759 GCA_049414425.1 Desulfurococcaceae archaeon
CCCGCGCACACCTGCGCGGTCACGGTGAGAGCGCTTGAGTACTATTGAGGCGGCGAGAGCCGTGCTCTACACTGAGCTGGCCAGGCCACCACTAGTCTCCGAGCTGGCTAGACTAGTAGTGGAGAAGAGCCCTCCGAGTAGAGTGTCACTGAGTACTAGTGGAGTTTTACAGGCTAAATTAGAGACTAGTAGGAGTCTCGAAGAGCTTGAGGGCGTGCTGAGCGAGCTCTTCACGCGGGATATCGCTACTGTTCTCGACTATTTACACAGAGAGCTGGGCTGCCTCCCGGGAGAGCACGCTGAGTACTTTAGAGTGCTCTTAGAGGCTAGTGAACTAGAGCTCTTGTACTCCAAGTTAGCGTCGAGAAGCCCCGAAGAGAAGCCCCTCAAGTACACTAGAGTAGAGGACTGCAGCGAGTGCGCTAGCCGCGCTGGATTTGACTGTGTTGTTTTAAGATACATTGCGAGGCTTAGAGAGAAGTGCCTGGAGACGAGAGAGGACTGCGAAAGAGCTCTAATAGTGGCGGCGCTGCTCGGCACACTGTACTACACTAGGTACTTAGCCAACTTGAGGAGGCTGGGTCTCGGAGAGGGAGCCTCCCTCAAACAACTAGTCTCTAGTATTACTGAGCGATTCGCGCCCCATGGTTTAGTGTACTTTGAGCCTAGCCTAGCGAGAGTGCTTGGAGCTAGTGAGCGCGGTGGCGACTCCGTTGAGGCGTGGTGTAGTGGCGTTTTAGCTCTCTACGAGGAGGCCAAGTCCCTCCTCTACTACACTAACAAACTCGTAGACCTCTTAACACTCTACGGCGTTGACAGGCTACTGAGGTACAGACTACTCAGAGCGCTCTACTCTAGGTGGCTTAGACCGTGGTAGTTGAGTCTAAGAGGCTAGTAGTCGTAACTAGTAGTAGGGAGAAGGCTGGTTTCTACAGGCTGCTCGGCCTCAGCGAGGTCTATACTGCGAGCTCTCCGAGCGAGGCGCTGAGACTCGTGAGGGAGTTGAAGTCCAGGAGAGACGTGGGCTTAATACTAGTTGAGGAGTCTATTACGCGGAGTCTCGGCGTGGATTTCGCTGAGCTAAACGAGAAGGGGCTGACTCCACACGTAGTGATTATACCAGATACTAGAGACGCCTTGACGCGAGACCCAAACTTATATTACAAGAGATTTGTTTTTAGAGTAATTGGCTACGAGGTGAGTGCTTAGCGTGACTACTCGAGTTGGGAGGATACACAGGATCGCGGGGCCTCTAGTAGTCGCGGAGGGGATTGAGTCGCCTAGTATGTACGAAGTCGTCTACGTCGGCGAGGAGGGCTTAATTGGAGAAGTAATAGCTGTCAGGGGCGAGAAGACGTACATACAAGTCTACGAGGAGACGAGTGGCTTAACAGTTGGAGAGAGAGTCAAGGCTACTGGTAAGCCTCTCTCAGCTGAGCTGGGCCCGGGTCTCATGGGCTCAATATACGATGGCCTGCAGAGACCAGAACTGGAGATTGGGAGATTAACAGGTGACATCTTCATTAAGAGAGGTGTTAAAGTCAACGCTCTAGATAGGAGTGGGAAGTGGGTCTTCGAGAAGAGCAGTAGTGTCCGCGTGGGGGAGAAGGTCGGCGGTGGAGACGTGCTGGGAGCGGTAAAGGAGACTCCTATAGTAGACCACAAGATAATGGTCCCGCCCGGCGTCAGGGGCGTCTTAGAGTGGGTAGCGAGTAGTGGAGAGTACACGGTCGAGGACACTGTTGCGATTATTTCGAGTGGCGGAGTCAAGTACGAGGTTAAAATGCACCAAGTGTGGCCTGTTAGAGTCCCGAGGCCCTACAAGGAGAAGTTGTCCCCGAGCGAGCCGCTAATTACTGGTAAGCGCGTAATAGACATGGTCTTCCCAATAGCCAAGGGCGGCAAAGCCGCCGTGCCGGGCGGCTTCGGGACCGGTAAGACAGTTCTACTACAGTCCCTGACGAAGTGGAGTCACACTGACGTAGCTATATTCGTGGGGTGTGGTGAGCGCGGTAACGAAATGGCCGACGCCCTGAAGAGCTTCAGAGAGCTCTTCGACACGAGGAGGGGGAGGCCTATGATGGAGAGATCCGTGTTTATAGCTAATACTAGCAACATGCCGGTGGCCGCCAGAGAGACGAGCGTCCTCCTCGGAGTGACTATAGCGGAGTACTACAGAGACATGGGCTACGACACACTAATAGTAGCGGACTCTACTAGCAGGTGGGCTGAGGCTATGAGGGAAATTAGCGGCAGAATGGAGGAAATGCCCGGTGAAGAGGGGTTTCCCGCGTACCTCCCGAGTAGGCTAGCAGACTTCTACGAGAGAGCCGGCAGAGTAGTGACTCTGGGGTCGCCTGAGAGGACTGGTAGCGTCACTATATTTGGAGCCGTCTCGCCTCCAGGCGGGGACTTCAGCGAGCCGGTTGTGAGGAGCACTCTGAGGTATGTTCAAGCGCTCTACGCGCTCGACTACGAGCTCGCTACTAGGAGGCACTTCCCCTCTATAAACTGGCTTATGAGCTACAGCCTCTACGCGGACTTCGTAAAGGACTACTTAAACGAGGCCTCGGGTGGTAAGTGGTCTGAGTACAGAGACCTCTTCCTCAAAGTACTTCAGAGAGAAGCCGAGTTGCAGGACATTGTGAGGCTCGTGGGCCCAGAGGCCCTGCCAGAGGAGGATAAGCTACTACTCGAAGTAGCCAGGATGATTAGAGAGGCTTTTCTCCAGCAGTCCGAGTACGACCCTAGCGATGCGTACTCTCCACTGGAAAAGGGCCTCTTAATAATGAACGCTATTGTAGAGTTCTACCAGACCGCGCTCAGGCTCGTGAAGAGCGGAGTCCCCGTCTTCAAGATCAGGGAGCTGAAGTCCCCCTACATGGTCTACAGGTTTAAGCTCTACACGCTCGAAGAGGCGAGGAAGCTCTACGAGGAGTTCCGGGCGCTGTTTAAGAGAGAAGTAGAGAGCCTACTGGGTGAGAGTATTGGAGGTTAAACTCCACACTAGGGCTACTAGACTAGTGCAGGGGGCGAAGGGCTCTCTAGTCTTTATTAAATCGCTGCCGGGTGTGGGCTACGGCGAGCTAGTAGAGCTAGAAGTAGACGGAGACGTGAGGCTGGGTCAAGTCGTAGACGTCTCGCGAGACGTAACGGTTATACAGATATTCGGGACGTCCCTCGGCGTGGCGCCTGGAAAGACTACTGTTAAGCTCCGCGGCGAGAGGCTAAGACTCCCTGTGTCGGTCGACATGCTGGGTAGAATTCTCAACGGGCTGGCGCAGCCAATTGACGGCGGCCCGCCAATAGTGCCGGAGGACTACGCCGACGTTCACGGCGCGCCCCTGAATCCGGCTCTCCGAGAACCCCCCTCCGAGTTCATAGAGACGGGTGTCTCCGTTATAGACGCCATGTTCACTCTGGTCAGAGGGCAGAAGCTCCCCATATTCTCTGGCAGCGGCTTACCCCACAACAAGATCGCCATGCAGATTGTGAGGCAGGCGCGCGTTAAGGGGAGAGAGGAGAGCTTCGCCGTAGTGTTCGGGGCTGTGGGCGTGACTTTTGAGGAGGCGATGTACTTCCTGAACGAGCTGAGGAGAATGGGCGCTATTGACAGGACAGCCGCCTTTATAGCGCCCGCCTCTGCTCCCACTGTGGAGAAGCTCGCGCTGCCCAGAACAGCCCTGACGCTGGCTGAGCACTTGGCGTGGAGGCACGGCATGCGCGTCCTCGTAATACTCACAGACATGACTAACTACTGCGAGAGCCTCAGAGAGATCTCGGCTGCCAGAGAGGAGGTTCCCGGCAGAAGGGGGTACCCCGGCTACATGTACACGGACTTGGCGACAATGTACGAGAGGGCCGGGAGAGTCGCGGGGGAGAAGGGGAGCGTGACTATAATGCCAATACTCACAATGCCGGACGACGACATAACACACCCAATACCAGACCTCACAGGCTACATTACGGAGGGCCAAATAGTCCTCTCCAGAGACCTCTGGCGCAAGGGCATATACCCGCCAGTAGACGTCTTCCTCTCCCTGTCGAGAATGATGAAAGAGGGTATTGGGCCGGGCAAGACTAGAGAGGACCACGCGCCGGTGTTCGGCCAGCTCGTTAAGGCCTACGCTGAGGGCCAGAGGCTCAGAGAGATAATTGCTATTGTGGGCACGGAGTCTCTCACCGAGAAGGACAAGAAGTACCTGGAGTTCGCGGACGCCTTCGAGACTAGGTTCATGAATCAGGGCGAGTACGAGAGGAGGAGTATTGAGGAGACGCTAGACCTAGCCTGGGAGCTGCTGAGCATTCTCCCAGAGGAGGAGCTGGTTATAAGAGAAGAGCTGATTAAGAAGTACCACCCCAAGTACAGGTCTCAGAAATGAGTACGGGGACTATTAGAATCCCCAGGCCGACTAGAATAGAGCTCCTGAGGCTCAGAAAGAGACTCCTGCTAGCCAGGCGCTTTCACAGCTTACTGAGAGACAGAGAAGTCTACTTACTAGAAGTCTTCAGGGAGACCCTGAAATCCCTTATTGAGGCCAGGAGGAGGCTCAGCGCCCTACTGCTCTCAGCCTACACGAGCTACTACAACGCGCTCTACCTCCACGGCTTAGAGGCGCTAGAAGGCTACGCCTCCACTGTGCCGGCTAGTGTTGAGCTCAAAGTCGGCTACAAGAACGTTATGGGGGTGTGGAGCTACACGTACAAGTCGACAGGCGCTCCGAGCCCTCAGCCCTACTTGCCACTCGAGCTCGCAGAGCTACAACTAGCTAGGAGTGGCGTGTTAGCGCTACTAGCAGATATAGCCGAGTACGAGAGGACGCTAGTGAACATAGGGGCGGAGATAATGAGGCTGAAGAGAATTGTCAACATGCTCGAGAAGATCTACATTCCCAGGCTCGAGAGGACTATAAGGTACCTCTCAATGAAGTTCGACGAGATGAGGCGCGAGGAGACTATTAGAGCCATTAAGGTCAAGAGGAGAATTACGAGAGAGTAGTCTAACACTTTTTTCCGCTCTACTCCACTTCTACTCCACGAGCTCTCAGAGAGTCTACTAGAGCAGTAGACCTCCTCGCGCTCAGCGCCATAGACGCGACTACCACTCTCAGCCAGTACTCCAGCCCCTCTACTCCGCGCGCTCTGTACACAGTAGCCACGTCTAGGACTTCTCTCAGCACGCTGTTAAAGACCACTAGGAGCAGGTAGAGGAGTGGAGCCCTCCTCACAGTGTACGGGGTAGTGGTGGAGGCTATGAGCACTAGAACTGGCAGCGTTGACGCCGCAATGAGCGTGAATCTAGTCACCCTGACTAGGTCTCCGTGAAACACCAGCGCCCCCGTAGCCATCGACGCGTAGAGCGCGGCGCAGGAGACCACTACGTAGAGAGTAGTAGCGCGTAGACCCAGAGCGAGTAGTAGCACTAGCAGAGTAGCAGTGTAGACTAGCACTACGTGTGGGGGCTGCGTAGTGGAGACCGCGAGCGACACTGCGAGTAGCAGTAGCTTCGCTACTAGAGCCCACTCCGAGACTAGTACTCTGGGGGCTCTCTGCCTGCACTCTAGCACTTCACTTATTACAGAGAGAAGCACAGATCTCACCTCGAGGCACGACACCGGCCTCTCTCAGAACACTGTCGCTTAGAGCGCTCCAAGAGCCACTACTAGTAACAGCACCGTTATCTAGCACTATGTACATGTCTGGTCCCAGTAGTGACGCGTAGAGGACTTCGTGCAGCGCGATAATAATGGTCTTGCCCC
>JBMSAO010000024.1:0-9589 GCA_049414425.1 Desulfurococcaceae archaeon
TGCTAAGTCAAGCTCATACATGATCTTAGCACACTCAGGTGTTTTCATGTATCCGCACTGCTCTGCGCTCTTAACCTTGTCTAGAAGCTGAGCCGGTATATTGGGCTTTACGAGCTCCATGTAGAGTGCTATTACACTATAAGAGAGACTCCTCTCCTCCTTGTAAATCTCCTGGAGCCTCTTTAAGTAAGTAAAGAGAAGCCCCTCTTGAGTTTCTACTACGAGAAAGCCCCTCCACCTGGATCCTAGCACCCGGTATATCTCATTTAAATTAATAGCGGATCTTAAAGCCGCTACATCCACATATCCGAGTGACCTCAAGTGGTCATACATGTCTTGTCTTCCAACAACTCTAAGCGACTCGATAAAGTTCTTTATATCGCTCCACGAGCCACTCGCCACCACTAGTTCTAGCGCTTTTTTAAACTTTGAGCTCTCTTCTAGCATGCTCTCAACGCCGCTCAGCCCTAATGCCACGCCTCCCAATACTAGTGGAATAACGTACTGCGGGTGAACAGTATTGCACGTTCTAAAGATCTCTTTGAGCGGGTTGATTATTATTTCCTTGCACGGAATGTTAGTAACTGCGAGTTCTCCCCTCCTAACTTTATTCCCTAAATCTATAGCCTCTACTAAACTGTCAATTAGAGAGATTAAATTACACAGTATTTCGTCAAAGAGCGTTCCAGGAGCATATCTGTGAATACCGCCTGGCTTTATGTAAGCATTAAGCCCTATTACAGCACCTTCAATGAGGCTCTTCGCTGTACTTAAGTCCATAGCTAATCTCCACGTGATTAGTATCTCGAGCTCTAAACTCTCTTATACCCAGCTCCTTTAATAACGAGTCTAGAAGCCTACTTGTCCTCAGAGTGAGCTTCTCGGCTACTCGTTTAGAGTACGTGTAGTGTAGTAGGTCCTTTAGGCGGAATATCTTCTCGTAGAAGTGCTGAACAGAAAATACTAGATCTCTGTGTTCTCTCTCACCATAGATAAAAACGCGTAGAAAACCCACGATTCCGAGAGCGTCTAATTTGTCAGCGTCGCTCAGCACTCTCCCGAGATCGCTCTTAGGCCCTACTCCGCTGGCTTTAGCATAGCTGTAGCTATGAGCACTAATAGCACTTAACACCTCATCTAGTAAGCTATCTGGACACTTCAATTCTTTAAGCAAGTACTCAGATATCACAACAGAGTAGTAAGCATGTGGCTCACCTACAAAGCGCCCAGTATCGTGCAAGTAGACAGCGATCAGTAGAGACTGCATACTGAGTTTTAGCTTCTCGCGCCTCGAGATCCTCATAGCCCAATTTAGCACTCTACGCACATGAGGTAACCCGTGATCAAATGACTTATCATACAAGGTCTCGGCGATCTTTAGTACTAGTTCTAGTTTATCGAAACACATGCCTCAACACCAACACTTAACGAGCTCTCGCACCACACTCTCAAGCAAATCTAGGCCTAAGGCGTGCCTAATTGTAGTCTGAGCCTTCTGCACATTACACTCAGATCTAGTAATGATACCGGTGACTAACCAAGTAAACGTATCTAAGTACGCACATGGCAATTCTATTTCCTCACACAGCCCCGCCCAAGCCTCCTGCACTAGTTTAGAGTGGCGAGAATACACTTCTCTAACGTACAGGTGTAACTTATCTCTAGAAGTCGTTTCACCTCTAATAGTGACAATACAACTGGCGATGGCTAGTAGTGTATTCCTATAGTCAACTGGTATGGAAATATTGCTATAGTCGGGCTCTACGCCACAGAGATCACAGGTGTAGCCATAGATTTTAGCGGCGAAGAGTAACGTCTTCGAATTGGGGTCTGCTCTGAGCTCCCCTGCTAATTTTCTCGTAAGCGTGTTAATACTGTGACAGTACTTCAAGGGGTCCTTTCTGAGTTCTTGTAGGAGCTCCGACTTCAGTATTTTTTCGACTCTACTTAACTTCTGAGTAATTAACCTCGGAGAGTGAGCGAGTAGAAAGTCTCTAAATGCCTTGTAATAATCTTCTTTCACGACTCCTCTAAAATAATTAGCAAAGTTCATCCAGTACTCTTCGCCTTGAGTACTGAGTTGATACGAGACCAGCGCGTTAATTAGTGCGAGAATAGCCCCCTCGATACAACCCTTAACCTGTATTAGGCTCTTAATAGCTAAGTACTGCGGGTCTTTCTTGTGGAGAGATTTAATGACTTCTCTGTAGGGCCTCAAGATCTTAGCTAATTCACTTATTCTTTCATTGTTGATCTCTACTCTCATAGCCTCAAAATACCCTGCTATAAAGAATATATAAGATTTGTTTTTATTGTATTTCCAGGCTTGGTTGTTAGATTTGGCTGTAGCTGTAATTACGTGTAAGCGAGAAGAGATCACTAGTTATGAAGACGCGGAGGAGCTCGTAGTGTACGATATGGATAGTAGAACTATAAAGTTTTCACTTAGAAAACCCCGCAGTATTGAAGTCCTAGAAGATGTCCTAGAAGAGAGGGGTTGCGATCTCTGGGTCTTTATAACCGCTTCTATACCTGAGAGCGTGAGAGATATTATTGAAAGTATGGGCGTAAAGGTGCAAATAGTGAGAAGAGCCCCGTTAAAAGAGATTCTCGAAGAGCTCTTTGCTCCTTGAACAGCGTAGTGAGCATTCTTATAAGTAGGTGATATTCGGTTTGGTTAGGCACGTACTAATTGACGTAATTAACTGGAATAGCAAGTTGCAGGAGAGAGTGCTAAAAGCGCTCAGTGAATGCAAAGTAACGTGTATGTATAGTTACAGCGACTTAGAGCATATTTCCGTATATAGGTGTAGAAGTCTAATTGTAATCATCTACATCTCCAATTCACGTAGAGAGGGGTTTATTGATCTGCTCGGAGACGAGGAGGACTTCACTGATAAAATAACAAGTGTTTTACCACGGGAAAATATAGTAATTAGATTTATTGAGCGGGGAGTTTAACTCCAACTCAGAATAGGTGTCGCGTTGTGAAAAAGAGCTCTACGAGGGGCTACACTATTCTCTTTGATACTACCAAGTGTAAAGGGTATGTAACGAGTAATGATGCGGAGGAATTAGTTGAGAGGTGGTTTGGTAAATACGAGGATAATAAGCTCTCTCTCGACCTCGTTGAAGTGTCCTACTTGTTGCTCTCAGGCTACGCGCAAGTAGTAGCTAATGACAGAGCTATTACTACCTTAGAGGAGCTCGCGAGTGTTTACGGTGAGTGTTTTAAGAGCTTTTTTTGGCCAATGTTATCTGTTTACAAGGATCTCCGCGATAGGGGTAGAAGAGTTAGAATACTAGAGCCTATGAAATTCTTAGTTAAAAATAAGAGCGGGCATTTAAGACTAGTCTTTATTTTAGAGGAGAAGAGCCCCGTGAGTATTAATATACTTGAACAGCTAGTTGAGGAGGCGCGTAGAAATAACATGCTCGCTACATTAGCAATTGTCAGCTTGCAAGGAGAGTTAACTTACTACGAGATTGTACGAGCTGACCTCAGGGCGACGTAGAATGCCTACTGAGTACCTGCCTCCACGAGGTATGCGCGATATTGTGGGAGTAGAGGCTGAGCTCTACGAGTACTTATTCTCCGAGTTCAAGAGGATTGCTAGAAATCGAGGCTTCCAGCCAATTATAACCCCCACAGTAGAGTACTTTAAGCTATTTGAGGCTAAGAGCGGAGAGGAAATAAGGAACTCCATGTACGTTTTCGAAGATAAAGCGGGGCGCTCACTAGTTCTCAGACCCGAAGTTACTGCTAGTGTTGTTAGAGTGTACCTTAAGTCTCTGAGAGCTCTACCAAAACCCATTAGACTCTACTATATTGCCCAGTGCTTTAGGTACGAAGAGCCGCAGTTCGCGAGGCATAGAGAGTTCTGGCAAGGGGGTCTAGAAGTAATAGGAGACCCCGATGTCAATGCTGATTTAAGTGCAGCGTTAACTGCTAGTGAATTTCTAGATTCAATTGGCGTCAAGCACTTCTATGTAGTCGGCAACGTGCTTGTCTATAGAAATATTATGAGGAGTTTTAACATTGACGAGCAGGCTCAAGACCATATCCTGCACTTAATAGATAAAGAGAAGGTAGAGAGCGCTATTAACGAAATTAAACTTAGAAGTGGAGAGGAAGCCGCGGATATTATTTACAAAATAATCTCGGCAAAGAGTATTGAGGAGGTCGAGGAGTACTTACATGAACTAAAGAGCTCTCTAGGTGGTCTCTACGAGACCACCTTACAAGAGCACAGTAGAACTAGAGACTTCATAGAGGCTCTTCGAGAGCTTGGATATCAAGTAGTGTTTAGTCCTAAACTAGTGCGGGGACTACCGTACTACAGTGGACTAATCTTCGAGTACAAAGTCGCGAATAAAAGCCTTGAAGTCAGTATTGGTGGAGGCGGCAGGTATGATGGCCTATCAGTAGTGTATAAAGGGCCCTTTGAGTACTTTACAGGCTTAGCACTCGGATTAGATAGAGTTGCCCTCGCATTATCCAGCACATTTCAGCAACGCAGAGTGAAGAGAGTTGTTGTGGTATTGTTAAGGGATGTCCCAGTAGCTATAGGCTATAAAGTACTAAAGTCTATGCCCCCGTCACTTGAGAGTTTTGTGTACAGAACAAGGTCCCTTTCAAAAGGGCTAGAATACGCTAATAAAGTAGACTGCGACTTCGTAGTAATAATTGGCCGCGCCGAGTATGAGCAGGGCAAGGTACTAGTGAAAAACATGAAGACTGGTGAGCAAATTATACTTAACACTGACTCCCTATCCGAGTACTTACGGACACGTGTTTACACCTCGTAGTGAACACCATACTCGTAGTGAAAGAGGAGTAGAAGTGTTATAATGTAATAAAAGGGGGCTCTATCTACTCTGTTAAGTAGAGGTGGGGGGTTTGCCTAGAATTAGACTTGAGAAGATAAGTGATTACGAGTGGAGAATACCATTAGGAGCGAAGTCCTGCATGAAAACAGACGCTATAATATTTGCTGATGAGTACTTACTCGAGAAGATGGAAAGTGACCTCACTTTAGAGCAGGCGGCCAACGTCGCGTGTCTACCAGGTATACAGTTGTACTCGTACGTCATGCCGGATGGACACCAGGGCTACGGCTTTCCTATTGGTGGCGTAGCTGGCTTTGATGTAGAGGAGGGCGTGATAAGTCCAGGCGGTGTTGGCTATGATATTAACTGTGGAGTCAGAGTTCTCAGAACGAATCTCTCGTTACAAGAAGTTAAGGGAAGGCTCAGGGAGCTTGTAGAAGTTATATTCAAGAACGTGCCTAGCGGTGTTGGCTCAACTGGTTACTTAAAGCTCACACTTAGAGACCTCGACGAAGTACTAGAGTACGGAGTTAAGTGGGCTATTGAACACGGATACGGCTGGGAGAGAGACGCTGAACACGCTGAGGAAAGAGGCTCGATGAAGGGGGCTCGCGCAGATAAAGTAAGCCGAGTTGCTAAACAGAGAGGTCATGAGCAGCTGGGTACTCTGGGCGCCGGCAACCACTTCTTGGAAATACAGGTTGTCGACGAGATCTACGATCCTCAGATAGCCAAGGTCATGGGTATTACACATGTAGGACAGGTCACTGTAATGATACACACTGGTAGCAGAGGGCTGGGACACCAAGTAGCTAGCGACTACTTAATGATAATGGAGAGAGCAATGAGGAAATACGGCATAAGCGTGCCTGACAGAGAACTGGCCGCCCTGCCGTTCAAGAGCCCAGAGGCTCAAGACTACTTCGCGGCTATGGCCGCCGCGGCAAACTTCGCGTGGACTAACCGTCAAATTATAACACACTGGGTTAGAGGGAGTTTTAAGCAGGTCTTTAAGAGAGACCCCGAGGAGCTGGGCCTAGAGGTCATATACGACATAGCGCACAATATCGCTAAAATAGAGGAGCACTTAATTGACAACAAGAAGCACAGAGTAGTAGTACACAGAAAAGGCGCCACTAGGGCGTTTCCACCTGGACACCCAGATATACCAGCCGACTACAGGTCTATTGGACAACCAGTACTAATACCTGGCAGCATGGGCACTGCTAGCTATATATTAGTGGGTACTCCCGAGGGCGCGAGGACATGGTACAGTGCACCACACGGTGCTGGTAGGTGGCTTAGTAGAGGCGAGGCTATTAGGTCGTACTCACCAGACCGTGTAATATCCGAGCTCGAGAAGAGGGGTATAGCCATAAGAGCCGCTACTAAGAAAGTAGTTAGCGAGGAGGCTCCTGAAGCGTATAAAGACGTTGATAAAGTGGTCTTCGTCGCTGAAAAAGCCAAAATCGCTAAACCAGTCGTGAGGCTTGTACCTATAGGTGTAGTTAAAGGCTAGAACACTACTAGGCTTTAGGCCCGCCTTTAAGTATCTTTTTGGGTCTTAATGTGCCCTTAGATTTACACCTCCTGCACTTAACAGCACCAGGTGGATTTAGTGCTCCACACTTTCTACACACTTGTTTTTTCAGTACTCTTTCGGTAACTATTCTTATCAACTCCGGGTCTGTCAGGGGCATTTGAGTGCACCCTGTAGGCTCAACTACACTTAATTGCTAGTGACTAGTTAATTGTTGAAGTAAAAAGCGCTTAAAAACTTAGAAGCCACATCTACTAAAGCTCCAGCCCGGCTTCTTCTAGTCTCTCGAGTATTAGTCTCCGCTCTTCTGGCGCGTAAAGGTTTAATGTCTGCTCTACTAGCTTCTTATTTATGAGCCCTCTTGCCCTGAGTTCAGAGATGTATCTTCTAAGTTTACTAATGTCCACGCCCTGCCTAGCCTTTAACACTAAGTAGTGCTCTGGCCTAACTAGCGCTACTTTCTCACCACGGATCCTCACTTCTTCGGCGTTTTCAATAATTTCTACTGGCACCTCGATATCCATGTAATTCTCATACAGCTCAACTACTAAGTGCCCCTCTACTAGTGGGGTGACTAGTGCTAGTGTCCCGATCTCCGTTGAAGAGACCTCCCACGCGAGTTCGCGTGCTAAATTCTCGTAGAACTCTCTCTCAGTTAAGGGGCTTGGCTCGAGTACAAAGAGGTCTAAATCCCCCTCTAGCCTCTTGTACTCGAGAGCTAATTGCACAACTGTGTCTCCAATTACAACTGCTTTGACACCGCGCCTTGACAGCTCACTGTACACTCGCACTAGATCCTCTACTGTGTAAGACACGTTAACACCACTATTTTAGAGCTCCAGCCGAGTATTTTTAATTATGACTCGGTGAAAGTCTTGTTTAGTGCTGAGCGAGCTAAGAAATTACAAGAACTGCTCTCAGCTAGAGTTCTAAGCGAGCTCTCCAGTACTCCTCAACTAGATTTCGAGAAGTTGAAGTACATAGCCGCGTTTGACTCTGCCTATTCTAACTCTAAGCAGTACGCTGTTGCAGTACTCTACGACTACTCTAAAAGAGCTGTTGTTGAGAGGGCTTACGCCGTCGCTGAGACAAGAGTGCCGTATATACCGGGCTTACTGGCTTTTAGAGAAGTACCCGGCTATGTGAGAGCCTATAGAAAGCTCCGCACGAGACCTCAGTTAATACTCGTAGATGGCCACGGACTAACACACCCAAGGTCGTTTGGCATAGCTACTCACTTAGGCTTAGTACTAGGAGTTCCCAGCGTAGGTGTCGCTAAGAGACACTTATATGGAGAGGTGCTCGAGACAAGTAATGGCGGGAAACTCATTAAAGCACGCGGACTAGTAGTAGGTGAAGTTATAAAACACGAAGAGAGAGAGCTCTACATTAGTATCGGGTATAAAATACGCCTAGAAGACGCCGTTACACTCGTAAAGAGCCTCTTAGTTAAAGGATATAGCCTCCCACTTCCACTCTACGAGGCTGACAAGTACTCAAAAATAATAAAGAGAGAGCATTAAGTAGTACTATGGTATTCTTGAGGGCCCGTGGCCTAGCCAGGATAGGGCGCCGGCCTGCGGAGCCGGAGGTCCCGGGTTCAAATCCCGGCGGGCCCGCGCCTTCTCTAAACATCTGTTTAAACCCCAGCTGATTAGGAGCCTGCTGTTCACGCACCTATAATTTCATTAGTACTCGCTATGGTCGCTACGAGGCTAGCATATTCCATGTTTTAGTCGTTTCAGTTAATTTCATTCTTGATCCGACGTAGTATTCCTATATTGCAATGCCGGCTAGTAGGGATATCAAAACTATTGAGTGGTAAACACGCGTGGTTTAATAATTACTGGTTCGTAAACTCCCGGCCCGTAGTAGTGGGAAAGTCTGCTCTATTTAACAAAGACCTCTTCTCGAGATGGCTATTAGACTATCTTAAGCCTACTTATTAGCTCATCGATAATACTTCTTACCTCATCCTCTCTATTTAAGAGTTCTTCTGCTATCTTATTCTCGTCAAGTACAATTACCCTACCGTTCTCCACTACCGGCTCTCCGTCAATAAAGACGTCTGTAACGTCATCTCCCTCTAAGTAGTTCACTACTAGGTCTATTGGGCTGTGAGCTGGCAGTGTTCTAGTAGATTTAAAGTTGAGTACTACGAGGTCCGCCGCGTAGCCCCTCTCTACTCTCCCCACTTTCTCTCCAATCACACTGCCTCTAGAGCCTGTAGCCATGTTTAGTAGTGTAGTTGACTCTAAACCGGCCTTGAAGTATAGCACAGCGTTAGCCATAGCCTTGCTGAGGGCTTTAGCGACTTTAACTTCGTGTAGTAAGTCTAGTCTGTTCCAAGCACCCCCATCGCTACCAATACCCAGCCTTATACCCTCAATATTTGTGAAACCAGCCCAGTGCAATCCTGTTAACCACGCGTCTACAGTAGGGCACCAGCAAACACCTAGTTCGTGCTTTTTCACTAATTCAATTTCGCCCGGGGAGAGGAATAGTCCGTGAGCTATAACCACGGGCTCGACACCACTAACGCCTTTATCTAACATATACTCTAACGGTCTCTTCCCGTACCTGGCAAGCGTATAATCTACTTCACCCTGATACTCACCGAGGTGTAGTGTGAGCCCTACTCTATACTTCTTACTCATCTCTATAATACTCTCAATTAAGTCCTCTGTAGCCATCATGACTTGCCTAATACTCATCCATACACGTACTTTACCGCCAAATCTCTCGTAGAGGTTTCTAACTCTTCTCAGCACTTCCTCGCTTTCAGCTACTTTCTCATCAGCTATATTGTACGTAGCGTAAGTGACAACGCCCTTGATCCTGCTCTTCACAACCTCTTCAGCTAAGACTTCAGGGTACGGCGCGCCCGCCTCTATAAAGTACGTTACGCCGTTCTTCAACATGTTTACTATACTCGCCTGTGAGGAGAGCCTTGCAAGGTCGCTACTCATAGCTCTCTCAAAGGGCACTAAGACTTTAGTCCATATAGGTGGTAACTGCAACATCTTATCGCTTATAGCTGATCTAAGCAAATACTGTTGCGTGTGAGTGTGGCAGTCTACAAGTCCTGGAATAATTACGTGGTGCCCTCTCTCAATAACCTCTTCAGCTCTGTACTTCCTCCTAATCTCCTCGTACTCCCCCACATCTACTATTATGCCATCTCTAATAGCAATAGCCCCTCTAGAAATAACGCGGTTA
>JBMSAO010000025.1:0-3259 GCA_049414425.1 Desulfurococcaceae archaeon
TTCTTAGAGAGGAGGGCTCTCTTAAAGAGGCGTTTTCCCGACACTAGTAAGAAGGCTCTTCAAACTCTACAGGAATTTCTAGTTAAAGCGAGAATTACCCAGGAGAGAGTCGCACTTCCCGAGGTCGCTACTGTTACTAGAGGCTACCTTGCGCTCGCAAGACTGGAAGGACCTTATAGTGCTCTTCACACTGAGTGGTTTACCGCGGGGAGATCCGAGGTAGTCGCCGATGTGCCGGTAGAGGACTTGTGCAGAGAGCCTCCCCTCGTCATTAAGGTGGGAAAGAAGTACTCTCACGCAGTAATAGTCGTCCCCGCTATTAGAATTGCAAGTGGAATGCACAAGGACGTCGTTATCTCGTGTTTCAACACTGAGAGTATTCGCGCAGAAACGTGGCTAGGTGTCACTTACAGCGAGGGCTTTGCTAAGTGCCACTTGAAAATAGCAGAGGGAAGCGTTAACATTAAACTGGAGTGGCTTCACCACGCACTAGAGAGTTTAAAGCCCCAACTAAAAGTGAGAGTAGAAGTGTGCAGCGAGAAAATGCTTAAACCGCACTTCAAATCCTGCATACCAGTAATCGAGGCTAGTAAGCCCGGGGTTCACGAACAAGTATACAGGTACCCTGTTACTAGAAGAGTTCTCGTTACTCACGCTAGTGGAGCTCTCCTCCTGGAGGCCTTAGAGAGCGTTATTGGAGAGCTCCCACCACTACTCGCTGAGAGAGGTGTGACTATTAAGTTGAGGGTAAAGAGGCTCTTTAAGACTATTGCAGAGACGAGCACTACTCTAAGCTAGTACTACGGGTAGTGTTTTAGAACATTATTGTCTACTACTACGTAGACTTCTACTAGGCCTCTGAGCGGTGTAGTATTGAGTTTAGGCATAAACACCTCGTCGACTTGGAAAATACCCGCCTTCTCAGACATGTAGACGTTTACACGTATCGGCCTGTGATCAGAGGGCACTAATTCAACTTTCTTAATACTCAGTGCCGAGACACTGTGTATTGACACTCCTCCTAGTTTATAAGGTACTCGTGCTCTACCCTCAGCCATGTCTAGACCATCAGCTACTTTAACGCAACCCGCTTCTAGTGTGAGGCACTCGACATCATAACTTGTACAGTGTATTGCGTGCATAACCTCCTGCCTAATCTTCACTCGCGTAACGGGGTCCCCGATGATCTTCTCGAGAACTCTCTCGATAATAGGCTTTGCGAGCAACGCGCCTACAGTCTCGTGAATATGCCTGTGCACGCTATTACCAATATCGTGTAGTAGCCCACCTAGTAGTGGAATAAGCCACGTGTACTCCTCACTCTCTACTACGCTGTCTCTAATTAGAGTAGACTCTATGTTCCTACTCCTCAGTAGATGGTAGAGATAGAGCGCCGCTCCCGCTACAATGTGCGCGTGTACGGGGCCGTGGTCGTTGTACTTAAGCCTACTCACCGCCATGACGTTAGACATGTACCACAGCGCCTGGACCTCTGGATCCTCACTTATGAGTCTGTATGCCCTCGCGAGTAGCGTGTTAATGGAGAGAAGCTGATCTAGTAATTTGGCATTAACAATAACCACACCGCGCACCTCGATACAAGCCCATGTAGTGCTAGTACTAAAATAAGGATAAGAATGCGTTAAGCTCTTTAAAGCTCAAGCTTAGAGTAGCTATACGAGAACTGGTGGCGAGAATTGTGGAGTAATATGCTACTAGCTTTTATACTCGGCTTGCTACCAATTAGCGAGATTAGAGGTGGTGTTCTCTACGTGTTCGCCTCCTCGAAGAGCCCAATTGAGCTACTAGTAGGGTTACTTCTGAGTCTTAGTGGAAATCTACTAGTGCCCTTTCTCGCGTATGGAGTACTCGACTTGCTGGATCACGCTTTTAGGTCTAAGTACACACCTCTAGTCATCAAGAAGGCGTATCTCTTAGCTCTAGACTACGGTAGGCGCAGAGCGGGGAGCGTGAGCGGTAAGGGCTACCTTGCACTAGCACTATTTGTAAGTGTACCACTCCCGGTCACAGGCGCGTGGACGGGGACACTAGTAGCATATGTACTCGGATTGGATAGGAGGAAGTCTACTATAGCAATTGAGCTCGGCGTTTTAATAGCGGCTACAATAGTAACACTAGTAGTCGCCCTCGGCCTAGAAGTCCTACGACGAGTCTTCTTGTTATAGTGCTGAATTACTGTTACTCTTTTTATACTCGAAATTGACTAATTCGTGTTGCGACTAAAGCTGTCTCTAGCTGTTGGTGTTTACTTGTGAGTACAGAGTCCGAGGTAATGGGGGGTTTTAGAGAGAGAGTGTTGCACGGTGAGGTCGGCAGGACTCTGCTCTGGCTCGGAACTCCACTAATGATCGTCCAGTTAGTGAGTATACTATACAACATTGCCGACACCTACTGGCTCAGCAGGTATAGTGAAGTAGCTTACGCCGCGCCTAGACAAGTCTGGCCGTACTTCATGTTCGTGAACTCTATAGCGGGTGGTATTGCCGCCGCGAATATGGCTGTTATTAGTCAGTACATTGGTGCAAAAGACTACGAGGGCGCGAAGAGAACTATCTCCTACTTTGTCTCGGCAATGCTACTAGTCAACACCGTGGCCACTGCTGTTTTCTTCATTGCTAGACCGCTAATATTCACGTACATAGTCGCGACGCCGCCAGAACTATACGAGTACGTCATGATCTATTCCGGCATAATATCACTAGATGTACTAGTAGCCGCTTTTTCGATGTGTTACGGCACAATATTCCAAGCTATTGGAGACACGCGAACACCGTCGAGAATAGGAGTGGCCTCTACTATTCTAAATGTCGTGTTAGACCCGTTTTTCATCTTTGGCTTAGAGGCGAACGGTAGGAGAGTTATACCCGCAATGGGCGTCGCGGGCGCCGCGCTCGCAACTGTGATCTCGAGGTTCGCCGGCCTTCTTATCCTACTCGGAGTACTGAACAGGAAGTACAAGTCTCTAAAACCGAGGTTAACGCTGGGAGCGAGTGGCGAGTGGATTAAAACCACGTTAAAAGCCGGCGTCCCCGTTACTCTCATGATGATGAGTAACAGCCTCGCATTCATGTTTCAGCACAGACTCGTAAACGCTTTTGGAGCTTACGTAGCCGCCGCCTTTGCAATAGGCTTTATTATCATGGAACTGGCAGACGCCGCTCTCTGGGGCTTTATGTTTGCCGTCTCCACTATGGTGGGGCAGGCTATTGGAGCTGGTCTCGAGAGGAGGGCTCGAAGG
>JBMSAO010000026.1:0-12366 GCA_049414425.1 Desulfurococcaceae archaeon
TCCAGGCGCGATATTAGTGTCTAGTATTATTATCGCGTAGTTGGCATCGACCCAGTCGACTGGCTTATTGAGCTCTAAGACTTCTCTATAAGCCAAATTGTAGTCTGTAGTGTACGGTCTCTCAGCTATAGGCCACTCGAGGGGGACTTTACTCCTAATTGCTGGCTTAGCGCCGGAGGCGTCAATAAAAGCTCTAGCTTCAATCTCCACGACTCTGCCGTCTACACCCCGCGCTCTAATAGACTCTACGCCGCGCTCACTAGCACTGACTTCTAAGACGCTGTGCCTCTCCAGCAACTCTACACCGGAATCCAGCGCCAGCTTTAAAAGCCACTGCCCAAATTTAACTCTGTTTACGCTAACACCCTCACCAGGCACGGTAGCACTGTGCTTTAAGCTATACGTGTAGACTACTACGCCGCTGTACCTGTGGTCAATTACGCTGGAGGGTACTTCTAGGTTTAACTCCCTAAAGTGGTGTACTCCTATAGCGTCTCCACAGACTTTATTACCAATTTCACTCCTCGCCTTACTCTCTACTAGTACTACTCTCCAGCCCATAGACCCTAAAAGCGCCGCGCTGTAAAGCCCAGCTACACCAGCACCAACCACAACTACATCGCTCTTAATTCTCTCACTCATACAGCACTCTCCCGCTTAGAGAAAACACGCCTTAGCAGGGTAAATCTAGTAAACTGTAAATTATAAAAGTGCTACTCCTAGAGTTGAGGCGTATTTACGGGAGGACTCTTAACAACATACCCTCAACTACTATGGGCGGGTTCTCTCTCAGTAGCTTTATAGCCGCATCTAGCCTAGACTCGCTATTACTGTAGAGTGTTAAGAGCGGGTCGTCTTTGTTAACTCTATAGCCTACTTTTACGTGTAGTTTCACACCAGCGCCTCTATCCTGTGGAGCTCCGCAAGTCCTGGCAATGAGTGCTATAGCTGTGTTGTCTACGTGTGTTACAGCTCCCTCGAGCGGAGACTTAATTGTATAAGTGTAGCGGCCGAGTAGTATATCACTAGGCTTGACCTCAGGGTTACCTCCCTGTGCTTCAATAATCTGCTTGAACTTCTCGTACGCTTTACCGCTCATAAAGATCTCGCGCGCCACCTCCTCACCGGTTCCTGGACTCGCCCTGCCGCCTAGTTCTAGTAGCAGGCCAGCGAGGAGAATAGCCTTGTCTACGAGGCTTTTACTACCCTTTCTCTCAATTAGAGCCGCCAAAGCCTCTTGAGCTTCGAGTGCCGAACCCACTGTAGTCCCTATTGGCTGGCCACCGTAAGTCAGGGCTACTTTAACTGAGACTCCTAGTAGCCCTGCCTGCCTCAGGAATATTGAAGCCAGCTTCTCTGCCTCGCTAACAGACGCTACTTTAGCTCCTTTACCAATCGGTATATCTATAACTAGCTTCTCTACACTCATAGCGAGCTTCTTCGAGAGAATACTCGCAACCATTTGCTGCAATGGATCTATTCTGAGTTTTCTCTCAATACTGACAAATATGTCGTCGGCTGGAGCCATTTGCAGTTTTCCACCCCAGACAAGGAGGCCCTTTACTTTCCTGGCGATCTCTACGATCTCGCTCACTGTGAGGTCTACGCGCGCTAGAACCTCCATAGTGTCGGCTGTTCCAGCTGGACTAGTAATAGCTCTACTACTAGTTTTAGGTATTAGTAAGCCCGCAGACGCGACTATGGGTACAGATATTAGAGCGACTTTACTATTCCCTGGAACACCGCCTATGCTGTGAATATCGTGGACTACTTCTTCAAACTTCACTTTTACGCCGGTGTCTACCATTGCTCTAATGAGATATGACAGCTCCTCATCGCTTAGTGGATTATAGAGCTGACTTACGAGAAAAGCGGCTATTTCAGCCTCTCCGTAGACGCCGTCTACGACGTCTTTTATAAACGCGTACAGCTCTCTCTCAGTTAGCTTAGCACCCTCAATTCTCTTCTTTAGAGCTGTAAAACTCTGTGGAAGTCCCAGAGCTTTGAGGCCAACAGGACTGCCTTCTGTAATTTTCAGGTTAGACGCGAGGTCTCTCGTAACAAGACACTCTCCAGGATTCACCATGGTTAGAGACGTCATTACTGTTGCTGAGTAGAACTTATCGCCTACAGTCACCAGGACGATGCTGCCTGGTGTTATTCCCTGTTCTCTAGCATCACTCTCATTAATAATTACAATTAGCCTATCACTAGCGAGGTCTAAAATCCTCGCTTTGAAGATTTTCTTAGCAACCTCCATTAGCACACCGGGATGGAGGCAAATACTCCTATTACTACTAGCCGTCTTAAAAAGCTTCCTCTGAGACTGGCGCGTGGACTACTTTATCGACTTCTTTTTAAGCTCTTCGAGGCGCTTGAGGAGCTCTTCTCTACTAGTTCCCAGGAGCTCTTCTAGAGCCATGTTCTCTAGAACTACCCGCGCGTGCTCTCTGAGACTGGGATCTAGGTCTCTCAATATGTTCTCGATAACCTCTCTCTTACTCTTAAAAGGCTTGTAGAGAGCCAAGACACCACCACAAAAATACTCTGCGAGACCCCCTTTAACTCTAGCCAATAGTGACCTCGAGTACTCTGCCCCCGTGCTTCTTAGTAGTCTTGAATACTATGTTCTCCACGGTTTTTACAATAAATTCTAGTCTATTCCCGTCCTGGGCTTCCGCGTAGAGTCTAATTTTAGGCTCAGTACCGCTCTTGCGGACTAGAACCCAGGATCGATCCGGGTACTCGAACCTGTAGCCGTCTAGCGTTAGTACTCTCACAGGCTCTCCCAGCGCGTAATTCACTTCTTCTACTAGATCCGCGTAAACTCTGTCGCGGATTTCAAGTGGCTCTAGCAGGTAGCTCCTCCTGTCCCAGGGGTAGTCCGGTATATTCTCCTCTTCGAGAATTTTAACGAGAGACTTACCCCTCTCCACAACGTTTTTTACTACTATTCCCACCTGCAGTATACCGTCAACCCAGGGACCCCACTTAGTGTATATGAGCTTCCAGGGCTCGCCAGCCATGACTACGTTTGACGCGCCCAGTTCTCTAACTCTCTCGTGCGTCTTGCCTAGAGCATACCTCTCTAGTGTACCACCAAGCTCCTCTACAACATCATCTACCACAAACCCGGTATCAATACTCACAACTACGTGACCTCTCTTCTCTTCGAGTATTTTCTTGGCGAAAAACGCCAGTATCCTGTCCTGTCTAATAAAGCCGGCTACTGGGTCTAAGAAGGCTACTCTGTCCGCGTCTCCATCGTGAGCTACTATTAGTACGGGGTCGGCTGCCCTGTAAACTGGTAGTAGACTCTCCAAGACGTCTCTTCTAGGCTCAGGAGGCCTCACTGGGAAGAAGCCGTCTGGATTACAGTTCACAGTTACTGGTATTGCTCCTAGTCTCCTAGTAATAGCAGGCGTGACCTCGTAGGAGGCTCCATTAGCGCAGTCTACGACTACGCGTGGTCTCCACGAAGCTCTCGACTCGCCCAGAAACTCGAAAAGGTCTTCAATGTAGTTCTTCAAGACCTCGCTTGAAAACTCGAAGACACCCACACTCCTCCACTCACTAATAGTTAGAGGCGCCTCAGTAAACTTCTCTACAGTCTCCTCTAAACTCCGAGTGAACTCGTAGCCCCCGGGGTCGTAGAACTTAAAGCCATTATACTCTGGGGGGTTATGACTAGCCGTGACACTAATACCCACAGCGCTGTGAGCTCTCGCCGCGTAGCCTGCAACTGGAGTAGGCGCTACTCCCACAAAGCATACGTCCACTCCACTAGAGAGAAGCCCCGAGGCTAGTGAGAGACTGAGTACGTGGCGAGTAGTCCTCGTGTCCGTCACAATGTAAGCTCTACGCGAGAGCTTCAGCGCCCCCACGGCCACGCCTATTCTGTAGGCTAGAACGGGGTCTAGCTCGACTGGGTAGCGGAGTCTTATACCAGCTGTCCCGAACAGCTTCACAGTAGAAAACACCTCTCTTAATAACTTTTAGCCGCTCAGTTATATTTACTAGGCGCGCTGTGAGATATCTTAGCGGGGAGATCCTTGAGAGTATACATTGGCACTTCGGGGTGGCTTTACGACTGGAACGAGGGGGCTAGTCTAGACTGGTATGTAGAAGAGAGTGGGCTGAACGCTGCTGAGTTAAATGCGAGCTTCTACAGGTTTCCCTTTAGAAACCAGGTAGCTAGCTGGGCCCTTAAGGGCCGCGCACTCAGGTGGAGTATTAAAGTCCACAGGTCTATTACGCACACTAGGAAGATGGGTGAGAAAGCACTCGAGATATGGGCTAAATTCCACGATCTCTTCAAAGTCATGGATGACTTAATAGACTTCTACTTGTTTCAACTACCACCAATTTTCTCCTGTAAGAGAGAAAACCTCGAGAGAATAGAGCTCTTCAACTCGAATACGAGACTGGGTAGTAGACTAGCAGTTGAATTCAGACACGAGTCCTGCTTTAACGAGGACGTGGCTAAGTGGGCTAAGAAGGCAGGTGTAGTTGTAGTCTCAATAGACGCTCCCATAGCTCGCTGGATTACTAATTCAAGCGGCGTAGTGTACCTTAGAATGCACGGGAGAGATGTATGGTACGGATACGAGTACAGCGAGAGAGAACTCGAAGAGATCGCGCGTGAAGTAGTCGAGTTAAAGCCGGAGAGAGTCTACGTGTTCTTTAACAATAATCACTGGATGCTGAATAACGCTAGGTACATGAAGAGAGTTCTAGAGGCTCTTTCATGAAAATCGAGCTTTACGAGATATATAGAGACATATATGTTGAGCCCTCGCGCGAAGCCCGCGAGATGGCTCTCAAGTACGGGTATTTACCTTACATGGTCCAGCGCTACATCAACATTCTCGGGGAGAAAGGGGCTTTAGAACTAATTGAGGCCTTTGAGAAGCCAGTAAAGCCAGTTGTAAGGACGAACACGCTAGTCACTACGGCCTCGGAGCTTAAGAGTAGACTTGAGAGACTTGGGTTTAAACTAGAAGAAATACCGTGGGCACCAGGCTCGTTCTGGGTTATCGAGAGGCCAGAGAGCCCTAAACTCGGGGCTACACACGAGTACTTAAAAGGCTATTACTATGTTCACAGAGACGCGAGTAGTCTACTACCAGTTCTCCTCCTACTACACGAATACACAGGTGACGTGTTAGATGCGTGCGCGGCTCCCGGAGGCAAGGCGACTTATATTGCTCAGCTCTTAGAGGAGCGTGGTGGCAGAGGAGTTGTGTACGCTAACGACCTCGTACTCTACAGGCTCAAGGCTCTCATAGGACACATTATGAGAATGAGACTCAATAATATAGTAGTCACGTGGAGCGACGCGAGAGCTCTGAGTAGTAAGTTGAAAAAGAAGTTTTACAGAGTTCTCTTAGACGCCCCGTGTAGTGGTGAGGGCAGAATCTCCATTGACCCTGGTAGAAAGAGGAGGACAAGTATTCTGGACTTAGCAATTCTCGTAAAGAGGGAGATAGAGCTACTAGCCAGTCTAATAGACGTAGTCGAGCCCGGCGGGTTAATAGCGTACGTTACGTGTAGTATCGCGCCTGAAGAGAACGAGTACGTTGTCAACTACGTTATTAATGCGAAAAAGAACCTAGAAGTAGTAGAGCCTCCTGTAAGACTACTAGACTACTCAAAGGGCATAGTTGAGTTTCGCAATTTAAAATTCAGTGAGAGTGTCGAGAACTGTACTAGACTCTGGCCTCACAAACACGGGCTCTTCGGGTACACAATATGCCTTCTGAGAAGGAGAGACTAGAACTGAGAACCGGTAAAGCCCCGCAGAGAGTAGTAGAGAAGTTCAAGTCTACTATAAGAGAGCTCTACGACGTAGACCCAGAGGAGTACATTAACCAGGGAGTTAGACTCACGTGTATAAATGACTTCTGCGCTATTCACAGCGAGGAGATTAGTGCTAGAGAGCTACGTCTAGGTGGCTTGAGAGTTATTTACGAGGGGTTGTGGCTCGGCGTCTACACTGAGAAGACAATTATCCCCTCAACTACTCTAGCTAGTAGAATACTACGAGAGCGGGGGCTTCGCTCGGCGATAATTGTGTCTGATCAGGGGGTCAAGGCTTTTCTCTACGGGAACGACATTTTACCCGAGAGCGTAATTAAGAAGTACCCCTCTAAGATCGGAGTTTACACTGTAATTGACCACTCGGATAATGAGGTCATAGGGTTCTCGAAGTGGAGTAGCAGAAAGAGCGTGTACGTAAACCTCTACGACGTGGGGATTTTTCTGAGAATTCTAGGGTAGAGACACGAGTCGCTCTGCGGGAATAATCTTTTTGAATATGACACTCAAAATACCGGGTGCGAGTATGAGAGTATGCCTTCTAGACCAGTCTCTGTCATTGAGAGCGCTGATAACATCTCTAACACTCTGAGGACACGCGCCTAGTACCCTGCTCGCGTAGTATACTCTCGTAAAGCCTTCATTTAAGAGAGCGCGTTCTAGGACTTCTCTACCTGAGATCTCCCCTCTAACAGCTCTGCCCGCTACATTGAGCAACCTCTCCACTTCACCACCGCGAGCTTCTAGCTCGAGGCGCCTTAGAGAGCTAGTAACTCTACTAAGCGACTCCTGGTAGAGAGCGTAGTTGGCCTCTCCCACGCCCTCTTCCTGGTACTGTCTAACTCTACTAGACTCCCTGTTAACTAGTACTAGTAGCTCTGATACACTAATAGCTCTCTCTAGAGTGTAGTTGAAGTCTCTAATCAGCACTCCAGCTAGGTCTGCTAGTGCTCGCGTATCTTCGTCGCAGTCGACTACGTAGATGTCTAGAGCTAAATCAATGTAGCTGGCGAGCTCGCGGAGCCTTCTAGTACACGCTAAGTAGTGTTTAAAAATCTCTCCTGTAAGCTCGTACAAGTAGAGTAGTACTATAGCTAAACAACCAGAGAGGTTTCTGGGCGCTATGACGCTGATTCCTCTACCCCTAGACTTGACTACTACGCTGCACTCGCTACTCTGTATTTCTAAGTCTCCCGGAGTACTGGTCAGAAGTACTTCCACTATTTCTCTCAGCTCTCCGTGCAAAGTACTACCTCACTGCAACTTCTCCTCTCAACGACGACTTTCTCTAACTGGAGCTCAAAGAGCTTTGAATTCCACTTCATAAAACCACCTCTAAACCCGGTCTTGAGGGTTCCGGCTGCTAATCCATATACTAGTGAGAGCCCCGGGTCTTTAGACTCGAGGTATTTCGCGTTAAAGAATGCGCTGAAAGCGTCGCCGGCACCAGTAGTGTCTACTACTCTCTTAATGGGCTCTGCGTAGCCACTGTAACACCGGCTCTGCGTTAGTACTACTGCACCTTTACCTCCTCGCTTAATAACGAGAACGCTCAGTCCATACTTGAAGAACTTGTCTATACTCAGAGCTCTGAACTGCGTGCAGAAGCTCTGCTCATTGAGAAAGAGAGTGTGAGTGTGTTTCAGCGCCTTAACGAGTAGATCACTACTCCACTCAGCTACATAGCCTCCCGGGTCAAGTGTAGTCACAATGCCCTCTCTACTCCCGAGTTCCAGAAAGCCTAACGCCACATCGGGCTTAACGCTAGCCACGTGTAGAACGTGGGCTCCTCTCAGCAGGCTCAACTCAAGATCACTCGGCTTAAGCTCCTCGTTCACACCCGGATACTTGATCATTGTTCTCTCGCCGCTCTTATCAACGAGCACTACTACTACTCCAGGCGCCCCCTCTACTAGCTTTACGCTCTCTACTCTGACTCCGTACTGCTTAATCTTCTCGAGAACTTTACGTGCAAGCACGTGACTAGAAGCTCTCGCAACTAAGTAGACTCTGTGACCGTACTGCGCAACTGTAACTGCGTAATTTAGAGCGGCTCCTCCTGGGCGTATTTTGAGACTACTAGCGAGTACTGTACCCCCTATTTGAGGGGGCTTCTCAGTGTAGAGTGTTATGTCTATATTCACGTTGCCAACAGCTGTGTGGGTATATACTATGGTGTTCACCTTCTCGTCGACTTGAGGATGTCTACTGTAATGTACTTCTTTCCACGCCTCTCCTTCTCGCTATCCCACTCACTGAGGATTTTCACGGCCTCATTAGCGACTCTAATAGCGTCCTCTACTCCAGCACCCGGCTTGAATTCGTCTGTTTCCCTGTTAGCAATAGCCGCGCAGACAGCGCCTGCTCGCAAGCCGTATATGTTGGAGAGCACGAATATAACTGAAGCCTCCATTTCGAAGTTTAAAACATTCATACTCCTCAAGTACTCGATTAGCCCTCTCTGGAAGGGTGGTAAGTAGTCTCTGAAACCGGGCCTCTCCTGTCCAACATAGAAGCTGTCACTACTCGCCGTTAACCCCACGTGGTAGTTAACGCCGAGAGTCTCCGCGGCTTCTATTAGTGCGAGGACTACCTCGAAGCTAGCTACTGCGGGGTATTCGGGAACAGCGTAGTGTCTACTAGTACCCTCAAGCCTAACAGTCCCAGTGGAGATGACGAGATCTCCTATTCTAATATCCCTTCTTAGAGCCCCCGTAGTCCCCACTCTTATAAAGGTATCAGCACCGCACCTAGCGAGCTCCTCGACAGCTATCGCGGTGGAGGGGGCTCCAATACCAGTACTAGTAGCAGATATGAAGACGCCCTTGTAGTGCCCGCTGTAAGTTACAAATTCCCTGTGTGAGGCGACATGCCACGCTTTGTCCCAGTACTTCGCTATTAGTGGAACCCTCTCTGGGTCCCCTGGGAGGAGTACGTATCGACTCACATCCCCCCTCTTGATCATTAAGTGATACTGTAACCCCTCACCCAGCTCGGCGCGCCTAGCTGAGTACGAGGACATAACAGACTCTCCCCGCGCGTGCTCTGAGCCTTCTACTTAGAGTCCACCTAGATAATATAGACTTCTGCCTCGAGGCTCTTGAGGTCTAGGAGAGCGTAAGAGGACTTGCCAGTTATGTACCCGCAGACCTCGCCGGGGTTTAATATGAGTTTTCCGTTAGTTTTCCTCACGTCTACTTTGTGAGTATGACCGTAGAGAACAACGTCTACGTCTAGACTCGAAGCCCACGCATTTACGAGTTTAACTGTGTCTTCGACGCTTCCGTACCCGTGAACTAGGAGAACTCTCCTCCCGGAGACCTCAATAATTGAAGGCTCTACTCTAAACGTCCAGTTGTACTGTGTAAAAAGCCTTAGCAACTGGTAGACGTCTCCGTCGTTGTTACCCTTAATTCCCACTACTGGCACGTCTCCAACTAGATCTCTCAGTAACCTAATTGTAAAGGGGCTTATGAAGTCCCCTAAGTGAAAGAGCAGTTGAATTCTGTGTGAGAGTAGCTCTCTCAGAGTCCTCTTCAAAGCCTCTAAGTTGTCGTGGCTATCACTAATTACGCCTACTAGCAACTAGCTTTCCTCGCATCTCTCTGTTTCTCAGCCTACTACACTCGAACACCTGGAACTCCGCGCCCCGCTTTCTTCAACCTCACTTCGAGAACTCCGTTCTTATACGTCATTTTCAGGGACGAGGGATCTACTCTCGCCGGCAAGTCTACTTCCTTGTAGTACCTCCTATCGCTGTCACTGCCACTAATTATAAGTGTCCTCTCGTCCTCCAAGACCTTAGCACTTATTTTATCCTTCTCTACACCGGGCATCTCCGCGACAACTGCTATTTCATCGTCTCTCTCAAAGACGTCTACGAGAGGCTCGCGCTCCTCGACAATAACAGCCTTCTCTCCTCTTCTACGCGGAACGTTTCCAAATTCACGTATTACTGGCCTTCCATCAGGACCTATTGTTATACTGAAACCATAAACATACGTCCTAGCCCCCCTCCTCTCGAACTCTCTAGCAATGTCTCTTAAATCTTCAGGTGTCAGCTCACCGAACCTCTTCATTATCTCCTCGAATATTCTCCTGAACTCGTCATCCCCGAAAAACTCCTCCCAGAACCTCCTCCGCCGCCTCCACCACTCATCGCTCACGAAAATACACCCCTACTCTGCCTGATAAGTGCTAATTCGAAATAATCCTTAAAATATACACTCTCAAGTCTCCTTATAGTAGAGGTGGCTTAAACATGGTTAAAGTCTACTACGAGGTCGTTAAGCTAACTACTACTACTCGATTTCAACTCCTAGACATAACTAGCAGTGTTGAGAGTGTCGTTAAAAAATCCGGTGTAAAGAACGGCCTAGTACTCATTCACGCCCCGCACGCTACTGCCAGTATTATTGTTAATGAGCACGAGCCAGGCCTTCTCGACGACATAATTGAGAAAGTCAAAGAGCTCACCGAGCCCGGTAGCTCTAAGTGGAAACACAACATGATCGACGACAACGCCCACGCGCACATAGGTTCAGCGCTGTTCGGCTCGACTCGAGTATTCCCAGTAGTAAATGGGAGAATTGTGAGGGGTACTTGGCAAAACATATTCCTACTAGAAATGGACGGGCCGCGCTCTTTGAGAGAAGTAGTAGTAATGGTTATGGGTGAGTAGAGTGAGGCTCTACATTGCGAGTGAAGAAGATATTCTTAGTGGTCTAGTCACAGACGTGTACTTTATAGAGACACGCGACATTCTGAGAGCTAAGAACATTAGAAAGAAAGTCCGCATGGAATTCCATGTCGTTAAACTACCAAAGAACTATGAGTGGGCCGTGTTCGCCGGCCTAGAAGAAGCTCTATACGTCCTGAGGGGTAAGCCGGTCACAGTCTACGCTATGCCAGAGGGCACTCTCTTTAAGCCCGGAGAGCCCCTCATGATAATTGAAGGCTACTACGACGACTTCGCAGTATACGAGACCGCTCTACTCGGAATTCTCAGACACTACTCCAGTGTAGCCACTAAGGCAGCTCGTATAAAGAGACTTGCTATGAATAAAACCGTGCTCTTCTTCGGGCTTAGAGCCGCACACCCCGCAATAGCCCCTATGCTGGATCGGGCTGCGTATATAGGAGGAGTAGACGCCGTCTCTGGAGTAGCGAGCTCGAAGTACCTTGGACTCAGACCACAAGGTACAATGCCACATGCTCTCATAATAGTATTTGGCAATCAAGTCGAGGCGTGGAAGGCGTTTGACGAAGTCGTGGAGCCCAGTGTCCCCAGGATAATGCTCGTTGACACTTTCTACGACGAGAGAGAAGAAACCCTCATGGCGGCTAAGCTACTCGGCGAGAGGCTGTATGGAGTGAGGCTCGACACTCCAAGTAGTAGGAGGGGTAGTATGCGCTTAATAGTCGAGGAAGTGCGGTGGACACTAGATATCCACGGCTACAAGAACGTAAAGATCGTCGTGAGCGGGGGTATTGATGAGAAGGAAATTGTGGAGTTGAGGGATATTGTCGACGCGTTTGGCGTGGGTACGAGCATAGTCATGCCTCCAAGTGTAGACATTAGTGCCGACATTGTAGAGGTATTTGAAGACGGCGCGTGGAGGCCTGTGACTAAGAGAGGCAAGCTACCGGGGGCTAAGCAAGTCTACAGGAAGAGGCCTGGGTTAAATGACATAGTAACACTACTCGAAAAACCCGGCGACATACCAGATGGCTACACTCCACTACTGAGAAAGTACATTAATAGTGGCGAGCTAGTTGAAAGCCTCCCGGACATTAACAGTATAAGAAACTACGTTCTAGAGCAGCTCAGAGAGGTCCCGGAGCAGAGAGTAGAGTGAAATTGCCTCGGCTAGGTCTAAAACTACTGGACCACTACTACGTCGAGCTCGGAGACGGCTCTCTCGCAGTAATAACTGGCAATGCTCACCTCTGCTGCGGATTTATAGGATACGTGAAGTACACGCCTACAAGTAGAGTGACTCTGTGGAGTAGGAACGGTGTTTTCTACGAGAGAGTTGTTAAGAAGTACACGCCTAGAGAAGTACACGAGCACACCGAGCAGCGTATTTACGTGCCGTATTTTGATTTCGCAGTCCCATATATTCCACTACACGCTATTAAGAGAATCTACGATCCACTCGAGCGCGCGAGAGAACTGTACTCTAGGATCAGAGACGCCCTCGAGGCGTTGACTCTAGAACTAATTAGCGTGATTAGTGTAAACACCGGTGTACTCGCTGGTGTAACAGGTTCACTACTACCTGGCATACACAACGCCGAGTCGAGTGATATCGACCTCGTAGTGTACGGCGCGAGAGAGTCCGCTAATATAGTGGAGTTCGTAGAGTCTAATAAGAGCGTGTTTAAGCCATTTACGGGCAGCAGACTACGCGTGTGGAGCGAGAACGTCGCGGCTACTACTGGGCTGCCACCACGAGAAGTTATTAAGTTCTACAGGAATTGGCGTAGAGGGGTCTATGCGAACAGAGAGTACTCAATTATATATAATGACGGCGTCTACAGAGAACT
>JBMSAO010000027.1:0-2164 GCA_049414425.1 Desulfurococcaceae archaeon
GCATACCTCTTCGCCTACAGGGCTCTCAAGAAGCTGAGAGAACACGGCGTAGAGCTCCTAGTAGTCGCCGGTCAGCACGACCAGCCCAATATATCGCAGCTCCCACCACTCAGAGTTCTAGGGGAAATAGGCCTCTTACGCCTACTCGCACAGGATAAGCCGGAGTCTCACATCGTTAAGTTAAGGGGTGGCGAAATTGGAGTCGCGGCTATACCTCACATCTCCCCGATCGCGATTGGAGAGCACCTTAAGTCCGTGAAGCCGCCAGAGGCGCAGAGGAGAATACTGCTAGCACACCTCCTACTCCGAGAGCTCAATATGCCAAGTGCCCACGCGTCACTAGCTGAGCTAGGCGCGGACAAGTACAACTATGTAGCTCTAGGCGACTACCACTTAAAGTACGAGACAGTTTACAGGGGGACGCCGGCCGTTTATCCCGGCTCCACGGAGGCTTTAAATGTACTTGAAGCGTCAAACGATAAGTACGTTGCATTAGTAGACATTAGTGGAGGAGAAGCCGCTGTTAACTGGGTTAAGCTCAACACGCCCCGTAAGTGGATTGTAATTGAGGCCAGGAGCTACACTGACATACTCACTAGTATTGGAAAAGCTAGACTAGATAGTCTTCCTAAACCCCCTATTCTACGCTTAGTCCTCAAGTATAAGCCGAGTAACGTTGAATTAAAGAGAATAAATGAGTACTTGCGTAAGTTAAGTGAGGAGAAGAGGGTCTTGTCGTATAAAGTTGATGTTGAAGAAGAGGAGGCTGGTGGGTCCGCCTTTAGGAGCCTCATCGCCGAGAGCCCTTGCACTTCGCAGGCTCCAACACTCGACCAAGTAGTCTACAGCATCCTTGGAGACCACAATGTAGCAGAGCTAGTTCTCGCCATATTGAGGGGCTCTGAGAGCAAGGAGGAGGTTAAGGTTATAGTTGAGAGGGTACTTGGAGACGAGAAGCTCGTGGCTAAGATTAAGAGACTGGTGAGTAAGAAGTGATCATTAAGAGAGTAGAGCTGAGAAATATACTCTCTCATGAGAATACCACCGTGGAGTTCCCGAGTGGAGTAGTAGCAATTATTGGGCCTAACGGCGCCGGGAAGTCCTCTATAGTTGACTCAATATACATGGCTTTATTCATGGGTAGACAAGTAGACGTGAGAGGAGGCAAGAAAGAGCACGTAGTAACGCGCGGAGCGAGCACAGGTGAAATTAGAGTTGAAGTAGAAGTTAACGGTAAGAACTACCTTGTAACTCGTAGATTACACGTTGCAGCGCCAGCTGAAGCCTTCCTGCACGCACTAGAGGGGGAGTCTAAGAGGCTCAGAGCAACAGGAGTAGACAGCGTTGTCTCAGAATTCAGGAGGATACTAGGGCTAAGTAATCTATCAGAGAACGAGGCTAGAACACTCATGAAGTCTACGGTTATTGCGCTACAGGGGGATTTAACGAGAATTATTGATATAGGAGATGCTGAGAGAAGAGAGTATATTCTCTCACTTCTCGGATTAGGCTACTTGCAGAGAGCACTAGAAGTACTCAAGGAGATAACTAAGGAGAAAATGAAGCTCGAAGGCGAATACAACATGATCATTAAGGACCTCGACAATAAGAAGAAGACCATTGAGAAGCTACGTCGAGATAAGGAGTCATTACAGAAGCAGATAAGAGAGCTCGAAGCAAGTGTAGGTGAATTAGAGAAGGCTGTGAGCACTATTGAGAGTAGATTACGCTCAGCTAGCGAGTACTTATCGCTAGCTCAACGCCTCGAATCTGCTTTAGCTCAATGTAGAATCCGTGAGCTGAAGGAGAGAGTTGAGAAATTAAGAGAAGTCTATGAGTGGTGGAGTAGTGAAGGAGTGAAGTTAAAGAGGTCGCTGGAGGAGAAGAACGAGCTAGAAGAAAAAATAGTGAGCATTGAGAAAGAAGTCTCAAAATACACGGGTGAACTCAGCGATCTCCTCGGGGTTGAAGTAGGAGATATAAGTGATGCGGAGAGAGCTCTCAACGAGCTGAGAAGCAGGGTAGAGGGTACTGAGGCATATAAGAGCCTCTACAGAGTCTACACTGAGAAGTTTAAAGCTACAGGAGTCTGCCCGCTCTGCGGGTCACGAATAGAGGACCCCGTTGCCTTCCGTGAGCACTTAGAGTGCAAACTACGCGAACT